>NZ_JBNNTG010000018.1:0-103956 GCF_050278525.1 Peribacillus sp. NPDC096540 | reverse complement strand
TTACTTGTATTCTTACGTTCCAAGACGGACACATCCTCTCAAAAATTATTGTAAGGACTTAACTAAAATGTGTCCATGAAACTATACTAACTCCAGTATCTAAATATTTGGATATTATTCCTAAGGCTGTACCTAAGACTAAACATATAATAAAGTCTGGTATTTTGTTTTTTATCTTAATCATTCTGACACCTCCAAAAAAGTTGCTCTTCTATCTAATTATTAACTCTTTAAGTTCATTTGTAGTGCATTATTTCAGAGAAATCAAGTAGTTTGGCACAATTCTACTCACAAAGAAATACGGCCCCAGTAAATAGGTGGTTAACCTCATAATTGTTCTATAAAATTTTTTACATCTTCTTTTTTCATAATTTCTTTCTGTAGTTCTATTAATCTGCCCCGATAGTTGTATAAAGAAAAAGCTCCCTTAAAGACAGTTCCGATCTTCAACTAACGCATCCGTTAGTTAAAAAAGAAGGAAAAATCCACTTACTTCACTATCCAGCTAATTTTGTAAACAAAAAGAGCGTTAACCCTTTTGGTTAACGCTCTAAAATCGATTTAAAATACATTAATAAATAATACATAAACCTATTCGACTATGCCAAGCATAAATTTCAATATCAATCTTCATTCTCTTCTTCTTCATATAAATCGTGTTCACCAATATAAATAGGGCCGTTTGCATGATCAATTCTGATTGGCCATTCATACGGAACGGATAAACGGCTAGATACACCTCTCCAAAATTTACTCGAATCGGTTTCAAAATCTTGAAACTCTTTTAATAGTTCTTTATAAGACGCACCGTCAAATTGTATATTCATTTCCTGCAACCTCATGAAAGCCATATGTCTAATTTCAAGCTCTGCTGCCTTTTCCATTTCTTCTTCCGTTGCCTCTTCGATAATGGTTCCTGGTGGGGGTAAGATTGCGTAGATATTATCTACTTCTTCTCCCGTTTCTTGTGCGGGAATCAATTTATTCTTGATCCGATTAAGCATAAAGTCAACTCCTAATGGTTTTCATCTATTATATATAAGTCTATCAAGCTGCGTAAACTAAATACTCTTCATGTTCAGCTAAAGCACCTGTTAGCTCAATAAGAGGTACCTCCAACAGTTTATCCTATGAACAGAGATGGAGACTACTATTGTGTCATTTTCCAAATTAGAGCATAAGGTGATATAACCCATTTAATTAATTTCCTCCTTAAAAACAAATAAAATAAGGAGAGGTTTCTGTATGTCAGGTTGTGAATCAAGGTGTGACGACGGTTTTGGATTTGGTGGAGGTTTCGCCTTTATAGTCGTTTTATTTATACTCTTAATCATTGTTGGAGCTAGCTTTGTTGGTGGATATGGCGGCGGTGGCTATGGTTACGGGGGCGGTTACGGAGGCTGCTGCTAAAAATAGTATGAAAAAAGCCGACCTTTATTGGTCGGCTTCTTCATCTAATCTGCCCCGATAGCATAAAGAAATATTATAATTACAACCTTTTGGATTATTAGACCATTTTATACATAAGAATATCATCAACATATTCATTGTTATTAATCTTAAATTCTTTAATTTTACGTCCTTCTTCAATAAAACCCATACTCTTGTACAAAGGTAAGCGTCAAATATTCCCCACCTACTACTTGTAAATAGCTCATGAGATAATTTCCTTACATCATACATGTGGAGGTTTTTTTATGAAAAAACGCCTTATAAAGAAAGAATGGGAAGCTCACATCCAAGATTTTAAAGAAAGTGGATTATCAAAAGCTGCTTGGTGTCAAAAACAGAACCTGCCGGTTCATCGGCTATATTATTGGCTCAAGAAATTATCACCTCAAGCTGATAGTCCAACTGAAAGTAAACGTACAAAATGGGTATCTGTGAATATCCCTCCAATAGAAGAAAAAATACATACCACCATCCGCATTCATTTTAAAGAAGCTACAATTGAAATAGATGCACCTTTTACTCCACAAGTGCTTTTACAAGTGATGCAGACGGTAAAACAGCTATGATACCAGAAACAGCCATTGAAAGGGTATGTATCGCACAAGGAGCTACAGACTTACGTAAATCTATTGATGGACTGGCAGCCATTGTGAAGGAAGAGTTTGATTTAGATCCCTTTTCTTCTTGTTTATTTGTCTTTTACAATCGCTCACGCGATAAACTAAAGATTCTCGTGTGGGAACATAATGGTTTTTGGTTGCATTATCGCAGATTGGAAAAAGGAAAGTTTGACTGGCCAACTCAACATCCAAATGTGCCAATTACCATATCAAGAAGGCAACTGAGATGGCTTCTTGATGGATTTTCATTTGAACAAAAACAAGGGCATCAAGCCGTATATGCGAGAACAATCCTGTGAAAAATTCATATATTTAGAAGGGATTTGATTCATTTTGTCGAATGGATTCATCTATGAAAACAACATCCTCTCATCAAAATCAACCTACAATTGAATCTCTTCAAGCTCAAGTAGAAGAACTCACGGCAAAAGTGAGATGATACGAAGAACAATTTCGTCTTAGCCAACAAAAACGGTTTGGTACGTCTAGCGAAAAAACAACGGAAAATCAACTCGCTCTAGAACTGTTTAATGAGGCTGAGAAAGAAAGTGACACCGAAGTACCCGAACCAGTTGTTGAAACCATCACCTATCGTCGTAAAAAGAAACGCGGTCATAGGGATGAGTCCGTTCAAAACCTTCCTATCAAAACGATTGAATATCGTTTGGCTGACGAAGAACAGGTTTGTTCGTGCTGTGATGATGCTTTGCATGAGATGAGTGTAGAAGTCCGTAAGGAACTGATGATTGTTCCTGCAGAAGTAAAGGTGACAGAACATAAGAGATACGTATATGCTTGCCGCAAGTGTGAACTAGATGAGGTTTCCACACCGATCGTGACTGCGAATATGCCAGCTCCTGCCTTTCCAAAAAGTATCGCTTCCCCGTCCATTATGGCGTATATCATGACTCAAAAATATGTAGAAGGATTGCCTCTTTATCGTCAGGAAAAGCATTTTGAACGAATGGGAATCTACTTATCACGTCAAACGATGGGAAATTGGTTATTATACGGGGCTGATCAATGGTTAGTGATATTGTATAAAAGGATGCATGAGCATCTACTTGCTCGAACCATCCTTCATGCGGATGAAACAACCTTCCAAGTCTTACGTGAACCTGGTCGTGCCGCAACTACCAAGTCCTATCTGTGGTTATATCGCACAGGGCGAGATGATATCCCCTTTGTTCTCTATGACTATCAACCAACAAGAGCAGGCGAACACCCGAAACGTTTTTTAACGGGTTATCAAGGTTATTTACAAGTGGATGGATATAGTGGTTACAATCAAGTACCGGATGTCACCCTTGTGGGATGTTGGGCGCATGCCAGACGTAAGTTTGATGAAGCCTTAAAGGCTTTACCTGATTCACAGAAAGGAAAAAAGGTGAAGGCGAGCGAAGGGTTGTATTTCTGTAATCAACTCTATTCTATCGAAAGAAAGCTAAAACATGTCGACCCTACAGAACGACATGAGCAGCGACTGGAAAAAAGCAGGCCCATTCTGGACCTTTTTTCAGCATGGCTTTATGAACAAAAAGATCTCGTTCTACCAAAAAGTGTGCTAGGAAAAAGCTATCACTTATTGTTTGAATCAATGGAAGCATCTTGAAGCTTTTTTATTGGATGGGCATTTAGAAATCGACAACAACAGAAGTGAACGTTCCATTAAGCCGTTTGTGATTGGGAGAAAAAATTGGATGTTTTTTTCTAATACACCGCGAGGTGCTAGAGGGAGTGCCATCATGTATAGTGTGGTTGAAACGGCAAAAGAGAACGATTTGAGTCCCTATCATTATCTTCGCTATTTGTTTGAGACGCTGCCAAATATGGATCTAACGAATAAAATAGAAATAGATAAAGTCTTGCCGTGGTCATCTAGTTTACCCTCGGCATGCAGAGTACCGATAAAAAGTGAAGCAAACAAAACATAGTCCCGAAATACACCACCCATCTAGTATTTGGGGGCTACTTGACATTCACGTTAATTTTTGAAAAAAGGCAATCTAAAATTTCATTTTCTTACTTAAACATATATTGATTATAAGGTCTAAAAAGTTGCCTATAAGATAAGACACGATATACCCGATAAATTACCGATATATACAACTACTTTAAATCCTAGCTTTAGCAAAGCTCCTACAAGGATTTGCGCAATTTTGCCATTAGTATATCTACTATTCCCATTTACATAGTTATATCCATTTTGAAACAGTAACTGCATTAAAATGAGCCCGATATAATATCGAACTCATTCTATCGAATTACCACGCCCAATTTATACGAGTAATTCAACAATTATTTATTTTTTAATGTAACAATTGGTCAACTTCTAAACTTTAACTCATTCTATTTAACGACTCCATGGAGTTAAATATAAAGCTATTGTAAATAGTATGCAGATGAATGAAATTGCAATGAGCCTTTCTTTCTTTGTTTTTCTATTAAGCAGTTTAAAAACAAAGAAAAAGTATGTTTATAACGTAAGTAAAACCGAAAAACAAGTATTATTTGATAAGATGGTCAATCTTTAAAATCCAATCCGCAAGATAATAACCAATAATTAAAAAAATAGGCAAAACGTAGAGTTTTGTTGTATCCATTAATCTGCGTGACATTACCATAGAGTAAAAAATACAAACAATCGATAAAATGATTGTACTAATGCTTTTATTATTTTTATCCCAAGTAGCTTGCAAGTAGTGGGCAGAAAATATAAAAATAAAAATAAAGATAAAAAGTTTTAAATATTTCATTATATAAGCTCCTTTTATTTTAACCTAACCTTTTTTTGCAACGTAGGAGCCATAAGTATAAGCAGATCTGTAACATGGAGCAGATCGGAAATACTTATTACGACCTCCTTGATAAATCCCAACTGAAAATCTACCCAATAAATACCATCCACCGAAACTTTTTCTTAAAGCAGCAACTCCAGCAATCCTAGCTGCTTTTTTGCTCTTTTCTCTATTACTTTACTAAGAGCTCGAGAGTTTTTAACGACCTTTCTTGCTGCTTCTGTTGTACGTTGTGATTTTGCCTTTTTTACACCAAAATAATCTTTAATCATACTATATAAAGTTTGTGCAACAAATACTATGTCTTTTACATCTCCAACAACTGCTGCAACAACGTATGCTAGGCCAGTCATTAATGCGTAAAATATTCTATTAGGCTTTAATCCATACGGATCCACATTCATCACTGGATTATTATTCGCATAAGTATATCCATTCTGTGACAACGGTTTATCATCATCCCCAGGATGTGGATCCAACGCTAAGAAGGATCCATTCTCAGGATTATAATAACGAGCTTGCAAGTAATAATTCTTCGTTTCCTCATCATAATAATAACCTGCATAACGAATAGGATTTTCTTTCACAATTACACCTTCAGTGGCTAAAATATTTCCATATGCATCATATTTATATGAACCTACTTCTTTGCCTTCGTTGTCACGAATACTTAATACATCTCCGCGTTGGTTTGTGATAAATTGATACGCTTTTGTTTCAAATTCACCTGTATCGTTCTTCGCCTTCACAATCATACCAAGTGGCGTATAACCATTCCATTCGTATGAACGATATTGCGTGATTTCATTGTTCACTTTAACAACTTCCATATCTAACACTTCATCATTATAAAAGTACTCATGTGTTGTGTCACCGACTGTTTTGCTCATCCTACACAATCACTTTGGTAATGATAGGTGCAGCACGTTTTGTCTTTACTTTAAACCCACAAGTCTCCCTAAGTTCTCCTATAGTGCCGAAATGCTGTCTATATATATCATAGGAATATTCAGTTGTTCTTTTCAATTCGTCAATTGTAGCTGGTTTCCCAAATGCTTTACTCATTTCTGTGTATTCTTGTATTAAATCTTCATCACTAACATTATCTTTGATGCTTTCCTTTAAATAACCTATCCCTTTAGCTCCATAAGAAAAAGAGCTGCTGAAGCAACTCCCTTTTTGAAGAAAAGCACCCGTTAGCCATCCATGAAGCGCAAAAATCAGCGCTTCACCACAGAGAATGAAAATTGGTTTCTAGGTCGATAATGTTTTAATGGCTGGCGAAGAAGGTCGTTGAATTATGGTGCCTTTGAGCCCATCCGTTAGTCTGACTCCGACGACCACGGTGTACCACCGACTGTCGCGCCCTTTATGGGTAGCACTCATGGGAGATTAATCCTTTTTTGGTCGTCGCGCTAGCCTCTACTTAATTTGCTATAATTGGAGGTTTTTGTTTAACGATTTACCAAACTCAATCGGATCACTCATAAGTTTCAGCCTTTTTAAAAAAAAGTCATTTTCTAGGTCTATCTTTTGTATGCTCTTTTGGTTTTAAGAATATTTTAATTTTCATGGGAGTGAAATAAATCTTAGAGAAAAATCACAATAAATAGTAAGCCTATACCAATAAGAACTCCACCAATCAACTCATAGTTGCCCAACAAGAAGAACAATTTACTTTTGTTTTTAAAATCGAATGAAAGAATCCTTTTTCTTAACCAAAATCCAAAAATGCCAATAAAAAGAAATGCGAAAAGAAGTAACATTGGAGTATTTTTAATATATTGTTCACTCCCCATTTCTTACACCTACCAGTAATCACCAAATTATAATGATTGATTTATTTGGTTTAGCCTCTTAACCCACAATTCGAAAGAATACTATACTTCTAGTGAATATATCAATAAAAAATACTTACCTTAATAATTTTTGCAATTGAGTCATTGTGATTGGATAACTTTATATTTAAATTGTTGCATGAATGATCCATGTTTAAGATTACTACGTCACCTTGATCTAAAACAAAAGTCTCTTTTTCATCTATACTCATTTTACTTGTTCCTTTGACACAATAAAAGGCTTCGGATCTATTCGTAGATTCCCTATTATCCAACACTTCATGTTGGATCCCATTATTAATATGAATCATGTTAAGGTCTCCCTCGCATCCTTCTGCTAACATCAAATTAAAGTCCGTAACCCTCCCAATACTTCGGGTTGTCCAGCCGCCATCAAACCGATCCTGTTCAAATGGCTTTAAATGCACATGGTGCTTTCCCTTATGTTGAAGCAACATTTCTCCATCAAGGATCATGATAATTCTCTGAATGCCTGGAAGGTGAGTAAATAAGGATTCGTCTACCTCAACATCTGCGGTGCTTAACCGCCATTTGAAATCACGCTTCGAGTAATCTCCATTTTCAGGATAAATAGCAAGTTGAGTTGTTTTACCACCTGACCAAAGGCTTGTTATTTGTTCACTTTTTCTTATTAATTTTAGTAAATATGACAACTAATTTCTCCCCTTTTATTATTACATTATTTCAGTTTAAACCACGCCCAATGTAGATCAAAATTGGTGTTATGTCAATAGGATGGATACGATAAACAGAGAGGAATAGCTGAGCTTAGCTGGTTTAGTTCTATTAGAAAAAGGCTGCCGCAGCAACCCCTGTTTTTGATGTAATGCCCTGTTAGCGAAATAAGGGACCAATTTGTTATCATCAATATCGCCCCCCTTTATAAAGCCCTTATGTGATACTGGATTGTCAACACTAAATCAAACAACTTTTTTAAGGGATAATTTTTTATATTCTAGAGGACTTAAGTAGCCAAGAGTTCCATGAATTCTTAGCTTATTAAACCAGTTCACGTAGTCTCCAAATTCGAGAGTTAGCTGGGATAAGTTCGCAAATGTTTTTTGATTGGCGAACTCAGTCTTAATGATTTTAAAGGTCGCTTCCGCGACAGCGTTATCATATGGACAACCTTTCATACTAAGTGAACGGCCAATTTTAAACGTGGTTAACGTTTCATCAATTAGCTTGTTTTTAAATTCATTCCCTCGATCTGTGTGGAGAAGCTGAATATCATGAAGGTTTCCTTTGATGGATGCAAATGCGCGTGCCACAAGCTGGGCGTCCTTATTAGGTCCCGTACTAAAGCCAATAGTTTCACGATTAAAGAGATCGACAAAGACACATATGTAATGCCATTTATTTTTGACTTTGACATATGTTAAGTCGCTGACCACTACTTTTTTCTCTTCTTCTTGTTGAAATTCCCGATTTAATTCGTTAGCCAGGACTGATTCGTTACATGAGGATTGCTGCGGTTTGTATTGGGCGACTGTATAAGATGATACAAGCCCTTGTTCTTTCATAGTCCGGCCAATCCGGCGTCTGGAGACCGTTAGGTCGAGCTTCAATAACTCTACTTTAATCTTACGTGTTCCGTATACCTTACGGTTCTTTTCAAATATTTCTATAATGGCGTGTGTGACATCGTCTTCTGAGTTTCGTTCTTTTGATTCGTAGTAATAGGTGCTCCACGATAGCTCCAGGACGTTACACATGGCTGATACCGAGTATTTGTCTTTGTTTCGCTTAATAACATTTACTTTCGTCCTAGTATCAGCGCTGCTTGCTTTAAAATATCATTCTCCATCTGTAACTGTTTCAATTCTTTTCGTAGTTTGATAAGCTCCTTTTCCTCGGGAGAACGGTTATCTTTTTCCTTAAAGGAACCTGTGTTTTCACTCTGTTGAATCCACCGATCTAAAGAAGAAGGAGTAAGTTCATATTCTTCAATAAGAACCTTTCGTGTTTTTCCGCTTTGATAGAGTTGAATCATCTGTTTTTTAAATTCGGAAGTGAATGTACGGCGTTCTCTTTTCGTCATTTTGAGTGCTCCCTTATCTGTAGTAAGTTAAGTGTAGCTGCCCTTAAAATATCTGTCCAGATAAGTGTAGACGATTCATATTAGTGATTTTGATTTTATTAGAGTAAATATTAATAATCTAATTTCTGGAGTTTTTGACTTTTTAGATAGTTATCTTGTGATTAGCTTTCTTGATAATCTCTTTAATACAGTTAATCTTTCCATTGGTATAAAAATACTAATAGTTTTTATATACACATTATTAGTATTTTTAATTAATAATTTTAAAACTGAAAAAGATAAACAAGGTGATTATAGTACAACAGATAAAAAGTTAACTCCTGGATTTGAGTCAATATTTTGGACACTAAAAAGTTAAATCTTAAGCTGTATTCCTAATTCGATCTTCAATGGCTTGTGGGGTTTGATAGCCCAAGCTGCTGTGAATTCTTTTTCGGTTATACCAACCTTCAATAAATTGGAACATAGCTAATTTAGCTGTTTGATAGTCTAGATATTGTACGTGGTTGACTTCTTCCTTTTTTAATAGGGCATGAAAGGATTCAATACAAGCATTATCGTACGGACAACCTTTCTGACTAAAGGATTGCTTAATATGATGGTTTTGGATATGTTGAGTAAACTCACTGCTTGTATATTGTGAGCCAAGATCTGTATGAAGAACTAAGCCCTCCGAGGGCTTTTGTGAAATGTGTGCGTTATTGAAAGCTTTTATGACCAGTTCTGTCGTCATTGAACGAGAAAATGAATACCCTACTATTTTCTTAGAGTGAAGGTCCAATACCGAAGCTAAATAACACCATCCGTCTTTTAACGTGTGGATATACGTAATATCTGCTACCCATTTCTCATTAATGGTCTGAGTAGTGAAGTCTCGTTTTAGCAAATTATCCAATTGAATAACCTTTTCTTTAGATGGATAGGGACGGTATTTTTTCTTAGTAATAGAACGAATTCTTGCCTTGCTCATTAAACGTTGAACACGCTTTAGACTTAGGGAAAACCCTCTGGTTAATAAGCTTTCATGAATCTTTGGAGCCCCATATCGTCCCTTGCTTTCCAGGTAAATCAGATGAATTTCCTTCGTGAGTTCTTGGTTTTCCTGTTCGCGATTTGATACGACAAGTTGAAGAGACTGATAATGGCTGCTTCTTGGGATTTCTAATATTTCACACATTTTCTGTACGAGGTATAGATTCTTGTGTTCCTCGATAAATTCAGTAAGATCTGTCTCGGTTACTTTTTCGCGAATATGGCCATAGCCTTTTTTAAAATTTCAACTTCCTGCTTTAACCGAAGGTTTTCCTTCTGTATGGCAGCTAATTCCTTTGGGGTCATGGACTCTTCTCCTAAACCGATAGGAGTAAATTCTTTAACCCATTTATAAATAGTAACTTCTTATACGCCATATTCGCCGCTTAATTCTTTGACCGAATTACCCGAGTGATAAAGATCTACAATAGTCTTCTTGAATTCATTATTATATTTTTTACCTGTATTCTTACGTTCCAAGACGGACACATCCTCTCAAAAATCATTGTAAGGACTTAACTAAAATGTGTCCATGAAACTATACTAGCTCCACTCCATCTATTGAGTATGAAATAAATTACCTTTTACAAAAAGAAAATATGGTTACTTGTATAAATTTAATTTTTAAAAAATATCCTGAACTTCCTAAAGAAACAATTATAAAAAACGGTTCGAAAAATTAATAATGAAAACAAGTAATGTTATAAAATAACTCCTCTAAGGAGTTTTTTGTTGAAAATCCCCCATTATGCTAACAGCTTAATAAAATATTTTTGAAGGACTTTTCCCCCCTTTCCCCGCCAGCAGCCACCGCAAACAAAGTGCATCAGCATAGACTTCATGCCTGTTTGACTCTCGCGTAATGCACCTTTGTTTTGGGAAAGATGCGGCTCCCAGGAATTCCTTCCTGAGTTAATCTTATAAAAATGGGCATAAAAAAAAAGGCAGCAACTTTGTCCGCCTTTTTCTCCTGATTTTGTCCCTATTTTTGTCCATGTTTTTTATTAAACAAAATAAGCCGGTTACTTTAAGGCGTAAAATCAGGAAAATACGGATTTACAAAGTTAAAAGCAGCCCATCTGAAATAGAAATTAAAAAATAAAAGGCCGACCAAAAATGAGGTCAGCTTTTTATATTCTTAGCAGTATGAACCATATCCATAGGCTGGGGCGAATCCACCGCCATATCCGCCACCATAACCGCCACCAAAACCACCGCAGAAACTAGCTCCAACAATAATTAAGAGGATAAACAATACAACTAAAAAGGCAAATCCACCACCAAATCCACGGCCTCCGTCAAATCCATCACAACAGTCATCTCTACGACAACCAGACATACAATCACTCCTTATTTGTTTTAAGGAGGAACTTAAATGGGTTAATTCATTCTATGCTCTACATAGGTTAATGACACAATTAAAAGACAAAAAAGACCGAAATAAAAATCGGTCTTTCTGCTATTTAAATTATCCCTAAGGAGGATGCAATCTGAAAAATTGCAACTTTCTTTTTCTCGTAATATGGAGTCTTTTGTAGTCCCATATCCATATAGATATTAATATCATTCTGCTTTTCATGGCTCAAATACTTCATTTCAATGATTTGCCGTTCTATTGTGTCAAGGCTATATTCTAAGCTATTTCCATTTGAATCACTTTTAATTCGTTTGCTACATATGAAATAGTATGAAATGCGGTAGAAGCATGGAAGTACAAACTGGATATAGAACCATTAATCAACCCTCTCGACTATACCTTCGAGAGACTTTTGGAGACAATGGATAGGAAGCGAAGTATTCAAACCCAATTAATTCACCTTCTTTAGTTCTGAAAAATTGATTGTTGATTTTTAAACAAATAAAAAAGACCGAATTAATAACAGTCTTTTGATTCTTTATAGAACTAACGCACCTGTTGCATAAGACATTAACTTATATCATCTCCTGATTAAATTTTTTTCAACTTAATCTTTTAAGACTTTGAATGCTTCTCGAACTTTTCGAGCAAATTCCAGTGGTGGTTCGATTGATTCAAAATGCATATACATGGCTCTAGGATTTTCAAACAACCAGTGATTATGAACTGCTGTTACAATAATATCCCTTTTTCTTAATTCTGTTAACAATGGATTTACCTCGTCTTGGAGTAGTACTGTTTCACCTAGATTTAGTGCATTGCCTTTACTATCTAAATTCTCAAAGCTGAAAAATTGAGGGTTTACTAACGGTGAATTAGTTCTCCTTCCAAGTATTTTAAATGGTATGTCTCTAAATCTTTGAACCAGACATACTCCATTCATAAAACTTGCATCACCGTCAAGAATCCTTGCAAATTCACTACATAAATCCCTTTTCGAGTCCCTACCCATAATATTCCTCTCCTTATAATAAAACCATTTGTTTTTTAGAACATGGTTTTATTGTATGCGGGTGAATTATATGAGATTGGGCAAATTTAAACCCCAAATCTTGGCGGTGGCGGAACTCGTGGTGATAATCCAATGGGGGCTAGTTACAGGCTGCTCCAGAAATCAGTTGCTCCCTGGATGATACCCTTGGCACAGGGTGGCGCGCTACTAAATCAATACAAACAACAGCAGATGACTATGCTCACGTGTCAAAGGAACTCGAAGAAAAAGTGTTGATGGTTATTCAAAATACATGGATTATGCTCAACATAATATGAAATAGTATGAAATGTGGTCAGCCAGCCAGTTCCCTTTCATTTTATAAAAATAAAAAAAGCCTTGGCAACTGATAAACTCAGTAATGCCAAGGCTTTGAAGTTATTAATAAGTAGACATATATTGTTCGCGTTCCCAAGGGTGAACTTGTGTGCGGAACATATCTTCGCCTTTCGTTTTTTTTCAAAAAGATACATAAAGGCTTATTTAACAAGGTTTTCTATAACCTATATACAAATTTCTTTTAGGTTATTTCACCTTTTTATTTTTATTATGTGGTCAGATGGTGGTCAATAATATTTTTTTCATTTCAACACAAAATCAACTTAGAAGCACATTATTAAATCTACACGCGCTCAGATACAATTTAAACTACCAAGGTTCCTTGATCTAAATCATCAAAATTTTATATAGTTCTTTGACATCAAGTTTTTGTTTGTACCGCCATGCATCGTCCTCCATTTTATAGATTTTAAGACAAAATTAAAAGAGTAGCTATTGCTACCCTTTTAATCTAAAATTCTATTTATCCAACTTCCTATTTTTACGATTATCAAAGAAAGTAAATAGATTAACAACAACCACCATAATAATCGAGAATAAAATAGCCTTAGAAAAAGTCAAATCCACAATATAATATGTGCACATTAACAAAAGTATAAAAAATAATATGTTCTTCTTCACTTCATCATCTCATTTACAAATAATGCTTAAAAAAATGGTTTAACAATAGTAGACTTCTGGTATCTAGTGTTAACTTGTCCTCCAGATCCACTTGACAATTTAGTAATTCTCTCTACTTTTTTAATTTCATAATTGCCCATATAAGAACCTGTAGGACCAAATTTCACTTTGCCTAGAAAAACTGCTTTTTCAGCTGCTGTTACAACATGGCAGACTGTAGTAAGTTCCAAATGCTCCACCAGCTTTCTTCCCAAGAGCCGCAGCTCAAGTAACTATATTATCCTACCATTAAACCCATTTTATTACAAGTATGCCTGCCCGATAGTTCAAGAAGAAAATCAACAACATTCTTTAACAGGTTCTATATAAAAAGGAGGGTTGCACCTCACTTTATTTTCTTGAACTTTCCACCTCTCCTCTCATAGTCTGTTTCATTTAACCTTCGAATTTCCAGCTCAGGTAGCTATCGATTTACTGGATAACAGTGTGATTATTCTTTGTCTCTAAGAGTACCTTCAAATGAGTTTGGATCCTATGTCCTTGTAGTAGAAGGGGGATTAATAAAGATATAGAAATTGAGTTTTGAGGGAATTTTTGAGAATTAATTTAATTCAACAAGGGCTACCATGTATAATCACCTTGAGAATGTTTTATAGTAATGATGTAGATGAAATCTAATATAGAAAAATTAATAAAGGAATCCCAAGATGGTTCATTTAGTGGTGGTTTAATTGAACAAACTATTGAGTTTGAATTAAATAAATAAAATGAAAAGAGCATAAATGGATGAATATAAATATCAAAGTTTATTTACATGTAAAGGAAACAAATTTTTTTCAGAGTGGGAGTTTCCCAGTCGTCAATTCAGAATTTAAGAAAGATCCTGATTGGGCGGCGGCTATTGCCGCCTTCGAATGGATCCAACAGATTCAAAGTGAACACGGTTCTAGTGGTGATTTTCGGATAGATAAAGTGGTTTATAACGATGACAATGATATTACGGAGTTAGTGAAGAAGGTTAAGCCTATATTTTAGAAAAGCCCCTCTCAATGAACTGTGCCCCATTATTCGGACAGTATAAAAAAGTGCCTATGCGGCTAATAGGTGGTCCCGGTATTGTACCGGGGCCATTTTCTTTAGTCCCCATTGATAACGACATTCATTATATTCTTCAATAACTCGATCAACTTCTTCCTTCACATCCGTTAAATTAGTACATGTTTTATATTCTGCCAAATCCTTAAAGTGGCCAAAGAAACTTTCCATTGGCGCATTATCCCAAGTTCCTTCACTTTGTGTTGAAATAGCGGATGGGTGTAATGGAACCCCTGGTCAGTAGGTAATGTCAGTAAGCAGGACCTTCCCTGGCTCCTCCTGATTGAATTCACGATTAAGGAGATTTGGACAAGTAAGGTGCTCCTTGGTTGCCTTGGCCATCTTCCGATACGGGTTGGCCCTTCTGATTTTCGCTAGGAGATTATATTTTGTCATCAACCATCTGATTTTCTTATGATTCATTACGGCCGAGTAGTCATTCTCCATAATCATTTTGATTTGGAGGGCGTCTACTTTTTCCCTTTTACTGATGAAAATATTTCTAATCAATTCTATGTCCAATTCATCCTGTTCTTCACGAAGCTCACGGTAAGGAGCTGCCTTTAACCAATCATAGTAGCCACTTCGACTTACACCAGCCAATTTGCATAGATAGGAAACAGCCTTCTTTAATTGGTGTATTCTGATCGTCCTTTCAATCAGATAGAACCTCTCAGCTGCAGTTAGAATCATTTCTTTTTCAAAGCCTGCCTTTCTAGCTCTTCCAGCTTTTTTAGGAAGTCATTTTCCGCTTCAAGGAATTTGATTCTCGCCTCGGCCTTCCTAAGTTGGTCCTCTACAGACTGTGGCTTGGAAGTGGGGCGTCCTGTACTTCCTTTTCCACGGCGTTCGGTAAGCCTTCCTCACCAAACCTTTCAAAGGTAACACGCCAGCGCTGTAGACAACGCTTGGGTTGTTTCTTACCAATTATTTCGAGATTAAATCCCTGGTCAATGAAAATTTGTGAGGGGGATTGCCCCTTTTTATATTCCTTAACAGCTTTTGTCTTAAATTCCGGACTATAGGAAATAGATCGCTCGGAAGCACTTATAATATTTGGATTCTTTTCGAGTTCTTTAATCTGAAATTCAGTATATATATTCTTACTCATAGAAACCCTCCGTCCATACTCATTACATCTATTGAAACATAAAAAACCCCTGATAAGGGACACTTTTTTTGTGTGTCCGTTATCAGGGGTATAGTTCATTATTGTGGTCTCTTTTAGTACATCCTGTGGAACTATTTCAACTGTTAGTTCAATAAGGAAAGCATGCCTTATTAAAGAATTGCGCCCTTTAATGGAATAACACCTAAGCATCTAATAGCGTGTATTGTTAAGATAACTATAAAAGCTTTCATGGATGTTTTGTGTAAAAATTACAGAATTTCACACAAGTTTCTTAACAAATAACACCCAATCTTAGTTTGGTCCATCATTTTTTCTGAATTTTGGCGATTGTTAGTAATAACAATGGTAACAGAAACCCGAATGTCATAGCATAAAAAGGCCAGATGTCTGAAATAAAGTTACTATAATAGACGATATTGGGTGCCATAATCAATGTAAAGACAATCAAAATCATACCAAATGGAAAAACCAGAGGACGATAATCTTGCAATTTTAACGTTTGTGCCAGACCTAAAACGGTCACATAAAAAAACAAACTAACTCTAATAAAAATTGTGATGAACCATATTATGGCTAGTATTGCTTCCAGCCTCTGCAGGAAATTAGCGATATTGATTTTCTTAGCCAATTTATAGCTTGGATAAATTTCACTTGCTGTTACATCGACACCAAGAACAAGAATGGCTAACATTGTTATAATGATCAAAACACTTCCAGCCAACAATTGACCGACAAACAGGCTTTTTCTTATTCTGTCTTTTTGACTCACGAACGGGAGTATCATCAGAACCGCAACCGGTTCTATAAAGGGAAAGACAATAAATGGTATAGACCCCCGTATAACTGGTTTCAATCCTCCCTCCCAGACGGGTTGCAGATTTTGAATTTTAATCTCAGGCAATAGAAGAATCATCAATGATGATAAAAGTATTACAACAAAAGGAAACAATATTTCCGCGCTTCGGGCCAAAGGTTCCAAACCGAGACGTGCGGCCATGAGGACGATACTCATGAAAAGAAACATAATCACTTGAATAGGAGTTTCAGGCATAATCTGACTTGTCATAAAATCACCAATTTCTCTCAGGTAAGTCGCTGTGGTTATAAAAAAGTAGCTTATAAATAGAAGCGAAATCGCTATTCCCAGCCACTTACCCAAAATTTTTTGGCTGTATTCCACTAATGTTAAATCAGGATAGCATTTCCTTAAAGCGTCATATAAAAAGACAACCAATAACGGTGCTATCGCCACGCTAAAAATACCAGAAACCCAACCATTTTGTTTTGCTTCAGAAGCGACGATGGTGGGAATAACTAAAATAGAATCACCAATCGTATATAATATCACTAATATCGTCAGTTGACGGCTTCCGATTTTACCCTTCTCGAGCATTTTAATAAGTTCCTTTCACATAACGGTAAGTTATATACAAACGGTAAAAAAACAAAGAAGAGCAAAATTTGTTTCCTTTTTTGCTGGCTCACTCAGCTCATTTGTGATTTCATAACCATTATTGACAGAAGAAGAATATACAAACCCTGTTGAGGACAAGTTATTCAACAACATCCTTTAATAGAGCATTAAATTAAATAAAGATATAGCAGGAGTATTCCAGCTCTTTATCCTTCTAGTGTCTCCACACTCGCTACTAATTCGTTCCACTGTTCTTCCGTTGGAAATCCATCAGCATCCTTGTCGCCTTTGTCACCTTTAGCACCAGTAGCGCCTTTCGGGCCTTGTGGACCTGGAACACCTTCTCCTCCGCCTTTTACATTACGGACATAGCTAACAACTTCCCCTGCATGTTCCTCATTTATGGAATATCCAATGATAGGAGGCGCATCTTCTCCAAGAGCT
Source organism: Peribacillus sp. NPDC096540 (assembly GCF_050278525.1). Lineage (NCBI taxonomy): Bacteria > Bacillati > Bacillota > Bacilli > Caryophanales > Bacillaceae > Peribacillus > Peribacillus sp. NPDC096540. The sequence goes on along the minus strand of NZ_JBNNTG010000018.1, from coordinate 86,701 downwards.
TCAACGATTTTCCCGTCTTTACCAGTCCCTACTGGAACACCTGCCTGAATGTCTGCTCCAGCTTCGACCTTCCATGTTTCTCTATTCTTAATGGTCACATAGACCTCTTCACCTTCTGTGATCGCTCTTGTTGCTAAAAAGTCAGGAACTTCGCCTTCTTGGGCTAAACGAATATTTATTTCATTTTCTTTTTCTTTGACTGCTAATACTACTAATCTGTTGACCTGGATATCTTCAATTACAACAGCTTTAAAGTTTGTCATTATCCTTCAACACCACCTTGCTCTCCAGTTGTTCCTGGATAATGCTTGCCAAATATCTTTTGGAATAGAGAATCTCGGCTGTCTGTTTCACCTTTTTTGTCAGCTCCGAAAAGAACAGATTTTTCAGATTCGGCTCCTTCAACATAACGCTCCATAAATTCTCCCGTTACTTCTTCATTATCAAATTCTTTGTTTTCTTCTTTTGTTTTACCGGAAATTTTAGAACGCATGAACATACCTTTTGTAAGTCCTACCCACTCTTTCGGACCGCCCTCAAATGTCTTGGCAAATACCACTGCCACATAAGGTGGCACATCCTCACCGCCAATAGACGACAGTCCATCCACTGTTTCTAAACCAAATAAAATGTTCTTATCCTGAACTGGCACTTTATGAAATTGAGTGGATACTGTTACATTTCCACCTGAAATAGCAATTTCAGCTGTACCATTATCCCCATACGCCCTCATCGCTTCTTGCGGCATTTCTACCTCAATATTTTGTAGAAATTTAATCCGGGTAATTTCACCAGCCGTAAATGATTGGTCATCGTCATCTGTTAAAACCGCATAATAAAATTCATTCACACCAGTTGATGCTTTATAGTTTTTTTCTCTTCTGCCAAATTAATCACTCCTATTTAAAATAATAAAAAAAGACACCTTATAAAGTGTCTAGATCGTCTCTGTATAATTTTCCCCGATACCTTCTGGCGTCTCGGTAGATCCCTGTTTCTTCATCCCATTCATCGGGACCAGTACCTTGATGAAAACCAAAATTCCACATAACTTTCCCGATTTGTTCAGATAATTCTCTTGTATTGGTCCTGTTCTTTGACCACACTTCAATTTGATAAAGACAATCATAAGTTAGCCAGGTATCATCAGCGAAATCTTTAGGAAGAGGTACATCTAATGGATCTATGATGATATTAGGAGCCATTGTCACGCTGCTGGTTTCAGGAAAATCATAAAATTTAATCCTTTTTCAATCACGACATTGAAAAACTTTGTCCCTTCGCTCGTAAGGACATTAGCCCCCCTTGCTTGCATGATAGAACGGTCAAGCATGATGTATTAACTTGATTCATAATATCGCCCTGTACGTCCTGAGCCAACGCTTCCAGCATATTATTTAATTACAATAACGATTTCCCGTTTTTAATTTTCTTAATCCATTCTTCAATTTCTTCATCTTCGTGAAAATAAACACCTTTATCTATTTCCAAATCAATTGCAAGTAGATTGATTAAGTAACTATGTAGTTCATCCTCTTCTGGAGATAAACGATTTCTACTGTCAAAATTCTCTACCCATTTATATGCCCATACGTTAAATTCATCTCTTGAAATTTCGTTGTTTAACACCTTTTGCAACCTTCTTATAACAACATCTGTAGTAGGTTATTCATAAACCATACTAATCCCACTCTATAAACAAACGATTGTTCTAAGATTAGATTTTACCATACAGAATCTTCAACTAACCTGTCCGTTACTTGAATAATAGAGATTAGGATTAATATCAAATATAGTTTCAAAATACATGGATTATGCTCAACATAATATGAAATAGTATGAAATGTGGTCAAAATGTGGTCGGCCAGCCAGTTCCCTTTCATTTTATAAAAATAAAAAAAGCCTTGGCAACTGAGAAACTCAGTAATGCCAAGGCTTTTAAGCTATTAATAAGTAGACATGTATTGTTCGCGTTCCCATGGGTGAACTTGTGTGCGGAACATGCTCTTACCTTTAATATAGTGTCAAACTTTCACAAAAACGCCTATTTATAAGCATTCACTAAAATTCATTTATCATAATAACTCATAATAACTCAAGAATTATCGGGCATTTATCGGGTGATTATCGGGCAGTATTTTTGTATCGTTAATCCTTATTGAAATAAATTAAAAACAAAAGAGCACAGCGTGTATAAGTAGTGCTACCAACACTCTTATACCGTCCGCCTACTCACGATAGGCAAACACTTGCTGTACCCCTATGCACATTTTACAATATGTGCTGGGTTAGAGCAACGTTTGTCATGTTCAATTATGGTGAACGTTGCTTTTTTGTTTCCTAAAGGAGACAAAATATTAATGAAGAAACGTATCGATGTAATAGCAAATGAAGAGTCATTTAACGATCTATCAACTTTCACTGAAATTGAAGAATTAAATATAACTGTTAGGTCGTACAGAGACAATATTCGTACGAATATTAAGCGTGCAGATGTACAAGCTAGACTAATTGCTTTGCTAGAGGTTCTAAAACGTCACAGCTGCAAGTACTTAGGTGTGAGCTTCATGGACAAGAATACGATTGCCGATAAACTAGAAGTATCTTATAAAACAATTCAACGTTTAGTGAAAAAATTAGTAGACCTGGGCATGATCCGCCAGATACCTATGAAGAGAAAAAAGGATATGATGCAAACAGCCAATGCCATCATCATTCAACCTGTGCAAACTGAAATGTCCGGCAAGACCCCTGTGAAAGAGGCCAAGAAGTGTCCGGCCATTAATACAACTACTTCTTTCTTAAAACAAAATATTAAAAACAATAAACGTAAAGCCGTTGCTCAATTCTCTCATTTGGATAATCCTCTAGATAACTCTATCAAACTAGTGAATTTCGTAGCCCATTGGGTTCCAGGTGTATTTAGTAATCTAGTTGGGTGCTTCTACGAAAAGGCTGAAACTATACAGGAATTCTGGAAGGTTATTAAGCAGTGTAATAGAGTGATTGATTTTTCTGCTAACAAACGCGCTTTCACAAGGGAACAGGAAATAGAAATCGGCACCAAAGCATTCAAGGAGTTTGCTATGAAGGTTAAGAATGGAGTTAAGATGTATAAAGGACAGTTTGCATATTTTAACGGGATTGTGAATAAGCTTATGAACGATCTTTACTTTGATGCTGAGTTTATGGAAAACATTAATTGATTTCAGAGAAAGTTTTTCCTTGGAGATGTATATTCTCTGCTTCTAGCCACATTTCAATTTATTTTCCGCTCGAAATTGGTTGTGTAGATGTAAAAGATAGGTTCCTTATTCATCTGCCATATACCCGTAAAGCTATCAATCTTCTTGTCGGTTAAACACTCTTGTTCAAATATTCAGCAAAAATCACTCAAGTTTGGGACATAAAACCCTGACAAGAACTATCTAATTTCTTGTCAGGGTTAGTAAATATCTTATCTTGAGGGAGAATTTACTTTTTTTATTGCCGGTTTACAGTGTTTTCACTTCTACAAATTTCCAAGCAATGATGTTAACTGTGGAATAAAAGGAGCAATCATTGTCATGTGATTAGCAGCAGAAGCTATAAATTTTTGATATCTACTTGGATAGTTAGGAGTACCAACTGATTGTTCAAGTCCGTTTACCTCAATAATAAGCTTGTCTTTTTCAGTAGCTGACAGATTAGATTCTGCAATTGCATCTCTTAATTGGTTAAATATTGTTATATCAGTTACTTTTATTGAAGTATTCGTTGAATTGTCAGTAGAATGCCTATTTATTCGACTATTTTCACCTCCGTTAATAGTATTAGTTGAATAATCATTATATATCTGAGATTGAAAACGTTCATGTTCAATGGCATTTTCTTTACGTACTTTTAATTCATAATGAGCAGGAATCCCCAATTTTTTTTCATAAAAATTGCTATTTAAAACTATGAACACTTCTTTATGACCATTCGATAAAATCCTTGTAATTCTATCCCCTTCTTCAATTGTCAATGAAGTATCTCCAATAAACACTTCATTTCCTTGAACGTTTGATTGGATATTATTAAAAACGTCACCATCCTGCTTTTCTAGTGATACTTTATCTTTCATCATACTTTTAAACACTAGATATACCTCCTTAGTCCTTATATATTTTTGAACAATGTCCTCTGTAACGAGCTCAAAATATTCTTCTAAGTTTATATTAAACTTTTTTTCAAATAAAGGATCTTTAAAATAGGTTTCAAAAAAAATCTCTATATCATCAAAATCAAAATCTTGAAAACAGTTATTCATGTAAAAATTAATACCTCTAGAATCTTCTAGAACTTCAATATCATCTTCCTCTTCTAAATCTCTAATGCAATTTAACACCTTAAAAAGAGCGTATTCATGAGTAGGTGTTAATTCATGTTCGGAATGATCTCTAACATACATTCTTAATTCATTTACAACTTGGACACATCTATCTTTATTAAATTTATATAAATGTTCCGGAAAGATATCTTCAATGATATACTCTTCATTTATCTCATCATAAAAATGAAAATAAAAATTCAAATATTCATTAAGCTCTTTATTCGCGGAAATTAACAAAGAACGATCATTATTTTCGGTATAAATTTTTATCATTTAAAATGCTCCTCTAAGTTCCAAGTCCTATCTATTTTATTCCATTCTATAATTTACCCACTAAAAAGACTCCCATAAGGAAGTCTAAATACGTTATTAATTAATTCTTAATATTTATCTATTTCTTTAGCAAGATAATCGCAAAGTTGATGTTCGTGCACATAATATTTCACCCATTTGGCTGCCATTTGATTATTTGCTAATACTTCTCCTATACACATTTTATAGTCTACTTCCTCATCAGAAATATTCTCTATTTCTCTAGAAAATTTACGTGCTATATGGAAACGATTATGGTTATGGCCTACACGTAGGACGGTTTCAAAAGCTCTTTCGTACAGATCCATATTACTTCTAAGACATACAATTAATCTATCGAAAATGAAATCGCATATTTTATCCGTAAAACTATATATGTGATTTCCGTCTGCAATAGAGAAATAATTTTGTAAAATTTCGAAGAATTCGTCTTGATGATTCGCACTCATAATTGCTAATGTGATCTCATCTAACTTCATAAAATCTTCTGTATAAAGAATATAGTCATCATTGTGTTTCAAAAGTAAATCACACATTTCTTTTAATTTTCCTATCTCATTTTCATTCATATAACTCTTATATAGTTCGTTAAATTGTACTGATAAATTTTTTGCAGTACCAGTATTCCCCATGATAACGTTAAGCTGATCTCTTAATTCTTTTATACTTTTATATCTTCTGTCCTTATTGTGATTTGTAGCCTTCCTAATTATAAATTTTAATTTTGAGTTGGGAATCTTCTCAAAATCAACGCTGTGCGGAATATCATAAGTCAGCATTTCATAGAGAATTTTCCCCAAAGAATATATATCTGCTTCTTCCTTAACATCTCTTGAGTTTTCTCGCTGCTCAGGAGGAGCATATGCATCAGTACCGAGAGCCATTCTTGACTGTGTTAATAACGTTGCCTTACTATTCAAAAATTTCCCAAGACCAAAATCCGCAATCTTTAATACTTCTTTTCCATTTTCCTCATAGTATAGTATATTATATTCTCAGGTTTTAAATCCCTGTGAATAATTCCCTCACTATGTGCATATTCTATCCCGTCTAATATTTGATTAAAATAAAATACTGCGGTTTCATCGTCCATATTTCCAACGTTATTTTGTCTGTACTCATTCATAAAAGCTCTAAAATTTGATTTCCCTAGGGGCATTGTATAGTATGCTACCCCTCTTTCTTCATCCCCTGGGATACTGTCATCTAATGAAAAGTCAATGATTGAAACTACATTTTTATGTTTTAATTTGGAATGTATTCTTATTTCTCTATTAAATCTATCAATACCATCTTGATTTAGTTCGTCCCGTCTAAGAACTTTTATTGCTATCAATTCACTCTCATCGAAAATTTGATTGCCTTTATATACATCACCAAAGCCACCACCACCCAAATGTTCATTAAAAATATAAAGATGCGGCTCTCTTCTTAGACTATTTTCCATATGTTATATCCTCCTACAGACTGTTCAAAACCCACATTATTACAAATCGTAGTATAAATGAATTAAGTTATTGTATGTAAATAATACCATATAATTCTAATTAACAAATTATTTTTTCATACTTCAGAACAATCAAATAATAGAGTTATTAAACACAATGTATACCAGTGTTACATGACACAAATGGATAAATAAGAAAAAATATCCTACAATTGATTATGTGCTAATTAGCTAAATTATTAGGTGTGAAGGTCGATGATTTATATGAGGAGGAAAAAGATTGAAACTTAAAGGCTTATTTGTTTTACTGGCAGCTTTATTTATTATTACAGGTTGCACCCAATATTCGGGCGGAGAACCAGTTGAAAAAAAAGAAGATGAAAAACCTAAAGATGAGGTAAAAAAGGAAGAACCTAAAAAAGAGGAAACTAAAAAAGCTGAACCTAAAAAAGAACTAACACTGGATGATAAAGTCACTAAGCAAATTAACAAAAAGTTTGGCAAGGAAACAAATACAGATAAAAAAAGAATTATAGAATTAACCATTAATGATAATCTGGGTACAGATAAAGAAGGAGATAAAATAATTCTTTTAACACTTACGGGAGATGAAAACTTAACTACAAAAATGGCCATAAAGGGAATGTTAATGAAAAGTAAAGATGCTTTCCAGCAAGTTTTCAAAAACAAAGAAGCTGAAGAAGTCACTTTGTTTTGGCAATACCCTATGATTGATGCTTATGGAAAATCTAAAGATGAAAACGTAATTAAGATTACTTTAACCAAAGGAACATTTGATAAGATTGAATGGAAAACTTTTGATTATAAAAATTTCGAGGCAGTTGCAGATCAATTTTGGATGCACCAAGCTTTACAAAATGAGTTAAGTAAATAATTATTTAAGCCCCCTATTCAATGAGTAGGGGCTTTCGTTAGTCATTTTGAAATTTTCTTGTTCATCTTTATTACAGAAATATAAAGGAGAAAAAAATGAACATTACAATCAAAGTTTACTTACATTCAAAAGGAACTAAATTCTTACAAAGTGGAAGCTTCCCTGTTCCTAATTCAGATTATAAGAAGGATCCAGATTGGGCAGCTGCCGTTGCGGCATATGAATGGATTCAGCAGATTAAAAACAACTTTGCTGCTAGTGAGGATTTTCGAATTGATCAAGTGATTTATAACGAAGACATTGATATTACGGAGTTAGTAAAGAAGGTTATACAAACATAAGCCCCTACTCAAAGTGAGTAAGGGCTTTTATTAATCCTCAACGATTATATTAATGATATTACCAAACTGAATATACTCAAAAGAACTATCTTTCTTCTGAATTCGTAACTCTTTCGTAACAGGATGAATGTACACACAATGTCCGTATAATTCATGTGGATTACCCTTGTTATGCAATCTAAAACATACAGGTAAATGATATTCCATTGCATAATGAATATTGTTTTCAAACTCTTCAACCTGGTATTCATCAAGGATAGGTTTTTTATTTAAGAAATAATCAACCTCACTCATTTTTTTATTTAAAGCTTTATGTTCTGGCATAATTAATGCTGCTTGCCATTTAACGAGACCTCTATCACGAATTGTACTCATCAGAAAGATCCCTCCTTTACACTCATTATATACGAACGAGCGTTCTTATAAAAGACTGAAAAAATTCCTTCCCCGATTATGGAGAAGGACAGTTGTTTATGCAGTAAACAGTTTAGTGAAAGTTGCCTTACCAGCCTTGTTATCTGCAGTTATCTTTTTAGATTTCTGGAATTTAGATAATGCTGATTCAGTATCTTTTCCGAAGATAGAATCAAGTGATCCAGGGTTATATCCTTCCAAATAAAGTGCAGCTTGTAGAATCCATGTAAGATTGCCTTTTGCACCTTTTTGGACAGTCACGATTGCCGCCTTAGTTTTAGCTCCCCATTTACCATCCACAACAAGTTTTTTATTGAACTGCCTATTAAGTTCTGTTTGTAGACCTTTAATAAGTGCTGATTTGGTTTTAGGGCCATTAAATCCATCAACAATAAGACCCGCTTTATAACGGCTATTTAAGGTTTTTTGAATGGATCTAATTGTTTCATCTCCGCCATTTGAAGGTTCGTCATCCTCTTTTATATCTGGTTGAACAATAACGTCTTTTGCATTTCCAAAATTGATTTTCTGCCCTATTTGTAATTTGGATGGATCGATGCCAGGATTCGCTTTAATTAGATCTTCAACTTGCACTCCACCTGTTCCATCCTTATGTGCAATGCTCCATAAAGTATCGCCTTCTTGGATGGTGTAAACATCAGGAGCCGTTTCTGGATTGACTGGAGTTTTCGAGCCTTTCCAATCAAATGCATCTCTGTAGTTATACTGACAACAAGCTTTCCAACTATAACCTGGCATTTCATTATGGGCTTTATCATATTTCCCTATTCCACCTGTAAAAAGTGCGGTATGAAGTTCTGTAATACTCGCAAGTGTGGGCTCGTCCATATCGTCATATCGATAATCGCCAGCAACACAGATACCGAGCGAGAATTGATTGCTATTCCCTACATGGTAGGTCCGGCGGTCGATATCATGAGCATACACAATCCTAGCCCTTTTTCCATTTGGAGTATTAATCACATTCTTTGGTTCAATAATAAATGTATATCCTACACCTGGCCACCCCAAAGTGTTTACATGGTAGCCCGCGAAGCTTGCAGCATCAGATCCACCCAAATGTTTTTTTGTTAAGGAATGGTGCCAAACTCGGTGGGTAATTGCTTTTGTACGTTTTGAGTAAGTGCCTTTAGATATTAATTTACCTCTTTTATCTACCAATTGAGGAAGTTTAGTAAAGTTCATTTCCCATCGTCTCCTTTTTATTTAAATAAAAAGCCACCCGATGGGCAGCTTATTTTAATCCTTGTTTTTTCAAAACTTCTTCTTGTTTTTGAGCTTTCGTTGTTAATAAATATTGATTCTTATACACTCCATATAAAGCAAACCCAAGAGGGACAACAGCAGTAATAAAGTTAATAAATGAGTTAATCGTATTTTCATTGAACCATTCAACTTGATAACCTAGCGATTGAAAAAATAAAAGCAGCGCCCCCAGGACACCGCCAATCATTGCTACATATTGTTTTGCTTTTTCCATTTCAAAGTTCCCCTTTCTTTCCGATTTGATCAATTCGTTTATGAGCTTGTTTCACACTTTCTTCGTTTCGAATAACTCTTTCTGATAAGGCAGTCCAACGTTGATCACTTGCTTTAAAATCAATCCTAATTGAATCAACTGATTGACCAATATTGTCTAACTTTGTTCGAATGATTGCCGATTCTGTGGCATCATTTTTAACATTACTTTTGATATCGTTTTTTCTATTTCGGCTAAATGTTAACAAGCCCAAGACAGCTCCTGTTGCCGTACACAATAAACCAATAAGCGTGATCAATAAACCCATTGAAACATTCATCTTTTTCACCCCATTTGTATATAAAATAAAAAGCCTATTCGGCTTTTGGTTGCAATCGATCGATTAATTTTAACCTTACGACTTCCGTTAATTTTGAAAGAGCTTCGTTCCCTAGGTACTCTTCAGAACTAAGGGGAATGTAACCACTAAGATTGATAGTCCCCTCCGAATCCTTACTCTGGAACTGCACATTTACGGTAGATACTCCACCGTCGGTATAACGGATATTAGTTGCTGTGATTTGAATTTCTAACATTATTCTTCAGCTCCTTTTTCGTCTTCTTCATCAACCCTAAATTGTTCACAGAGATAATCATAAATTTCTGAGGCTTGTGCCTCGTACTCTTCATCCTCAACTTTTTTCAATACATGTTTAATGGTTCGGATCATCTCACGATTATCACCACCTTCAATAACAAGCTTTTCAGTATTCAGTTCTTTTAAATCATTCGACAGGGCCTCCATATCTTTAACGTCATATTGACCATCCTTGACAATCGCTTCTCCCTTTTCATCTTTATGAGAGTGTTCCTCAAGCAGCTCTTTTCGGTCATCTTCAACTACTTTCAGGCTTTCATTCATAAGGTTGATAAAATGCCGGCGGAAGCGTGAATGCTTTCTCGTCAGTTTTAGCTCATACATAAAATTAATCGCTGTCACTAATTTTCCGTTTTCGATCTCTACTCTCATAATTATTTCCTCCTTAGGCCGCGTCAAGGCGGTCTTCTAATTGTTGTACTTTTTGTTTTAAATATTGATTCTCTAATTTCAACAAATTAATTTCATCGCTATGCAAATCTAAAACAGTAATGATATCTTTAATACCTTTACCCATATAAGAAGTTAAAGCATATAAATCAAAACTGTCTCCAATTTCACCATGTAAAATTCTAGGTGTTTCATCAATCATCATACCTAATTGTTTAAAGGCATACCGATCATCAGTCTTTCTACGATAAGTATATATTTGTGCATTACGGAATATAGCTAGCGAATCTTCACTAAATACTTCAATATCTTTCTTGTTTTCACGCATAGATGTATCAGTAGTAAATGTTCTTGCCCGGATCGGTCTATAACTATCATCGGCTGAATGTTTTACCCTAACTTCACTATCTGATCCCACGAGTAGCAAGTTCAGATGGGATCCATTCCCTAGGTTATTCAAAGTAATGGAACTAGCGAAGATTGAACCCGCCCTCAATCTCCCGGTGGTATTTTCCAGACCTGGTGCCGTCGATATCCTCACTTCATCTGTAGAACCAATATAAATATGATTAGAATTAGAGCCTTGTGGATTTGAATCAATCCTTTGTGTATATACATATTGTGCTCTTAAAGGCCTATAATCGTCTGTTGTTTCGTTGCGTGTAATTCTTGCTTCCCCACCAGTTAATGGCTTTATATAAACATGTAATCCTGGAGACCCTGGATTTTTATTTATATAATCACCATAAAATCCTTTTGCTCTATGAGGTACATAATCATAGTCATCTACAAAACCGCTACCTGTTAAAGCAGTAGCATAAGTAACGGATCTTGTTTCGTTAAATGCTGCTAGATAGGCGTTATATTCGGCTGTACCAAAAATATCAGAAGTGGTCATTTTCTTAGTCGATTGAAATAAAATTTGCCCGGATGAATTAAGATAATAGATACCAGTAGTATCGATTGTTAAATTATTACCATTATTAACATCCATTCTTAAACGTCCACCCTGAACCTCAAATCTAGATGTTTCATCAATCGAACGTAATAATACCCCTGTAACGATGCCAGCTTTGATTTTATCAGCCGCCAAAGAAGAAATCTTAGCACTATCGATTGATGCATTAGCAATCTTCGCATTTGTAATGGCAGCATCTTGAAGTTGTGCTGTGCCAACAGACAAATTGGCGATTTTCGCATTGGTAATAGCAGCATTTGCAATGGCTGCAGTTCCAACCGCTAAGTTCACAATCTTTGCTGAAGTGATTGCATCATCAGCAATTTCACTAGTATCAACTGCACCATCAGCTAATATTCCAGCAGTCTTACTTAATTCTCTTAATTCAGCCGCAATATCTGGACCGAATAAAATATCATCAGAAATAATCCTTGCTGTCTGCGCCATTGCTTCCTCAGAGAATGGACCTGCAACACCATGTGTATTCACAGCCCTCACTCGAAAATACCATTGCTGATTGTTACCTGCCTGGTGGGTGTAAATACTAGTTTTACCCCTGAATGTAAGATTAGAAATGTCAGGGGTAAATCCTTGTATCTGAGAAGCATAGACCTCGTAATTAGCTATAGAAATGGTATTAACAAAATCCCATTCGACTAGTACATTTTGGAATAATCCAGAGGCAATAACATTTAGAGGTTTAGTAGGGGGAACATTTTCAATCTTGTCATCCGTAATGGGCTTCTTCCCACCATTGTTCCAAACCCCTTTGTTATCATTCAACTCCGATTCAATCTGATCAAGTCGGGCATCATCAGAATACAAGTCGATGAAATTCCCAAGTTCGACCACTCCCGAATTGTCCGGATCTGATACATCATACTCAAAACTTATTATTCTCTCTTCCACTTCAATCGGCTTTGCAAAAGAATAATCCAAGGCAAAAGTGGTGTCACCTAATCTCACCTTTTCATGCTCGTATCCGATAATATTTTCAAGTAAAAAAACGCTCATCTCAAAATTACGAATCGGATGCTTTTGTTGTTGCAAGGCCTCCCATGTTTCTTGCAACAACGCTGCAGGATCTTCTTGCTCACTACTTTCAAATATGCCCTTTCGATGCCTGAGGGTACCATCAGCGTTTTCTCTTCCGAATACAATTAGAGCTTCAGGGTCCCCAACCCACTTTTGGCCTTTTGGTTTATCTACAGGATCACCATTCTTTACTTTCCATTCAATATCAGCAAAAGTGATTTTTCTAGTAAATCCTCCCGTAGCTTCTCCCTCTTCATCCTCTATCTCAAGAGAAGAACCTCGTCCGTATAATGCTGTTTTAGGGTAAGATTGAACTCTTTCCGTAATAGAAAGGATGTCTTTATCAATTTCCCATCGTTTACCTATGTCTTCTCCTCTTCTAGGAAGGATGTCGATAAACCGACCAGTTATCTTATTGCCCTCAATTTCCACACGGTCTCGAAGTTCGCCGCCCCATGTATTAATACATTCGGTTATTGCTTCAGTCGGTGTAATGTAATAAAAATTCGTGGAATCTAAACCTAACTCTGCCACCACTCCGACTTTCCACCTCACACCCTCCAGCGCTTTTGTAATGGCCGTTTTAAGAGTGACATTATAGGGCCGAACATCTTCAATAACCTCATCATTTAACTCAAGCATAGCTGCTTCACAGACCGCCGTTATAACCGGCCCTTCTTCACCATCTGTTCTTTCTGGCTCCTTAATAGTAAAAAGACGAAAAAAGCCATCCTTGTCCATGAAGGCGACTTGGTTTTCAGCCACAATATGCTGTGCATCCTCATGATTCCCTTCTGCAGTAAATTCAAAAGTAGAACCTTGATTCAATAATTCTTTAAATGGTGCAGACCAAAAGGGACATGCTTCCTCGGCTTCATTTGATAGAACGGCTAATAGATTGTCGTATGGGTCAAATAATAGTAAATCTGTCATAGGTTTCCTCCTTTCTTGCAGGATATTGTCCTCCCGTGTCGAACTAGGACTATGGGAGGAGGTGAGTACATATGTCTAAACTAGATCCGCGCCCCAACTCTAAACCTTTATATTCTTGGCAGGAGTTAAACGAATATCTTCAACTTAATTTCAAGGCACCTGGGAACCTTGAAACCACTATTGATGTTCGTAATTATTCCATGTCGAAAGACGAAATTATACATGAAGCTGAAAAACAAGGTTATAAAGTGTATGAAAAAGGTGAACATCAATTGGAGTTCAAGTAAAACTATCCTCAGTCACTAACCGCCATTCAGTGGCTGGGGATTCATTTTATTTTTTTTATTTTTCGTTGTTTTCCGCTTTCAAATTCACTAATTCCGCAACAAGAGCAAGTACCTGTTTTTCTAGTGTTGATACTCTTTTTTCTAGTTCAGTTACATCGATATTTCCTATCACAACCACCTTGGATTATAAGTTAATTTTGTTGTTGTCACTCCTGCAGGAGTAATCGTAAATCTATTAACACCCTTTTGCAGATTAAACCAATTACTACTTAAATCTAAAGCTGTCATTTGAAGCCGATCATTACTAGTAATTTTACGTTTGGTAAAATCAATGACCAACACATCACCAGCAACAAATCCATAAATGACACGGACAAACTTACCTGTATCCTGGTGCAGGATTTTAAATTCACTTGCTTTAGCAGTAAAAGTGATTGTATATATAGGATTTGTGGACACCGTTCCTTCAATGGTTGCACTGTTAGTGACAGTTATAGTTTTTTCAGTGCCATATTTGAATGGATCTGGACAAATAAAAGGAATGACTCCTTGCCCCCACTTCAATATTTCATCAGGATCAAAACTTCCATCCACGACTGCATAATAGATCCGATCAGGTTCGTCATCAAAAATAAGAGGCTTTGGCTCGTCATGGATTAACCATTCTGCCAAGTCCTCTTTTACTTTTTGCAAATCCTCAATACTTTTACCCTTTAAAAAAACAGGAAGAGGTAATGCTCTAACTCTCGTGTTCTTTTTAACAGGAAGAGCCCCAGGTCGTTTTGGAACGTCTTGATACGTCCACTCGATTGGAGCCCACGGTTGTCTGTTGCTATCTTTAAGGACAGTAAGGTATGGCTTTGATATACCATCGAAAGTAAAACTGTTCACTTTCTCACCTTCCCTTTAATCGTTCTTTTACTTATTCTTTTATCTTGTGTCTGATATTTAGCCACTTCTCTATGAATACCTTTCGCTATCGAAGGTCCATCCAAAATGATGTCTGTATCCTTGTTTAATAATTGTAAAAGCACCTTTGTTTGTTCAAGTGTGGCCTCAAGTAATTTCTGTAGTACATTATTCCCTTCACTACCATCAGTGCCTACATTCGGCAATTGTCCAGGACGCTTGTTTCCTTTATCCACCGTCTTACCTGCCAAAGCCAACAACTTCATGGCATCTGTTCTATAAGTTCCATTAGTAGGTTTAAGGAAATCTTGAATACTAGGCCATACAATTGTTCCCTTTGGAAGATTAGGAAAAAGCGTTGAGCTGTCTGGACTTAAACCTAATAAACCATTCGGCATTAAGAATGGTTCAACTTTTCCTCCATCTCCTAAAATAGCATCTCCGCCTATGTGCCCTAGTAAGCCTGTTCCGTTTTTATACTTACGTTTACCACGTGGTCCCCATCCTCTACGACCATATGGAAGGTCACGCCTCCATGTTGTATTGTTGAAGAACGCTAAAAGTTGGTCATATCCTGAATAAATATTGTTATGTCCCTTCATCTTATAGGCGTTGAATGTTTGCGGTATATATTGGAGCAATCCCCTCGCTGGATTTCCAGCAGCAGTATTGACGTCCCATACTGCAGACGATTGTACAATCTTTTCGTTCCCGGTAGACTCACGTTTAATTTGTGCCAAAATCCCGTTCACTTCAGCAGGAGTTACAGATTCTTTCATCATAGCCGCTGCTTTGAGAATAACAGAACGCCATCTTTCAACTCCACTACCAGCAGGTGCCGCACTTCCCCCTTCACCAAACCAGCCCTGCATTTGATCTTTTACAAAATCCACTGCACTATTTTTCACTTTAGTAAAACCGCCTTTTGCTATCTGCCCCAAAACATCGGTTCCCGTGGGTGCGGTAATCCCTAAAGTTTTCATGGATAAATCTAATAGTTTGCTAGGATTACTAGCATATTGCCAAATATCTACGCCTGTATCTTTTACTTTCTTAGCACCTTTTTTGGTAGCGTCCCATGCATTACTAGCAATACTTTTGCTTGCACCCCAAAAGTCATCACCCCAAGCATAATGAGGAATTAATTGCTTTGTTAGGCTTGCAGCAAGTACATGTGTACCTTTAGGCAAATTGACTAGTGTAGATTTTGCAGGGGATAAATATTGTTGTCCATCAGGAGTTTGAATTAATTCTTGTCCAGCGTTAGAACCCTTACCATCACCAACAACGGCCAATCCTCCAGGATGCCCGTCTGTACCTTGTGCATATTGTGGAACTTTCCAAGGGTCTAGTTGGCTTTTCTTCTTAACGCCTAACTTTCCCATAACCCAGTTAACGCCTGTAATAACGCCATTAACACCTTTACCTAAGCCGGATACCATTTTATTAGATACGGATATAACACCTTCTTTAATCTTACCGCCTGTCTTTTTCAGACCATCTGACATCCTTTGCGGCATACCCTTTACAGTTTCAACCATATCCGAAACATAGCCTTTAATATTTTTTTTAATCGCGCCAAATATGTCTGATATACTTGATTTTAAAATAGTGAAACGGTTTATGGTGTTTGTTACCGCATTTTTGATAGGCGTGTAAATGGAATCCTTTATGGCGTTCCAAATGGTTTTGGTTAGATTACGGATTTCACTGAAAATGGTATTGATTGTATTTTTCAAAGTAGTAAAACGATTTTTAACTAAATCCACAATAGAATTTAGCACTGATTTGAAAAAGTTTAAAATACCATTCCAAATGGTCGAAATGATATTTTTAATTGTGGTTGTTATAGTATCGATTGTATTTTTCATGGAAGTAAATCGATTCTTTACAAAATCCACGATCCACTTAATGACTGTAGAAAAAACGTTTTTTATACTGCCCCACATGCCCTTGAACGCATTTACCATTAATTTCGATAATGATAAAATACCTTTAAGCATCTTACCCCAGAACATTAGCTGCATGAAATTCCAAATAAACTGAATGGAACCTGAAAAGATATTCTTGATTCCTGTCCACATTTTTGAGAAATCACCGGTAAACAATCCGGAAAACACTTGTATTAAGCCCCTGATGAACTTTAGTCCACCGTCTATTACACCTTTTATATTTCCGAAAACTGATTTTACAATTTCTAAAATGACTTTAAACGTAACTTTAAAAATAGCTTCAAGTATCGGCATCATAGGTTTGATCACAAACAAAATCCCATTAAAAATATTTTGGAAGGCATCAAGTAATTGTTTTCCGTTTATATCCCAAAAGGATTTCATTTCCGAAATCTTACTTTTAAAATAATCCGTTATTATTTTAAAGGCACTTACAAAAACATCTTTCAATTTATTTATAGCATTTCGAAATGGCTCGAACTTTTTATAAGCAATGACTACACCAGTAGCTAATAACGCTAAAATACCAATGGTTAACCCAACGGGACCTGTGAGTGCTACAAACCCTAACCTTAACCACTTTAGCAACCCACCAGCTTTGGCAATGGCGGGAAAAAGTGTTCCGAGCCCTGTCGCTGCACTTCCCAAAAAGCCAATAAACATCCCGCCTACAACAAGTAAAGGGCCGATGGCAGCTGTAATACCTCCAATAACTACGGCGGTCATTTTGGCAGCAGGTGATAGATCATTAAGCCATTTTACAAAACCTTTTACCTTCTCTGCACCTTTTTCAAGTGCAGGCAACATAGATTCATAGATCGATATAGCAAAACCTTCTAGTCCTGCTTTAATCGCACGTATAGCACCACCTAATGTCCCTTCCATAATTTCAGACATTTTTTTTGCGGCGCCTTCTGAGTTGTTGATAGCTTTAGATAACTTGTTGTAATCTTGTTCGCTCGCATTTATTACTGCAAGTGCACCTGACATAGCTTCTTTACCGAAGACTGTTGCAGCATACGCAGCTTGTTGATCCTTATCCATACCACTAAATGCTTTGCGTAAATCTTTCATAACTTGATCAAGTGTTTTCATATTACCGTTGCCATCAATCAGGCTAATTCCGAGCTCATCCATAGCGCCCTTCATTTGTTTTGTTGGTTTAGCAAGGTTTGTCATCATCGTTCGGAGTGCGGTTCCACCTTTGTCAGCTTTAATCCCTGCATTCGCCATAAGGCCAAGTGCCTGTGCTGTGTCTTCTGCACTATAACCTAAAGCTCCAGCTACCGGGGCAGCATATTCAAACGACTTACCAAGCATCGAAACATTTGTGTTGGCGTTTGATGATGCGGCGGCCAGCACATCCGCAAATTTCCCGGAATCTTTGGCTTTCATTCCGAACGCTGTTAAGGCATCCGTAACGATATCAGATACTGTTCCAAGATCCTCACCAGATGCAGCAGCAAGGTTCATAATACCTTCCAAGCCGTCTAACATATCGTTTGTTTTCCAACCAGCCATTGCCATATAGTTGAGGGCTTCTGCGCTGTCAGATGCCGAAAACTTTGTGGTGCGTCCCATTTCTTTCGCTTTGTCACGTAACTTAGTTAAGTCTTTTCCAGTAGCACCGGATACAGCTTGTACTTTTGCCATAGAGTCATCAAAGTCCATACCTGTTTTTATCGCCATGACGCCTATTCCCACAATCGGAGCTGTGAGGTACATCGACATCGATCTTCCAGTACTTTTCATGCTGTCGCCAATTTTGGTTAAACGAGTGCCTGTTTCGTCAAGTTTTTTGCCAAGCTTACCCCAGCTGGATTCGGCTATCTTTTGTTGTTCTTTTAGCTTTTCTAGTTCATCACGTGTTCGCCCCACATAGCGTTCCAAGTTATTTAAGGAAGCCACTTCATTGTTATAGCTTTTGGCAGCTTTATCCGCTTCTTTAGAACCTTCACCATGCTCTCTGACCATCTTTGCGTACTCAGCCTTGGCCTGCTTTGTGACCTCTTTTTGCACTTCTAGTTTCCTATTCAAACCACTTAAGCGAGTTTCGTATTTTCTTACAGACTGATCACCACGGTCAAAAGCTGACATGTTAGCCTTCATTTCACTGTTTACAGTCTTTAATTTATCCTTTACCCCAGTTAGACCACGATTGAGGGCTGTGGAGTCAAGGTCAAGTCCAATCGAAAGGCCTTCTATCTTCTCCATCAATCACCCTCCCTTCTCATACCAATAAAAAAATCCCTAACCACCGAATGCGGCGATTAAGGATTTCTCTTGCTTTGGTTTATTTTCTTCTCTTAATATTTCGAGTAAAAAATGATAAGGCATACCCAATATTTCGTTGATATCCTTACCATCTTTCATAAGATCAAGGATGAGTTTGTCCAAGTATTCTTTTTGCTTGGCAGGGGAAAAGTCCTCATCCGTTAACCTTTCTTCGCCAAAAACTTTTTTGTTTCATCGTTTTGCCGACCTTGAGCCACAAACATAATTTGTTCTTGGAGGGTTTGAATAGCATCTGGTGCGTGAAGGCCATTAAATAAATCTTCTTGTGTGAATTGCTTGTTATAAACCTTGTTTGCTACAAAATCCAGTAACTTATCAATTAATTCCTTTTCTGATCCAGCACTTTTACTTTCTTCACTTTTTTCAATTTCTTGTGTCATATCGATTGCTTCATAAACTACTGAAAAGGGGATGAATACAGGTGTGAGATATTTCACCGTTTCAATTTCACCTTCCTTCACTTCTTTTACCAATTCGATCATGTTACGTTTTAAATTAGCCATTCCAAAACATCCTTTCGTTTTTAAAATTAAATAAAGAAAGAGCAGGAATATTCCTGCTCTTTACCCTTCTAATGTTGCTACTCTCTCTACTAATTCGTCCCACTGCGCTTTAGTCGGGAATCCATCAGCACCCTTTGCCCCTGCTGCACCCGTATCACCTTTTGCTCCTACTGCACCATCTTTTCCAGCAGGTCCAGTTTCCCCTTTATCTCCTTTCGGGCCTTGTGGACCCGGAACACCTTCTCCTCCGCCTCCGCCTTTTACATTCCGGACATAACTAACAACTTCCCCAGCTTTTGCCGCATTTATGGAATATCCGATGATAGACGGAGAATCTTCTCCAAGAGCTTCAACGATTTTCCCGTCTTTACCAGTCCCTACTGGAACACCTGCCTGAATGTCTGCTCCGGCTTCGACCTTCCATGTTTCTCTATTTTTAATAGTCACATAGACCTCTTCACCTTCTGTGATCTCTCTTGTTGCTAAAAAGTCAGGAACTTCGCCTTCTTGGGCTAAACGAATATTTATTTCATTTTCTTTTTCTTTGACTGCTAATACTACTAATCTGTTGACCTGGATATCTTCAACTACAACAGCTTTAAAGTTTGTCATTATCCTTCCACACCACCTTGTTCTCCAGTTGTTCCTGGATAAGGCTTGCCAAATATCTTTTGGAATAGAGAATCTCGGCTGTCTGTTTCACCCTTTTTGTCAGCTCCGAAAAGAACAGATTTTTCAGATTCGGCTCCTTCAACATAACGCTCCATAAATTCTCCCGTTACTTCTTCATTATCAAATTCTTTGTTTTCTTCTTTAGTTTTACCGGAAATTTTAGAACGCATGAACATCCCTTTTGTAAGCCCCACCCATTCTTTAGAACCGTCCTCAAATGTCTTGGTAAATACCGCTGCCACATAAGGTGGCACATCCTCACCACCAATGGATGAAAGTCCGTCCACTGTTTCTAAACCAAATAAAATATTCTTATCCTGAATGGGTACTTTGTGAAATTGAGTGGCTACTGTTACATTTCCACCTGAAATAGCAATTTCAGCTGTACCATTATCCCCATACGCCCTCATCGCTTCTTGCGGCATTTCTACCTCAATAGTTTGTAGAAATTTAATCCGAGTAATTTCACCAGCCGTAAATGAATGGTCATCGTCATCTGTTAAAACCGCATAATAAAATTCATTCACACCGGTTGATGCTCTATAGCTTTTTTTCTCTTCTGCCAAATTAATCACTCCTATTTAAAATAATTAAAAAAGACACCTTATAAAGTGTCTAAATCGTCTCTATATAATTTCCCTCGATACCTTCTTGCATCTCGAAAAACACCTGTATCTTTATCCCATTCATCAATGCCAGTACCTTGATGAAAACCAAAATTCCACATAACTATTCCGATTTGTTCAGATAATTCTCTTGTATTGGTCCTGTTCTTTGACCACACTTCAATTTGATAAAGACAATCATAAGTCAGCCAGGTATCATCAGCGAAATCTTTGGGGAGTGGAACGTCTAATGGGTCTATGATGATATAAGGTGCTGTAACGTCTCCGGTTCCAGGAAACTCATAATATTTGATTCTCCCAGATGCTTTTTCTTTGATATATGGGTCTGCAATCAGAACATTATATACCATCCCTAGAACATCCATTATATTCCCTCCCTTATTGCTTGTTTGATAGCCTCACGATAAGCCCTTTCAGCGTTTCGCATTGCTCTTGCGATTGAACCCTTCCCTTTAGGATTTGGGTTTTGTACAGTACCAAACTCATTTAAATGAATGATTCGATAACGATCTTTCGGACCACGCCAATAAACTTTAACAGTCCTAACACCAGCCACCCACATCGGCTCTGATATTTTCATTTCTTCAATGGATGCTCCGGTATCTTTAAAGGATGCAAATTGACTTTTTAGTTCCTTTATAAATACTTGGGCACCACGTTTTAAGGCTTTATCACTTAACTGCTGCGCCTTCATTTTTCCAATACGTCTTTCAAGTTCTGCAACCAGTGCTTTTTCACCTTTGATCTTTACACTCATTCGGTTAGCCTCGCTACAATTGTGATGAACTCCTTATTTTGCAAATCGGGTTGAACGTGTTTGACATTATATCGCTTGTCTCGGTATTCAGGAGCATCGATGGAAAGATAATGCTTATTATTAGGGATATAATCAGCTTGTGGATCTCGTATTTTAATGGTGATATCAGATAAGGTCCCGTTAGCCTTAGCAATCTCCAAGTCTTTCAACCAAACATTATCAACCTTGGCCCAAGCACGATAAAGAACTCTTTTTTCGGATTCACCCGGTTCTGGTCCTTCATTTGCTGTATACTCATGAAAAATAACGGGTGTACGTAAATCCCCCGTCTTCACCCTTGGCGGTTTATATTTAAACGGCTGCATCTGGTTCACCCTCTTTTAATGCAATGGATAATCCCAAACTAGTAATCTGACTAAGAAAATTATCATCGAAGTATTCAAGGGCATCATTATAGGCATAACGAGTACGTTCAAAGACTAATTCTTTTCCCATCAAGTCAATATCTTTTTCACCATAAATATCAAACTCTCCACAACTACTTTTTATCTTTGTAATAGAAAAAGACAACAATTGTTTTAAATTGCTGTCTTCATTGTGGGTTATATGCATGCGCTCTTTAAATTCTTTTAATAGTTCAGGTGTGACCAATTAAATCACCCCTCAAGGCCGCCTTCCAAGTCTAGGTCTAAGTCATAAACTTGTACTGCGTAATTGTCTTTTGGCTTACCAGTAGCATATTGTTTTGCAATATAAAGTGTTGCATCTTCCATCGCTAATGTTTGATCAAATTTCTTCACTTCCATCGCTCCACCGACAGCTGCAATATACTCACCACGAATAAAGAATACAACTTTTCCTTTTGGTACAAACATGGATTCAGTAATGGTTGGATTAAATGGCAAGCTTGTCACGTATATACCTGCAGCATTTTGGACGGTCGCATTAGCTTGGATGCTAAAGTTATCAAAGGGATTGACAATCATTACAACTTTTCCAGCCACATTGCGGACCTTTTCTTCTTCGTCTTTCCCTACCTTGCGAATGGATAGCTTTTCAACAACGCCTTTTAATTCATTAATGGTTTTGCGGCCTGGCTCAAATTTAAGAGTACCAGAAGACTTCTTGTCAGGATATTCACCGTCCACAACAGATCCCTTCAAATCTTTTAACAATCCAATCGGCATATCTTTTCCTGTTCCGGCAACATATCCACGCTCAAGACCAACGGACATTGCTTCCGAAATCATAGTCCGAACATAGCGCTCCACCCACACAGGTCCAAGTTTTAGCATGTCGTTTGATAGAGGAATAAAAGCTGTTAATTTAAGTTGGCTGATAGACTCTTTTCTAAACGTTGCATTTAGTTGCCCTTGGATGTCTCCGAATAATGGGCCCCATACTGCAGCACCTTCTGGATCTCCATAAATGAATTCTGTAACCGCACCAAGATTTTGAATACCTAGTTGCTGCAGTAACGGATGCCCTTCAACTAGATCATCAAAAATTCGTTCTTGTGTTGTTTTAGGCAGTGTTTCTGTATCTTTAAATCCACCCTCTTCAATCACGACATTGAAAAACTTTGTCTCTTCACTCGTAAGGACATTAGCGCCCCTGGCTTGCATGATAGAACGGTCAAGCATAGACGTATTTACTTGATTCATAATATCGCCCTGTACGTCCTGAGCCAACGCTTCCAGCATATTATTTAACGCAGCAGACTGTTCTTCAGCACTACCTTCCTGTGTTGCTTTAGCAAAAGCCTGTTTTTTCTCTGCAAAATTATTAAATTTAATTGTCATTATCCATACCTCCTATAAATGTAAAAAGAGACTGCTCAAATTCTGTTTGGGTTCAACAGGATCAGGAACAATCTCTTTTGGTTTTAATTCATTTTTAATTTCATTTTTAAATTCAGTAAACATTTGTTTTAATGTGTTTTCGTCGATACCTGATGCTGATGCAGAGATAGGTTGCTTTGGTGCAACAGCAGCCGTAATTTTATTGTTAAATGCTTTTGCTTTGTTCTCAAAGATTTCAGACTCGACCTCTTCTGGTTCAGCATCGATGATTTCATCAATTAGCCCATATTTTAATGCTTCTTCAGCAGTAAGATATGTTTCATCATCGAGTAATTTTTTCATCGTATCCTCATCTACCCGATTTGTATATGATTTCAATACAGCTTGGCTAACCTTTTCGACATCATCAGCAGCCTTTCGAAGTTTTTTAGCGTCTCCAGCTACAAATGTTTGAGCATTGTGGACCATCAGCATGGTATTTGCATGCGCTCGTATTTTATCAGCACCCATACAAATAACAGATGCAGCACTTGCCGCCATGCCTGTTATCGTCACAGTAACAAGTCCTTTATGATCTTTAAGAGTATTACAAATATCAATTCCTAAAAAGGCATCGCCACCATAAGAATTAACGGATAAATCAATATCCTCATCTTCTTTTATTGACTTCATTTGATAGTTAAAATCCCAAATACTCGAATTCCAATTGATAATATCACCTTTGATTTTATGCTTCATTTTTCTCACCTCCTTTAAGTGCTTCTGAACTTTCTTGATAGTTTTTGGTGATGAAGTATTTATCCATCATAGGATCGTCCACCCTTTCCTCACCTAATGCTTCACGCAATTCATTACCGTTAAATGCTCCTGAAGCTCTCAACTTATCTACAGCTGTGGCGACATCAAACATATTACTGTAAGAAACCCGTTTAGTTTCCATCTTCTTTCCCGCTAGGTATTCCTTTTTATCAATCATCTTGGCATTCAATTCATCCCTAATTTTTTTCAAAAAGGGATCAATGCAAAACGTCATGTAATTTCGTGTAGGCTTTTCTACATCAGCCATATCACCATGTAGCAAAGAAACCGGAATACCTAAGGCTTTGGCAACTTGGTTGAGAAAACCATCAATTACCTTGGCTACTTCATCCACACTTTGAAGCTGTGACGTGCTCTTTAATTCCTCTAATTTAAATCCCTTTTGTTGTGGAACAATAGCAACTGACTTGTGGGTAAATGCATTGTAAATTTTGTTTATATAATTCTGTAATTTTTCTTGGCCCTTTTCCGACTTATCAGTTATAGCCTCTACGTCAACAAGTCCACGTATTTGATTCTTGCGATTCTGAAATTCTATGACCCTACCAAATAGTTCTCCATAATCGGAATATAAACCATCAAACAAAGTCGATAGTTTTTTGTTGCTATATTCCAGATAAATAACATCACTCATTTGAAATGTTCTGGAAAACGTAAAGTCCTTAATAGTTACATCTTTGAATGAATCATTAACTAAGGCGTATTCGATTCGTGTAAAAGAGTCAGCAATCAATAAATCCTCCGTGTCTGATTGGATAATCAAACACTCATTGTCATATATCAGCTTATGGACAACAGTCTGCCAAAATTGACTGGCTGACATGTTCGGGTTCGGCCTGACATTTAACCGGTAGTACATTTCGTCCTTCACAATCTTTTTATCCTTCTTCACATAAAATTCCGATTGGCTTATAGTACGGCCAATCATATTGATACATGTTTGAATGGCCAATTGCTTCATGTGAATTTTCTTGGAAGTATCTTGGATTAAATCAAAATCATACATAAATTCAAGTTCTTTATTTCTGCTTTTCACCAGGTCTAAAATTCCCAATATCTCACCTCCTTTTTTAAAAAGGCTTTGTTAATACAAATAAAAGGAGACCACTTATATTATTGTGATCTCCTTTATTGCATCCTATGGAACTAACGCACCCGTTAGTTTAACAAGACAAATTTTTAACTCGTTAGCTTAACATCGTTATTTCTTCATCTTTCTTAATTGAAAATATATTAAAGCAGGAAGAAAAAAGACGAGTATGTTTATTATTATTGCGGCAATTTTATGGTCGATAAACATAAAGGGTACTGATGCTATATTTATGATTAGTTGTAAATTAGGTACATCAATACCCATAATACCAAATATTACAGCACCTAACATAATACCAGCACAGCACACTACTAATATAATTAACAATGTTACTATACGTAATATTAAAATAAACGTTCTCTTTAAAAAAATTTGAAACATATAAACCTCTTTCCAACTACTTCTTATATAAAAACAATTATAGGCTACTCTCCAAACTATTAAAACAAATAAAAAACCCCGGTTTGATTCTTTAACTAAACTGCCCCGTTAGTTCTATAAGAAAAGGAGGTTTCCAACATATTTCAATAGTGAAATGGATCACTCTTTAGTGAAATTATTACAAATGCATTGAAATCTCCAGACCTGTGGGTTTGTCCCCAAAAGGCCCGCTATATTCTCTAAAAACTAAATCAAGTCCTGAAATATCGTCAGGTAACGGCGGAGACACGATAAAACTGAATACGAATTGTCCTGTGGAACCACTTCCAGAATCCCAACGACAATCATATTGTTCTCCTAAAAACAATTCGAAAAAATTGTGTTGATGTCGGTCGTATGGTGAATCTTTCGTCGAATCCCAATCGATATTAAGATGAACCACGCTTGCATTCTGGTACTGCCGAATAAAGGTTACCGTATATAAATATTCACCCTTTTCAACTGATTTTAAGATGGGTAAATGCCTTTTAAAATCTTTTGGTTCAACACGAGGTCTAAATTCTTCATCATTTCTCAATGTACCGAATACCGAGTTTAACAAATCCTCGTACAGTCCGAACCTTTTTGCCCAATTTGAGATATTTTTATGAGGTGGAAAACCTGGATCATTGTTTGAAATATCCTTACGTTGTTTTAGTAATGCACAAAGTTGTTCATCTATTGAAAAAACCTTTTCATTATAATGGTCGGTTGGTTGTTCGAATGGCATTCGTTTCATTGTATTCCTCCTCATTTTTATTTCAAAAGCAAAGCATTAGTTACCTCTATATTAACAAATAATGGATATGTTAGAAATAATGTTCTTCAACTAATCTGCCCCGATAGTTGCATAATAAAAAGCTGCCTTAAAGACAGCTCCGATCTTCAGCTAACACACCCGTTACTTGAATAAGGTTTACTCTAATATCAACGTTACATTTTCCTTATCAAGGATAATTTCTTCAATCAAGTCAAATATTGTAGGACCGATGTTCATTTTTGCATCCTTTATTTCTTGGATTACTTTCTCTTCATTACTATGATGGCAATTTTTCAACATCTCATTTAGTTTAACTATCGTTTCACTGTACCCCAAATCTACTTTAGATTTAGCAGAATTTCTCCAAATAATAGTAAATTGTTCTTCGTTTTCTATATCTCCGAAACCTCCAAACAAAATATCATTAAAAGCATCTAGATTTCCGCGCCACTTATATTTTCCAGAGAGGACTATATCTGAAAACTCCTTACAAAACCCCTTAAAGTTAGAAAATTTATCTCCATCGATAATAAAAACTTTGTTCATATTAGCACCTCTCATACATTGATTTTTTCTTATTTTATCATTTCGCTTTATTTCACTAACCTGCCTCGATAGTGGAATAAAGAAAAAGTTGCCTTAAAGACAGCTCTAATCTGCAGCTAAAACACCCGTTAGTTCTATAACGAAAACTTAGATATTTCCTACAATATCTTCTGGTCCCCATATTGCTAGACCATTATTTGGACAAGCAACTATGTCCCAATCCTCGTCATCTATTGATGTCTTAATAACACCTACTTGCCAACTTTCATACTTATCGTCATGTCCCCATATAAAAAGAACTTCACCTGTTTCAAACGTTAAGAATAAATGTGGACTCTTATCATGTAATGAAACATCTACAATTTGTTTCAACCTCAATTCACAAAGAATTTTTAAGGACTCAATCAAATCCATATTAGGTAATTCATTAGTTAAAGGAATACTTTTAGGCAGTGAATTAAATAAACAAAATTGACTCTCAATATTAATGTAAATTTGACCATTAATTCGATTTGAATTAGTTTCACTCTCGGAAAGAAGTAACCTCAATCCATAAAAGTTAAGCCCCTCAATCTTGGCCCCAATACATAAAAAATTTAAAACTTTTAAAGCATCAGTCTTTTCCCCTTTATCCATATATACCACCTCCGTATATATATTTAATTCTATATCCTTCTTCAACTAACCTGCCCCGTTAGTTCAACAAGATAATCAACAACATCCTTTTACAGAGCCTATTAAAATTCTATATCATCTAAGAAAAAGTCCACATCATCCACTAGTATTTGATCGGCTTGCCACAGAGCGTAGACAAAAGCTGAAAATCCATCTGTCTTTCTCCTAACTTCATCTTTTTTGACAAAGTCTTTATTTCCATCATTTTTAACTTTTACAACAATGTTATTCGTGTTCCACCTCATCAATGGATTATCTCCAAAAATAATACGTTTTTGGGCAAAGAGCATTTCAATTCTAGGAGCAAGTTTTGCATAGATTGCATGAGGGTTTTGTATATATAAAACTTTGAACCCTGCTTCTTCTAATGCTTGTTTTACAATATCCAGACGAAACGTATCTCCAACAATAGTATTTAGCCCGTATTTCTCTCTCATTTCACAAAAGTAATTGACCATATAACTAATATCAATAACGGGTTCATCCAATAATGTAATTAATCCCTGCTCTTCCCACTCGAATATTGGAGGCTTTAAATTTGCTTCTTTGATAAATTCACGCCTTGCGAATTGGTGACTTTCCCAAATATAATTTTCGCCATCCTTAAATAAAACACCGCATGCTGTAAAGTCTTTAATGAATGAGAAATCAATTGCACCTACACATGTTTTATTTTCTAGTCGATCATATGGAATAGGCTTATTAGTCGCTTGGATATCTTCCCAGGATGCTACCTTAACCGTATTATCTTCTTGAGGAAGATTCATCCTTTTTGCCATAAATTCAGATCGTCCGGACGGGTCATCTTCCAGATCCAAATATTCATCCATAATTGTGTCAAACAGTTCTTCAGCATAAGGGCTTCTTGGCTGACTAAACATAGGATTCGCCTTTTCCCATAATTCCGGGTTTTCGACCTCATCCTTACTGTCCATTTTGCAAATGAAAACAAAACGGTTTTCACGTTTACTTCCGCCTCTTAAGACTTCTAAACACTGTTCAATAAATCTATCAAAAAATCCACCGCGGACATGACCGTTGGTGGATATATAAATTCTTCTTCTATGTTTTACTTTTCCTAAACCAGAGCTTAGGGTATTTATTAGTTTCGTATCTTCGTAAATATGCCATTCATCAAAAATCAAACATCCAGGACGGCCACCATCTTTTGTGTCGGCATTGGATGTCCGGAACTTGAATTCAGCAAGAGTAGCTTTTCCAGTAATCTTTGTCTTAGTCCAAGAGAAGAAGTTCTTCATGAAGTTCTTGTTCTTTTCCTTCATGTTATTGACTTCTTTTACAGATGTTTCAGCTTGGTCTTCACTATTAGCCACAACATCTACGTTATATCCTTCGATTCCATGACCAGGGCTAATAAAATAATCAGCAAGACCCGAAATCAATCCGTTTTTCCCATTCCCACGGGCAATTACAATCACGATATCTTTATAAAATAACTTGTCACGTTCTTTATATTTAAGAAATATAAAAGCGATAATAAACTTTTGGAAGACCTCTAATTTGAAGTACCATTTCTCAATATAGTTTATACATTGCTCAATTTGCTTCTCATCGAAATATATATCGTCACGAACAAGCACTTCAGTTTCTAATTGTTTTACTAAATCAATTCGCTCTTGATTAAAAATAACGTGACCCTTTCGCCACTCCTCAATATAAGCATCTACATATTTTTGATGTATCAATATAAATCACTGACTTCTGGTCCGTCATTATCCTTCTCATCATTTTTAGGTATAACTGATACATCAAACATTGCAAATTTAATGGATTTTTCAAGAGCGATTAATGTTTTTGTGAGCTTATTTAATTCATTTATAGCAGGATTTGCTTTAGTGAATTCCTGATTTGCATTAATAGTTGTTGCCATTACGCCGCCTTTGTTGATTGCAATTTGAAGTTTTCTAATTTGCTTAACAATCGCTATATACCGCATTACCTTATCAACTTCTATTAGATCGTCTCTATCAATTCGGTTCATCAATTGGTTTTCCAATTTTGAAATTTTTACAACTCCACTCACAAAAACACCCCCCCTCTTTTTTTAACCCCCTAATATAGCAATGGTTTTTTTGATTTTTTTTGGACAGCAGAGCCCCCTCCCCGCTCCCGGGGTAAAATATAAATAGCTTCTTTGCAAGGTGGGGGGTGTTACCACATCTCATCATCCCAACGTTTCTTTTTCTGTTCTCCAAATACTCGATCATGCATCTTGTTATGACAGTTCAGGCATAAGGTTTCGAGGTTATCTAATACCAAAGCCAGCTGCGGATAGTGTTCAATCTCATACTTATGATGAACGTTGAGCTCCACGCTCTTTCGTTCACCTTGTACCTTGATTGAGTCCACATGCACCTTGCCCTCACGCTTACACTGTTGGCACTCATAGTTGTCCCTCTCTAATGCTTCAAGCCTTAACTTGTTCCAATCACCTGTTCTATAGAACTTCTTCTTCTGTGCCTCTGTCTTGTACTCAGCCAATGCTATCTACGTCCTTACAAGTCATTATCAGTACATCTCATCAAGCTCTTCTTCAGTACATCCTAATTCATGTGGTCTAACCCCAAAACTTAGAGCATCCTTTAGCGCATTAGATAATAAGTAAGTATCAACTGGTTTCAAGGCATCATCTTCTTTCTCCAAAAGAATAAGCAACCTAGAAAGGTTGCTCAATGTTTTATTCTTCTTTGACCTTATTTCTAATTGTATCAGTAATATTTGCCAATAAATCTAAACTATTATCTATATTTATCATAAACTCTTTTGAAGTTGTATAATTACCGACAGACATCTTCATCACTTGTGTTCCATCAGGTTTAGTCTCTTTTGAGAAACCCGAATCGATTTGGTTTGGCCTATAATTATGGATAAGATTATTTCGAAACTCATTTACTTTTATATATACCTCATTGTTAGGTAAATCATTCAAAAAGTCATAAAGAACTCTATCCTCAACTTTAAGTTTTGTTAGAACTTTTTTTATAAAACCTAATTTATGTTCAATCTCGAATTTATATTTTGTATTTATTAAATGATATACAGAATCTATTAAGCCTGAAAATCGAGAATAATAACCATCCATATAAAAACCGAACCAGTATAAATTTGCATGATGTTCTTCCTCAAAATGTGGGAAGTATTGAACCATATATCCATTTTCACCAGGAGATTTATACCATTCATCATCAGGGATGCCTGCCAAATAATATGACTTTAACATAGTGTAATTTACTATCAAGTCAAAAGATCTATTATTAAATTCTTGTAACCAATAATTGAGCTTCATCCCGTGATATGCCTCATTAAACTTAAGAATATTAAACTTTTTCTTATCTATATTGAGGTGAAGCTTATCTAATGCATCTGCCTTATCCTTACAAATTTCAAGCCAATCTTCTTTTGCTGGGTATTTAGCATAATCATATATATCCATAAGAATACTCCTTACTCAACCAATATTTATATAAACAATTTCAACAAAGACATTTTCCTCTTTTAAATTCAGAGGGTTTTCTTTATATATTTTCTTTAAAGATTTTCTTTAGGAATTTCGCTCTAATGAAGGAAAAAATTTCAGCGTACTGCAATTGGAGTACTCTAGCCCGTACTGTAATTGGAGTACGGAACATTCATTTGGATATTTGAGGACATTAAAAAGCACTCAATGAGCGAGTGCCTCCAAATTCTTATTCAGTATCCAACTGTACCTGGATCTAAGTGTTTACTTGTAACTACTCCTGGATCTAACATATCATATCTCCTTTTTCAATAAAGTTATCAACCACTAATCAATTCTGCTATAGTCTTAGCTATTATATTTTCAATCCTGTCAAAGCCACTATCCTTAAATCGTTTAAGAATATTCCTTGATTTTTCTTCTGGATTACTAACACTTTCCAATTCTAAATCCAATTTTTCTTCAAGGTACTTAACTGTCTGTGCTGTCAATAAAGCATTCTCCAGCCGTACAGCTTGGATACCATACGCCTTACGTCCCCCGCGTATAAAATGTACACTATGAATGAATCCTTCGTTTTCTAGCTTCAATATCGCTATATTAAAAGTATCAATATCCATTCCTTCTTCTAAAAACTTAACTTTAACTTTATTCAAATCAGGAATATCTTTTTGATATTCTAAAAATAAAGCAGTCAGTATCTCTCTTTTAGCATCAATAATCATTTTTTACCTCCTTTTGTCCTATACATTCTACAAAAGGATATGATTACCTTCTTTATTCACAAAAAGACGACACCATTTTGAGTGCCGTCTTGCTTTATTCTCGATGATATAAATTTATCACATATAAACCCAAATGCTCTGCCGTCTTTCTGTCAATAATCTGCATGCTTTCTGACATTAGTACTACTTCACTTCATAGCTGCAATTTTTTCTTCCTGACCATATTCAATTTCAATTATTTCTCTTAATAATCCCGTGTGGTTAAAGAAAACACCTTTTTTTGCTCGCTCTATATCCCCTTCTTCGTGTTCCCAATAAGGCTCTTCTAAAAAACCTCGGACAATAACTTTGTCATTTTTTAATGCTTTACTTTTGTGTTTATCAATTAAATTCTCAAGTTCGGCAACATCATTTATACTAAAATAAGACAGTTCACTAATTAGAGAAGAATAGTTTTCATTTTTATGTTTATTAGCTACAGGTAATTTCTCATCTAAAATTTTCTCTAAAATATCTGTATTTAAGTTATCATCAATTTTAATAGGTTGTTTGTTGAACTCCATTCTTTCTTCAAGAACTCTACCAAATTCTAAATCTACTACTTCTAATAGAGCTGCCACTCTATTTATTGATCTTATAATAGACTTCGGGACATCGGATTCTTTCTTATAATTTAATACATGGGATGCAGCAGCCCATGTATGCTGTGAGATTGTTCTTAATTGAACTTCAACTTTAAGTCCTTCTAATTCTCTCAACGAAGGTAATTTTGTCCAATCATCTGGTATATATATTTCATAATGAATTGAACCATACCCAAATTGGTTATCAGATAACCTTGAGGCAGTATCTTCTTCTCTAGTTATAGAAAATATTGAATTTATTATTTCTTGAACTTTTTTAATATCTTTCTCGAATAATGTAATTATCCTTATACCTGCTAAATCATTTATTTCGGTAATATCATTTGGTTCCATAGAATATCGTTTGCATTTATCTAAAAGAGAAGACCACTCTTTAACTCTATAGTTAATTGGAACCGCAAGCTTAACATCATTTTCTTTTAATAAAATTTCTAATTGCTTAATAATTTCTTTACATAATGTTCGATATTTTGGTATTTCAAAATCGTATTGTGTCTTTAAATGATTAGTTTCCATTGCATATTCCTTCCAGACTTAATAAAACCATTTAATTAATAATTCGACAAAAAATAAGTGGTTCCTTCTATATTTTTTAATATTTTTCTTTATATACTTCAATTTTTAAAAGAAATGCTAGTTTATAAAATAGCCTAGCTTTCAACCTATAATATTTCCTTTCTCCATAACCAATTTCATTATAAATTTCATAATCAAATACTTCATCATCACCATCTAAGTATCTTTTAATGATTATTTCTCTTTCCTTGAAGTTCAACCGATTTACTGCTTTTCTTATTCTCTCTATATATTCATCACGCTCACGTTCATAATCAACTTTATAAATGACTGCTGTTTCTGTAGAGGAATGAAATTGATTAGATGGAGCCGAAGCAGCAAGAGAATAAGAAGCAGTAACCTTAGGTAATCTTTCTTCAGGAATAGTTAATAGGTAAAAGCGATATTTCTCCAATGCAGATCCAACAGCATCCCTTGTTTTTTCCCTGTCGATTTCAGGTAG
Source organism: Peribacillus sp. NPDC096540 (assembly GCF_050278525.1). Classification (NCBI taxonomy): domain Bacteria; kingdom Bacillati; phylum Bacillota; class Bacilli; order Caryophanales; family Bacillaceae; genus Peribacillus; species Peribacillus sp. NPDC096540. Next base: position 53,503 of record NZ_JBNNTG010000018.1, on the reverse strand, counting down.
CATGAATAACTGGCCCACCTTACATTCCCCCTATGATATAATATTTCAACCAAAAACATACACCCAGGAGAAATCCTGGTTTTTTTATTTCCAATTATGTTAATTATTAAAACGGTGCATCATCTTTCACTAATTCAAGCTGACCTGGCGCCACACTGGCCGAACCATCTTTATCAATCGTGTACTCAACCCCCTCATGTGGTTCTTCATAATCGTCTGTGCTCATATGTCCTTCTGGTGCATTATCATTTTGTGGGTGACTCTCCATTACTTCTTTAGGAATTTGATAAGCATAAGTTAAATCAATTAAGAAATACTGACCGTACTTGTTATATTTCTCTGTGATTTTGTGCATTTGAAGGTTGTCATTTTCTTTAGCAGCTGAAACAATTTCCTCCGCCTGTTCACGTGTATCTGCATAATGTTGTTCCTTTTGATTAAGTTGTACTTTTGCCATTGATTAATCCTCCTATTAATAACCGTTGTTTTTATTTAAATGTATAAGTAGACTAATTGCTCCTATAAAGAGAGTTAATAAAAGTTTTCCTTTATTTATAAAGCGTTTCTAGCCTTAGAAAGCCTTTCAGCAGCTCTTTCCCTTTGTTCATCTGTATAGACCCGTTCCTTTTTCATACTGACTTGTTTTTCTGTCAAAGTTCCCCTAACAGCTATCGGTCTATCATCCTCGGATTCTAAGACGAATAACTCTGTTAAATTAGAGAGTTTTCGAATATGTTTGGGCACAGTAGAGTAAACGGTCCACTCGCCAGTACTATTGTCAAAAACCAATGAAGTTTCTTGTTCATCTCGGGAATAACCCATATCGATGATTCCTCCTTTATCTAGCATTGTTATTGTATTTAAATTGGTGAAGCTCTTTCATGGCTTCTTTATGTTTAGCCTTTAACTCCGAATGGGCCTTTTTAAGTTCCTCATGAGTCTGGACATGTACCGATAACCTAGCCGCCTTTGAATTTGCCACACTGTAATTTGAATTGATTTTCTTTATCGTTTCTTTCTGACTTTTAACCTTATTAGCCGTTTGAATGTATGACTTTTGTATTTCATCCAGCAATGGCTTTATCCGTTTAGTCGTCACTGTCTTTTGGCTGTCCACAATTCTTCTAAGCTCGGCTAGTTCTTTCATGCCTCGGCCCCTAACATCCCTTTTTTCCTCATATGAAATACCTTGCATCTAACCTGATTAATGTTGCGCCCCAGCAGATTTGTTAAGTCTTTATAGTAACCTGGTTTAGTTCCATGCTCATCCAGATAATCACGAATGGTTTGCTCTTCTTTAATGGTCCAAGCGCCTTCATATATACGGGACTCATTGTTCTTTATACGTTGTATTTGACGTTTAACGGACTTGGAAGACCTGCCTATTTTGTGCGCAACTGCATAAATCTGAAATTCGCCTTTTATGCAGCGATCCAACAATTCCATTTCCTCTTGCGACCATCCTCGCCGGATTGCGCCTTTTAAAGGTGTAGTGTAATTTACCGTAGCCACATTATCTCCACAGTTAGGACAATGAGCTATTTTACGCGGTGCCAGCTTCCCATGAGTTTCAAAAACTAACACGCAATCATTGCAAATGTATTTCAATTAAGCACCCTCCTTAACTGCCTAGTGCATGGTTTAGTCGAACTGTTCATCAACTTCTTAATTTTTCGAAACTTTACATAACTAAAAAACGTAAATGAAAGATATAATAAGGAGGTTATTGTTTTGTACGAACATAAATTCGTGAAAATTCAATTATCAGCATTCAAACTAACTCCCGAGGAAGATTACCATCAAGTTGTTTATAATCATGAAAAAGAAGGGTGGGAGTTAGTACAAATCTTTGCACCAGGATTAAAAGGTTACGGTGCTCCTAGTTTTTTTGAATTAATATTTAAACGTAAGAAAGATTAGGGGGAATGAGATTTCATTCCCTTTTTCCTTTGTCTACTCAACGATTCTTCTTAACTTAGCAATCCAAGGAGAAGAAAAATCTTCTACAGGGAATCGCCTTTGCTCGAATGTAAGATTATGAAGCACTTCAGATTGAGGTTTTTCTTGTTTAAGAGGGGAAACAATCTCAAATCCCCTCGCTAATAAATCCTTGATAGCTTGTTCAGCTTCATGCTTCCTTTGGCGGCGGATAATAACCGGCTGTATTTGCTTGGCCATTACTCATTTCCCTCTTTAACCTGCTCTGCAATAGCAACAGCAACTGCAGCAACATGTATTAGTTCAGTGTACAAATTAGAGGCATCAGAATCTTTTCCCCATCCCTGATCCTTTTGCATGGCTTGGGCAACTTCTCCGACTTCTTCAATAAGGATTTTTAACCAATCACCATATGAATGGCGTTGTCTTCCCCACATTGAATTTTGTCTAAACCGTTCCATCTCCACTGCAAGTAATACTTCATTTTTCAATTGATCATCAACTGTATTCATTTAACACGACTCCCATCCTTAAATCCTTTTTCATAAGCACCGGCAGAAAACAATGACATGAAGAACATTCCGACCCAAGCTCCAATGATGAAAGCCGCGATAATGAACATCTGTCCACCCCTTATCATTTTCTTTCTTCAAGATAACCGGACTTAACAAAGATGTTTCTAAATGCACGATTTAAGCGATCCTTTCTTCTTTTGGCCAGAGACTTCCTCAACCTACGTTTGCCTTTATCCGTCATGTCTTCCCCTCGCTTTTTCAGCTTTGTAGATATCCTCCAATTCGCTCAACGTTAATTCATACAGCTGTAATCCCTCTGGCGTTTTGAAATATCCCATATTTAGTAGTTCATTTTTATAAAAATCTTTTTCAAGTTCGACTCTTTGACGTAAGAACATAGTTCAATCCTTTCACCGTTTAGATAAATCCTTTTTTCAATAATTCACGAGTCATATAGTAAAAGTGATGGTAAATGTAGTTGCCTGTTGCTCCAGGAGCTAAGAAAACAGTAGAGAAGTTATATCGGACCTCGAATGTTTTCAAGCTTCCTAACAGCGACTTAGGTTTATATTTACTTCTGTACATTCCGTTTAAAATTTTTGTATATCCTTCTAGGTCCTCACAAATCAGGACAAAAGGATTTTTTGAAGCACGAATCAACTCATTTTCAAACCGGTTACGGTCCTTAATAGATTCCACCAGCTCATCTACTCCGTTTTTCCGTTCAATACCTGCAGTAAGGTAAATATCTCGAGTAATCCCCATTTCCAAATTCTTTGGAATCATGGCCGAGTAATCAGCGGTCTTCATGGTCCTTAATTTGAAATGAACATTTTTATTTCTAAAATAATCAAGTACATGTTGGTTTTTCTGCTCTCTGGTGTCCACAATAATTTCAAGTGTGCCAAGGATCTGTTCTAATTCCTTGTCGGAATATCTATAATGAATGACCGACATTTATTTCCTCCTAAAGTAAGTCATCGCTCTATCAAATATTTCTTTTGATAATTTATCTGTCCTATCATTTTCAAAATTGGATATAGACTCTTTTAGATTCATCCAACCGTTCTCTCTTAACTCCACAAATAGAGTTAAAATCAATTCCACAGAACCAGGATCATCGCCAATCCAATTCTCGATTTTTTGGTTTACCTCTTCGTCTGTTCTTAAAAAACAATTAATGATTTTATCTATGGTTTGCTTTACGGCATGATCCTGGTCTGAATAATTACCTTTCATGAAAGCAACGATTCTAGCTTTATATGATTTGGCTAACTCCTCTAGTTCTGGATAGATATTTTCTGGGTTGTCTATGTACAATTCGTCATTATCCAGTACGAAGGTGGCTCCCATCGTTTTGAAATCACTTATTATCTGCTTTGGATGCATAAAACACCTCTTTTTAATAAAGGGTTACTAAAGGGTTACCGAACTAAAATTTCAGTAACCCATCAAAAGTCAGTCATATCAAGGGTTTAACCCCTTTTGGGGTTACTGGGTTATCGAGGGTTACCCATTTTCGTAAAAGAGCCCTATATATATATTATTTTTTTATTTATTTATTTTTCGTGGGAATGGAACAGGGAAATTCAGTAACCCTCAGTAACCCTACTAAAAAATAATAGAATATAGCAATCTCAGAAACCCATATATACCAACGGTTTATAGCCTCTTCCGATTGATAGGAGTTACCTTTTCCGGGTTACTTTTTGAAGAAAGTTCAGTAACCCTTTTAGCATTTTCAGTAACCCCTGTTGGGTCATCTTGGAAAAATCCTGCTCCTGCATATTGATTTAATGTCATTCCAAGAAGAAAGGTTTTATTTTTGGCTCCTTTTTCTTTTTTAAATCCTCGAATCTCCATTTGCCGATAAAATGCACGATTCTTTAATTCCATTTCATTGTTTGAGTAACACCATTTTGTATAATTCTCATATAGAGTTTTTGCTTCAATCTTGGCATTTGGATGTACAGTACAATTTTCGTCAATAAATGGCCCTAATATATCCATGTCTTGCCTATAGTCCTCAGTTGCTTCCTTCACGGCTTTCGGCTCGCCCAATCCATCAGCCTGCCATTTCAGGCAGCCTTCCACAGCCCAACGAAGAATGCCGGGCATTTCCTTGGCTAACTTATCCGGAAGATCGTAATCGATTTTGTCTTTTGGTATCGTTACAGTGAAAGGAATTAACTTTATCCGTCTCCAGATACCTTCATCCGACCCTTTGATAATTGGCTTATGGTTTGTGGTAAAGAAAACTTTAAACTCAGGTGTAAACTCAAAATATTCTTGTCTAAGGAAACGGGCGGACATTTTCTCTCCACCGGTGATTTGTTTAACCAATGATTCGGACAGCTGCTGCCCTTCCTCACTCTCTACGGCTGATACAAACCTGGCCCCGTCTAGCCTGGCCACATCATTATTGATTCCACTGTCATTTTTCTTTTTTAAAAAGGTGTCACTGTTTGTCTGCCGGCCGTAATCCCCAAGAAGATCCTGGATAGTGTTTATGAATGTTGATTTACCATTCCGGCCATTACCGAAAAGGAAAAACATGATCTGTTCTTTTGTTACACCAGTAAATGAATAACCAATGGCTTTCTGCAAAAATTCTATAAGCTCATGATCCGGTTTTCCCTCTGGTGTAAGAAAAATACTTTCTAGGAACGCAATCCAGTTGGGACATTTAGCATTCTTTTTATACTCAATTGGAGAAATCTTAGTAAAGAGCAGATCCCTATCATGCGGGCTTAATTCTCCTGTCTTCAGGTCAATCACACCGTTATCACAATTAAAAAGAAATTTATGAGCGTCCAGGTCTTTCTTTTTGATAGAAACCATTGGCCTTACATCCAATATGCTATTTATTCTAATTGCACGCTTTTCACATTTCTTCGCCCAATCATTAAGCTGTTTTGCACGATATCGATCTTCTTCCGTCTTTGACTCCTGGTAGAGTCCTCTAAGCGTTTTTGCAGCAAGGGCCTCGATATTTCGTTTGCTATCCTCCTGCCATTGCTTTCCGTTCCATATAAGCCATTCCAGTTCGTTACAGTACCGGATATTATCTCCGTGGTAATACACAATTCGTTCTGCATTCCCTAGCTCGGTTAAATGAAAATTAGGGACTTTATCAATGATTTCCTCAGTATCTTCAATTTCATTTGGTTCATCTGAAATGTATATTTCATATTTCTTTTCTTCTGGTGGTTCAAAATCAGATATGGTTGAGGGAGTCGCAAGAATGGCCGTTTCAATTGTCATTTGCCCATATGTACGACCATCCCCTGAATGCTGCTTATCCCACTTTTCACGAAGTAGACTCGATTCCCGGAACATGGAATCCATTTTCGATGCACCCTTATCTGTCCAGAAGGCCAAGTGATTGCACAAAGCCATATCTGTGGAAGAATGATCCCCATTTATCAAAAGCCCTTGAAATAGGTCCTTTATATTCCCACCGTTCTTGCTGCTGAACATCCTTTCCCATAACTCAGAGTTTGGGAGGCTTTGTATATCCTCACTTTCAGAAAAATTATTACTGACCTTCGCTTCAGGCTTTGGCTTTTCTTCTAAATACTTTTTAAAAAGAACTTTAAATTGTTCTGTACCGTCCTGGACTGGCGTTTCACCTAAGCTGTTTCCTGTGAAAGTGAAGTACCGTCCATGCCTGTATATTTCTAATCCAAGCTTAGGATTCTTCCTCCCTGTACCTGGTCCTTTGAGTGGTAAAGTACCCTTTGCAATGATGTGGATGCCTTCGCCACTTGGAGAATATTCTGTATAGCTTTGGACTATCTCAATAACATCCTCAGCCAGTTCAGTAAGGGCTCCTTCATTCACACAATGGTCAATGTCGATACCTATAAAAGGATCATCTTTGGAGAACATAAAGCCAATTCCGTCATATCCGCCCTTTTCAAAAAACTTGATTGCCGTTGGGAAGGTTGACCAGCTGCGTTTATTATTTGATTGAGCCATCTCTCCATTAATCTGATATGGAACCTTCGTTTTTTTTCCTTCACGTAGTTCAGAACGCCATAGGATCCAATGAGGAGTGTTTTTAAGCTCTACAGGTATATTGTTAAATTGATGTGTCATTTGATTACTCCCTTTTGAAAAGGGAGCCTATCAAGCTCCCCTCTATTCATTGAATCTATTAATCTGTTGCTTAAAATGGAACATCATCATCAGAAATCGTAATTGTTGTATTTGGTGCGCTTACTTCAGAAACTTTAAGCGCCTTTACTTCAGCGTATTTTTTACCGTTATATTCTCTTTCTCCGACTACTAAACGGACAGGTTTATTTAAGAAAGCATCCGCCCATTCTTTGTAGTTCGCGAACTCCATACCATTAGGGAACTGTGCTGCTACCGAAGCCTGTTGGAATCTCCACAAAGTTGTATCAGAAACGATGAAGTTATCGAAAAGAATTTTTTGTCCTTGGCACAGTTGTTCTACATCTGAACGAATTTCATAATCTACAACCACCATGTTCTTCTTAGTGGATGATTCCTTTTGTTCGTAATTAATAACGATTGCTTCATACTCACCTGGCTTGATTTGTTCGAATGTTGATTCACCTTTTGTATGGTCTACTTTAAACATTTATAATTCCTCCTATTATTTAAATTCTGCTAATCTATCGAGTGCTGTACTTGCAAGTTTGATAGAAAAATCATCAAGCTTTGTATTTGCCTTAAACTCAAATTCTTCTACTTTCTTTTGAGCTTCAGCATTACTGGATGCAATAGCTTTCACCTGTTCAATCAGGCTAATCCTTTGGCCTTCTTCCTCGGCTTTTACATCAATGCCAAGCTCGAGCCATTTGTATAGTTTTCGACCAACATCAACAGTTATTTTCTGCGGCTTGCCTTCAAACATCTGTGTATTATCCTTGGATATATCAGCAACATGATCAATATCAATTACAAAGTTGAGCATGAACTCATATTCCATTTCTTCCTTTTGAACAGGCTTGGTGCCAACTTTTCTTGGTGCCATCTTACCTTCACTGTTCGGCTCCACGACATATTCTGTTTTGGTCCGGAAGGTTGCCAAGATATGAACATTATTCTGAGTAAGAGTTTTAATTAACTTTGTTGTTTCCGGTGTAAGCTTGCCCCAGTTTTGAAATGAGTTTCCGGACATTTGTCCATGGGTTTCTACAATGCCGCCTTCACCCATCCAATTATGAGAAATGGAGTCTACTATAACTACCTCAGCCCCGGCTGCCTTTATTGTTTGAACAGCCATTTGATATCGTTCCGTTGTGAAAGGTGGTGTAAAATCTATGTGCCTGAACTTGCCGATGCTAATATCTCCAATTTGCAAATTGGCATATAATTTTGATCTTCTGTGCTCGGTATCAACTACGCCAATCTTCAACCATATTTCTGACTCACTGGCATCCGGATATGCTTCTTTCATCATTCCGTATGCAACGACAAGTGCACTTACTGTTTTGCCAGATCCACTGCAGCCGATAAATCCAACAACTGCCTTTTCCTTTTCGCGTTCAGCTTCTGTGACTTGAAACATGGAATCATTCCCCTCCTTCCACAATCTTAATGATTTCGTTATATTCCTTCACCAATTTCTCATGACGATCAATCGCCTGTGAAAGGGATTCATTGGACTGAGTATTAACTTCGATTTTTATCTTGGCTTCCGATATCTCCCGGAGAAGATGGTCGCGGTCTTTCTTGATTCGCTTCAATGCATCCATTTGGTTTTTCACCTTCCTTTAACATCGAATCAAGGAATTCATAGTTTTCTATTAAATCTTCAAATAAGTGGCTACCACCTATCGAAGGTTCATATTGTTCTAGTAATTTATAAAGAGGTTTCAATAGGTCGGTTTCTGGACTGAAAACTGTACGTCCTTTAGAATCGAAATACATTTTTCCATCCTCCTGTTGCAAATTTGATAAAAACATGTATAGAATATTTATAAGTTGTACATTTTTCAGGACTCCTGTCTGCAAACAGGGGTCTTTTCTATTCATTGCCATTTCTACAAAGTGATCTATCAGCAACATATTGGAGACAGCATTCTGAGCTTGAATGGATGAAAACCGTTTCTTCCTGGTCCTGCATATCGTAAAAATCTTCGAAAGAGTAAATACTTTGACCACATCCTCCACATTCTCCAACTACTTTCGGCTCTTTCCTCCAAAGTGAATCTATTACCTTAGGATTCTCTACATCCACAATTTTTGAACCTCCTTGGTATCGTCAGCCTGCAGCTAAGGCATACTCATATTTCACACATACAACAGGTAGATTAATTTCTGTGATAAGCTCGTCCTTACGATTAAACAATTTGAATACCCCATCACGTTCGATAATGTCATACACAACTGACCCACCAAATTCCTTACCAATCTCAAAGGTATAGATAAAAGGATTAGTTGCTTCAGCAATTACCTCAAAAGACTTAATCGTTTTTTCCAATTATTTCACCTCCTTTCAATCGCCCTTCAGTCAATGAGCTACCGCACATACAGCCACCTAGAAACACTAACAGAGTAAATAATCCGTATACCATTAATTCGCCCAATTAAATAGCCTCCTTTTAAGATGATTTACGCTCAATCCATTCTAATAAGAACACTCTTGTTTCCTTAGCTGGAAAATACCATTTGCCCCCAACCTTCCTTTTAGGAAAGTCAGGGTCGAAGAAGAACTCTTTCTGAATTGTGTTCCATGACATACAAGTTCTTCTTTCAAGTTCCCTTGCGTCCCAAAAAACCAGTTCAACATCAATCTCTTTCATTTTTTCTTTAATTTCGTCGAGATAGATTTTTTTGAATTTAACTTCATCGATTTGAACATTAAAAATGTGATTACCTCATCCCATTCGTTCCTTTATAGGAACGATTACTTCAAAAAAAAATGCACTTGGAATGCCTAATTTTTCAGACATTATTCTTGCTTCCTGTAAAGAAAAATCTCCTCCCGTCCCATTTAGCTTTTGATTAACTGCACTTTGGCTCTTTTCAAGTAAGACACCAAGATCTTTTTGAGAAATATCGTTTTCTACCAAGTAAGCTTTAATTTTCCTGTAAGGTTGATGTCTACGAGAGGTGCTTTGATTGATGTTTGCCATTTTTTCACCTCACTCTCATTTCGTTCCTTTTTAGGAACATTTTTAGTATAGGTTAATAAATTTTATATGTCAACGAATAATATTCCTTTTAAGGAACGTTTTTTATACAATGCATTGCATTATAGGAACGAACAAGTTAGAATATTAGATATGAATAATATAGAAGAAGGAGAATCTAGTTTATGTACTCATTTGGATCCATTCTTAAAAATTTGCGAACTTCAAAAAGAATTAGTATTGAACAATTAGCAAAACAGATTAATGAGAAATATGAAACAAAAATTAGTAAAAGTATGATTTCAAGATATGAAAATAATTTAGCAGAACCAAAAATGGATATAATTAGAATTTTCGCTGACTTTTTCGATGCATCACCAGAATATATAATGGGCATAACCGAAGATGAATCTTCTATAGAAAACAAAAAAAATAGCAAAGCAATTGAAACTATAGCAGCTCACTTGAATGGAAAAGAAGTTACTGAAGAAAAGATGAAAGATGTTTTAAAATACATTGATTTTATCTTCCAAGACGATAACAAATAAGGGCGTGTACTCCCAGATGCATTATAATAAATTGCTTTTCGAATATGAAGAAATACCTGTGAGAGAAAAAGAACTTAAATATGGTTTTAAAGGATTATACAGGAACGGACACATCATAATAGAAAGACGGCAAACAAAAGTAGAAAAAGAATGCATTTTAGCAGAAGAATTGGGTCACCACTTCAAAACTGTAGGAAATATTATTGATCAAACTAATCTAAATAACGTTAAACAAGAAAAAATTGCAAGGCGCTGGGCATACAACGAGATATTACCATTATCTTGCTTTGTGGATGCCTTCGAATATGGATGCACAAATCGATTTGAAGTTGCTGATTTTTTAAACGTTACTGAGGAGTTCTTACAAGAAGCATTAGACAGGTATATAGAAATATACGGAGACTCTATCTATCATCACGATTTAACCATTAGACTTAATCCACTCGATATTATTGGGAAGGAGAGAAAATATGGCTAAATATTATAAATACAAAAAGAAGGGCTTAAACAAGGATTTTTGGGAGTATCGAATCTATTATCAGGATCCAATAACACGAAAGACTAGAGAAAAATCTAAAAAAGGATTTGAAAGTAAAAAAGAAGCCCAATTAGCAGCTGAGGAAGTAGAAAAAATGATTCGCGAAGGATTCGAAATAACTGCTGAATCATTAAATACGTACCTGAACATGTGGTTAAATGAACATAAAAAGGGTGCAGTAGCTAAAAATACATTTGAATTACACAAGCGTAATATCGAGAATCACATCATTCCATATTTCAAAAATATATTACTTAAAGATGTAAAACCCTTAATGTATCAGAAATTCATTAACCAACTAACTGAAAAAAAATATAGCAGAAGAACAATAGAAATCATACACGGTACAATGTACAATGCCTTTGAAAAGGCCTTGATCTTGGGTAAAACCAATATGAATCCATGTACTGGAGTTACTATAAAAGGTGAACATAATAACAAAGGAATAAAGTTCATCGAATCAGAACAGATTGGTAATTTTTTAAAATCAGCCTATGAGTATGGATATATTTACTGGATATTTTATAAAATGCTTATTGAAACCGGTATGCGTAAGGGTGAAGCAGCTGCCTTGCAATGGACAGACATTGATTTAAAAGAAAAGACAATTACTATTAATAAATCCCTTGATTTTCAAGAAGCTAGTAAAGATAAAAGTAAAATGTTCGGTGATGTAAAAACCTATAATTCAAAACGTGTTATCACAATAAGCCAAACCCTTACAAACGATTTACTTTTTCACAAGAAGTTTCAAAACCAAAACAAGTTGGCTTTACAAGATGATTTCCACCATGACCTAAATTTAGTTCTTTGCCGAAATGACGGAAACTATATGCCTAAAACAAGCCTTTTTAATTCATTTGCTCGTATCTTAAAAAAAGCTGGAATTCCACCTTTACCAATTCACTCTACACGTCATACTCATGCAGTATTGCAGTTAGAAGCAGGAGCAAGCATGAAATATATACAAGAGCGTTTAGGACATGGCAGTATGCAAATTACAGCGGACGTATACTCTCATATTAGTAAAAAAATAGATAAGGACACTATGGGTAAATTTGAGGAGCATATGAAAAATGTCCTTGAATAATTTTTTCGGATTTTTTTCGGGCAAATATCGGGCAGTTGGTAAATCCATTAGAATTAATGAAAAGATGCCCGAAAAACAAAGAACCCTCAACACCAATGGCATCAAGGGTTTCAAAGCTTATTTTGATATTAATAAGTAGACATATATTGTTCGCGTTCCCAAGGGTGAACTTGTGTGCGGAACATATCCCATTCAATTTCTTTTGCTTCGATAAAGTGTTCAAGCAGGTGATCACCAAGAGCTTCTTTAATGATTTCATTGGATTTTAATGTTTCCAATGCAGCATATAAAGTAGCTGGTAAATCTACGATTCCTACTTCTTCACGTTCTTCTTTATTCATTACATAAATGTTACGGTCAACTGGTGCAGGAGGAGTTAGGTCGTTTTGGATACCGTCAAGACCCGCTTTCAATATTACAGCAAGTGCCAAGTATGGATTGGCTGCTGGATCGACACTACGTACCTCAACACGAGTACTAACACCGCGTGAAGCTGGGATACGAATTAATGGGCTACGGTTTTTCGCAGACCAAGCAACATAACAAGGAGCTTCGTAACCAGGCACTAGACGTTTGTATGAGTTAACAGTTGGGTTTGTTACCGCTGTGAAGCTAGGAGCATGCTTAATGATACCTGCGATAAATTGCTCTGCTGTTTTACTTAGTTCTAATTTTCCTTCTGTATCGTAAAAAGCATTTTGGCTTCCTTTGAATAAAGAAACGTTACAGTGCATACCTGATCCATTAACACCGAACAATGGTTTAGGCATAAATGTTGCGTGTAAACCATGCTTGCGGGCAATCGTTTTAACAACCAATTTGAAAGTTTGGATGTTATCACATGCTGAAATTGCATCTGCATACTTAAAGTCAATTTCATGTTGTCCTGGAGCTACTTCATGGTGAGATGCTTCAATTTCAAATCCCATTTCTTCAAGTTCAAGAACGATATCGCGACGGCAGTTTTCTCCTAGGTCAGTAGGTGCAAGGTCAAAGTATCCGCCTTTATCATTCAATTCCAAAGTCGGCTCTCCAGCTGCATCTAGTTTGAATAAGAAGAATTCTGGTTCAGGTCCAAGATTAAAATCAGTGAAGCCCATTTCTCTTGCTTCTGCAAGGACACGTTTTAAGTTAGTACGAGGGTCTCCATCAAAAGGAACTCCATCTGTATTATAAATATCACAAATCAGACGAGCAACTTTACCTTTTTCAGAAGTCCAAGGGAAGATAACCCATGTATTTAAATCAGGATATAGGTACATATCAGATTCTTCGATACGTACGAACCCTTCAATGGAAGATCCGTCAAACATCATTTTGTTATCAAGAGCTTTTTCTAATTGACTAACTGGGATTTCAACGTTTTTAATCGTCCCTAAAATGTCAGTAAACTGTAAACGGATGTACTTAACATTTTCTTCTTTTGCTAAACGAGTGATGTCTTCACGTGTGAACTTTGCCAATTTTAATTCCCCCTAAATAATAATTCATAAATCATATTTTTATTGAAAAAAACGGGACATATCCCCTTGTCGAAGAGATGTTCGATGCTTACTGGCTTGTAAAAGCTCAGCACGCAGAAGCTTACGAAGCTCCTCGTCACTAAGGTCCTGTCTTATCTTTTCCGCTTGTTCTATATCTTGAGTCTTAGGTAAGTTCTGTTCCTTTACAGTGAAAATTTTTTTTATGCCGGCCAGATTGACTCCTTGTTCGATTAAGTCTTTAATCTCAAGTAGTCGATCAATATCGTTTAAAGAAAAAACCCGACGATTTCCATCTGTTCTCATAGGAGTAATTAGTTGATGCTCTTCGTAATATCGAATTTGGCGCGCAGATAATTCAGTTAGCTGCATTACAATTCCGATGGAAAAAAGAGGCATCGAACGCCGAATGTTGTTGCCACTCATTCTTAGCATCCTCCTTTTTTTATCTGATATAATCATATAATATGTTATTAAACTTGTCAATTCGATGTTACATTTTATGACATGATTTTTTTAGAAAAGTTAAGTGATTTGTAACTTATCAAATATTATGACTATTATTTCTTCTGTGAATCCAGTTGAACTGGATTCTGAAACGAAAACTGGTAAAATTCCAGCTAGCATTCCTATTACAATTGGATCAGTTTTTTATCCATTAAAGCATTCACAGCAGTCAACACGGCGATTTTAACATGAGCATATGTTAATCCACCTTGAACATAGGCAACATACGGAGCTCTTGTCGGACCATCTGCTGTCAGTTCAATGCTTGCCCCCTGAATAAAGGTGCCTGCTGCCATGATTACATCGTCTTCATAACCAGGCATATATGCAGGATATGGTGTCACATGCGAATTGATTGGTGACGCATATTGAATGGCCTGACAAAAGGCAACCATTTTATCCCGGTCATCAAATTGGACAGATTGAATTAAATCGGTGCGTTTCGCATCCCATCTAGGATACGTATTCATACCGATTTTTTCCAAAAAGGCTGCAGTGAACATGGCGCCTTTAACCGCTTGTCCAACGACGTGGGGCGCAAGAAAGAATCCTTGATACATTTCCTGTAAACTATAAAGAGAAGCACCAGCTTCCGCACCAATTCCTGGTGAAGTTAATCGATAAGAGCAAGCTTCGACCAATTCTTTTTTACCGACAATGTATCCACCTGTTTTTACAATTCCACCACCGGGGTTTTTAATGAGAGAACCAGCCATTAAATCTGCCCCTACATGACACGGCTCTTGAGTTTCAACAAACTCCCCATAACAATTGTCCACGAACACGACGATTTCTGGGTTTATCTCTTTAACGAAAGAAATCATCTCTTTAATTTCATCAATCGTAAAGGAAGGACGTGTAGCATACCCTTTTGAGCGTTGGATTCCAACCATTTTCGTATTCGGTTGAATTGCCTGTTTTACGGCTTCAAAATCAACGGTTCCGTATTCCGATAACGGAACAGCCTTATAACTAATTTGAAAATCACGCAAAGATCCGATACCCGAGCCTCGGATACCGACAATCTCTTCCAATGTATCATATGGCTTTCCAGTTATGTACAGCAATTCATCCCCTGGACGTAATATACCGAACAGAGCCGTTGAAATCGCATGTGTACCCGAAATTATTTGAGAACGCACCAATCCCGCTTCCGCGCCAAAGACATCGGCATAAATCAATTCTAGAGTGTCGCGTCCGATATCATCATATCCGTACCCTGTCGTAGGGATGAAATGAGAATCACTCACTCTATGTGCTTGATAACTTTGTAACACACGAAATTGATTTTCTTCAATTCGTTCATCGACTTGCTTATGTAACGGAGAAATCATTGCTTCTACTTCCTGGGCAATGTTTTTTAACACTTCTCCATGTGTTAAATGCTGATACATCTAAATTCCCCTTTATAATGAATATTTCTCTAGCTGGCCGGTTAATGGATGATCAGCTAGACAAAAACCTTTGCATTCATATCTTTCCGATTCTTCATTAAAGGAGAGAGTGCGCAATATGGTTTCATTTTTCAGCTGTGATAATAGTTTACCCTCACTTGAAGGCAGGAAAACATAATACGGGATCATTTCATCAATCACGTACTTTTCAATTTCTTCCATGATTTGATTCAGGTCTGAATGATCATAGGCACTGATTAATAAAGAATCACTACTAGATGACCTTACAAAGTCAGTGTGAACCCTATCTTTCTTATTATACAACGTTAGTTGTGGAATGGAAGGGACTTCTAAGTCATTTAGCAAATCGTGAACCGTTTTCTCGTGATTAAAGTAATCCGAACTTGAGGAATCGACAACGTGGAGCAATAAATCAGCTTCCTTCACTTCTTCAAGAGTCGAGCGAAATGCTGCGATTAAAGATGTCGGCAAATCTTGTATAAAGCCAACAGTATCCGTCAGTAGCACTGTAAATCCGCTAGGAAGAATAGCTTTTCGAGTCATCGGATCAAGTGTAGCAAATAACTGGTTCTCCTCGAAAGAATCTGCCTCAGTCAAACGGTTGAACAGCGTTGATTTACCCGCATTCGTGTATCCGACCAGGGCAATTTGAAAGGTTTTATTTCGTTTCCTTCTATCGCGATACCGTTCACGATGCTTAACTATCCCGCTTAGTTGTTGCTTGATTTCATCAATTTTCCCACGAATGTGGCGGCGATCGCTTTCCAACTTCGTTTCTCCAGGTCCTCTGGTGCCGATTCCGCCTCCAAGCCTAGACATTGCCGTACCCTGCCCGACCAATCGCGGCAATAAATATTGAAGCTGAGCCAGTTCAACCTGCAGCTTCCCTTCTCTTGAGCGCGCACGCTGAGCAAAAATATCTAAAATAAGCTGTGTCCGATCTATAATCCTTGCTTGCAAATGTTTAGAAAGATTACGAATCTGACTCGGAGATAATTCATCATTAAAGATAAATAGATCCGGCTCCAACTCTTCTTCTAAATTCTGAAGTTCCTCCACTTTACCTTTACCTATATATGTAGACGGATCAACCCTTTCCCTTTTCTGAGTAATTGTCATTAGCACCTCGCCATTCGCTGTCTTCGCTAACGAAGCCAGCTCATCCAACGAATATTCAAAACGCTCGTCAGCTTCTGTTGTTTGGCATCCTATTAATACAGCCGTTTCCTTTATTGATTCATCCAAATCGTGCACCACCTTTTATGAAAGATTTCATTTAATCATAACAAAAAAAATTAAACATATAAAACTTTAATAAAAACAAAGATTTTAACGATTTTAACCATTTTAAATTATTCGATAACATGCTAAAATCAAATTTGACTTTAACATCAAATTGAAAAGACATAGAGGGAAAAACATATGACATGGGAAGTTTTAAGCTTCATAGGTACAATTGCATTTGCCATAAGCGGGACCATTATTGCCATGGAAGAAGAGTATGATATTTTAGGAGTTTATATTTTAGGAATCGTAACCGCTTTTGGTGGAGGAGCAATCCGAAATTTATTGATTGGTGTACCTGTATCAACATTGTGGGATCAAAGTTTCTATTTTATCATTGCATTAATATCTATCACCATCGTTTTTGTTTTTCCTACCAATCTATCAAAGCATTGGGACAGATGGGGTAACTTAAGTGATGCGATTGGTCTTTCTGCCTTTGCTATACAAGGGGCCATGTATGCGGTGGATCTGAATCATCCCATAAGCGCCATTATTGTTTCAGCTGCGTTAACCGGATGCGGCGGCGGAATAGTCCGTGACGTTCTGGCCGGTAGAAAACCATTAGTCTTTAGAAAAGAAATCTACGCAGTCTGGGCCATCATTGCAGGCTTAGCGTTAGGCAGCGGAGTCTTATCTCAGTCATGGCAGCTGTATACCCTCTTTACCGCCATCACTTTATTACGCGTCCTTTCCTACACATATAATTGGCACCTTCCTAATAAAAAATGGGTACCTAAAACATAAATCTGAAAGCCCGCCATTTTTGGCGGGCTTTCGTTTTTCATTCTTTCTCATCATCCTCAAAAATTAAATCTTGGCTGGTCAGAGTGAGTAAATCGATTTTTTCAAATGAATCTTCTATTAATAGCCGCATTGCCTGCGCCCTAATCGACTTTTCAAGAACATTTCGGATATAGCGACCGTTTGAAAACGATATAGGTCCACGAAATGAACGTAATATGATTAAATGATCTTTTAATTTCCTCTCAGCATCCCGGTTCATTATATATTCCCGTTCCTGTAACATTCGATCGGCTATTTCCATCAACTGATCGATCGTATAATCTGGAAAATCAACAACAAGCGGGAACCTGGAATGAAGGCCAGGATTTAAGCTGAGGAAATAATCCATTTCTCGTGAGTAGCCAGCAAGAATTAAGATGAACTCGTGTTGTCGATCCTCCATATGTTTCACGAGCGTATCTATGGCTTCTTTGCCAAAGTCCTTTTCGCCGCCTCTCCCCAAGGAATAGGCTTCATCAATAAATAATATCCCACCAATGGCCTTTTTAATTAAATCACGCGTTTTTTGGGCCGTATGACCAATATATTCTCCGACCAAATCTGCCCTCTCCGCTTCAATTAAATGCCCTTTCGTGAGTACATTCATTTTTTGAAACAACTTTCCGATTAAACGTGCAACCGTGGTCTTCCCTGTTCCAGGATTTCCTTTAAACATCATATGAAGCGCTTGCCGGCCAGTCTTCAACCCTCTTGACTCACGCTGCTTGTTGATATAGATCCAAGCATATATTTCTTTTATCATCCGTTTCATTTCTTCCATTCCGACTAGCGATTTTAATTCATCTTCAATTTCCTTTAATGCTACATGCTGTTGGGGAATTTCTTGCACCAAAATTTCTTTTTCTTTTATCGGCAGATCCTTTTGCAGCGCTTTTCTATTTTCCGCATTAAACACAATGTTGATTTGCCCGTTATTTTTCATACGGATCGGTTGTTCCAATGCATTCACCTCTCCATCTTGGACCCCTAACGCCACGATTTTCATTCGATTTATGATGGCCATAGGCCGTTATTAGCACAGCCTTTAAACTAAATCAATCGGGAAATTCCCATATAACTTTTTATGATTTCCTAAGATTTCAGTATAATTAGCCACTTTTCCCTTCAAACTGCGACTTAATTAGACAGGATTCTTGCCTCTAGAAAATAATTACGACAAGTTTATCTCCATTTCATCAATTCTTCTTTTGAAAATGTCATTTCCTGCGCTTTCCCGAGAAATAATCCGTCCCTTAATATATATTCAAAACGGGTGCGTAAAATAATCGAATCCTTGAAAAAGTTACAAGAGTAGGCACAAAAAAAACAGGTCGCTATAAGCGAAGCCTGTCTTTTTCTATCCATTTATATGATTATTCCTTCACTTCGTAATCAATCTGGACATTACGTTGTGGAGCGAATGTAGAAATCGCATGTTTATAGACTAATTGCTGCTTGCCCTCTGATTCAAATAAAACAGTAAAATTATCAAACCCTTTAACCTGTCCTCTAATTTGGAAACCGTTTAATAAAAATACTGTCACATACGTACCATCTTTTCGTAATTGATTAAGAAACTGATCTTGAATATTTACTGATTGTTTCATGTATTAGTCCTCCTCTTTTCTCTCTAAATTTATGTATTCGCCTTTATTGAAAAGCTTTCCTGCTATAAACCCAGATATTTCATGTATTTTTTTTGAAAAACCTTCTAGATTGGTCATATCAAACCAAATTACATCCATTTTATTCCGGAACCAAGTCAATTGCCTTTTTGCATATCGACGAGAATTTTGCTTTAAAGCTCCTATCGCTTCCTCTAATGATGCTCTTTCATCAAAAAAGTCATAGATCTCTTTATAGCCAATAGCCTGTATTGATTGGCAATCCCTCAAGCCTTGGTCATAAAATGACTGAACCTCTTGAATCAGCCCTTCTTCTACCATCACGTCGACACGGTGATCAATACGTTGGTATAATTTTTCCCGATCCATTGTCAAACCAATGATGCACGTATCGTATTTCATTTCAGTCGGCTGTTCATCCAACTGCTCACTCATCGTTTTTCCAGTACAATGAAAAATCTCAAGTGCTCTGATTACCCTTCTTACATTATTAGGATGAATACGTTTTGCACTTACCGGGTCAACACTTCGTAATTGTTCAAAAACAGGATCAATTCCTAATTCCTTTACCTGCTTTTCTAACGTATCCCTATAAGCGGGATCAGATGGTGCTTCAGAAAATTGATAATCATAAATGACCGATTGTATGTATAAACCTGTTCCACCGACAATAATAGGGAGTTTTCCTCTGTTTTGGATATCCTCGATACATGCATTAGCGCGCTCCTGGAACTCAGCCGCGCTAAATGGTTCATCCGGTTCCTTAATATCAAGCAAATAATGAGGAATTCCCTCTGTTTCTTCTCTCTTGATTTTCGCAGTCCCAATATCCATCCCTTTATAAACCTGCATGGAATCTCCGCTGATAATTTCACCATTAAATTGTTTAGCCATCTCAATGCTCATTTTCGTCTTACCAACAGCAGTCGGTCCGATGATAACGAGAAGTTTTCCTTTTAGTTGTTTCAACATTCTCACTGCCTTATATGATTTTTCCCTATCTTATCATAATCTCGGCGAAAGCAGCCAAACATCTATCCATTATGTCCAAAAGCTATTAGTTTATTCACATCCCCTTTAGGAACACCCTGAATAATATTCATTAAAACAAGGCGATCAATAATTATTTTTTAAGTGGTGCTACTTTTTTCGTAAAAAAAAGTATATATAGACGGTGAAGGTGTTTTTTCTCTCTAGAGAAAAGATGACTACGCACTCCTAAAAGAAGTAGAGAAAGAAAGAAACAAACCATTCTCTATTACGTAATGTATCCTCTACTGAATTCGATACTTACTTATATTCGCTATTACATATCGACTGGTAGGAAGTTGTTCAGCGTTCTTTATGGCTCAACAAGAAAAAAATTTATAGCAAACACTTAAAAAACTTTCAATCAAACAACATAAGATTTTCATTCCCGTTGAAAGTCATGCTGTAATGAAATATTAATTCAAACTTGGCTTGCCCGGCCACCTTGGCTTCAATAGTAAAACGACCGCTATTGTATAAAAATATAGTTTCTTCTATAGTAAAGCGTTTCGAAATTTACCAATCCATTCGAAAAGGTTATTGTTGATGTCCGCTTATCGAATGTCTGTATTAAAAACGGAAGAATTCAGTTTTCAAGGGTACTAGTAAAAAAGTAGTTATTAAAGGTACTTAAAGAAGGTTCTGAATGAATGAACTGAAAAAGAAACTGATAATTAATTATGAATAAGGGGGAGATTTCATAAACGTTAAACCATATTATTAACCACCTAAATCCGTAAGTAATGCATTCAATTATTAAAAAAGAAAAATAGCACCTCCGTTTGTTAGATGTTTTCTAACAATCGGGGTGCAGTTCACAATCGGTTTATCTGCTTTCCTATCATTAAATTTTCTAATATAAAAGGAACTAGCTTGTTCTTCCATTTACAGGTATCATCATCGTAACGGTGGTCCCTTTTTCATTAGACTTTATGAAAATATCCCCATCATACCTGTTAACTAAGTCTTTAACGATAAACAAGCCTTGTCCTCTTACCTTTCCCTTTTGTGCCTTTTTGGTAGAAAAGCCGCTAGCAAAAATATTTTCCATATCTATAGTAGAAATCATTGGTCCGGTATTGGTAACCTCAAACGTATACTTTTCTTCGTTGGCTTTACAGATTATATTCATCCGGCGTTCTTGCTCAGGTAATTCAGTCGTTGCCTCAATAGCATTGTCGATTACATTCGATAACAATTTAATTAAATCAATTGTTTTAACCCTGTTGAAAGAGTTGGGAGAAACATCAAGCGCAATATCGATGTTATAATTCTGGGCTGAGAGCCTTTTCGTCTCTAAAAGAACGGATAAGCCAGGATGATTCACATCCAATTTCATCGATTCTATCGAATGCACTTCTTTAGAGAGACCAGTTAAATAATCTAATGCTTTAGCATTTTCCCCAAGCTTAAGAAGTCCATGTATAACTTGAATATGATTGGAAAAATCATGCCTTAAAGAGCGTACAGAAGCTATTAGTGATTGAAATTCCGATTGATACGTATCCTCCGTATCACCCACTTCGCGTGTCAATTCTTTTTGATACCATTTTTGAATCACAAAAAAGGTAACTAACAGCATAATAACAAAGCCCCCATTATAAACGATGATGGCAATACTGCTTTTCATTACTTTTCCGTTAATGGTATTAATATCCTCTGCACTTACATCAATACCTAAAAAACCAATAATGGCACCTTCTTGATCTTTTATTGGCACTCCTACAGTCAAATATTCGCCATACACTGGATCCTCCAGGATTCCAGTAATAAAGCTTTTTCCGTCATAGGCTTGTTTGACCTGCTCTTTTGGAACCGTACACACACCACCAATAGGAAATTCCCCTCTAAAATCTTTAGAAAATCCTGTAATCATAGCTCTGGATTCTCTCGGATTGTCCACCATCAAGGTATATACATACAAAGCCCCAACTTTTTCCCGTGCATCTTCTAAGTAGGCTTCTATATCCCTATATTCCTGGTTATTTACTTGGTTATTGAGGAAACGTTTATATGCCTCTATATCCATTGAGTCGGCAATAGACTTAGCAGCTACCAAGCTTTGGTTTGCAACCGATTTCTGAACAGAATTTTTAATACTTAAATATGTAGAAAACATGTTTAGAAGAATAAATACAATTAATAAAATAATGGTTAAATAAAGTAATGCCCTTAACTTTTTATTTTTCATAGCATTAAATTTACCTCATCCCTAGCAGCTAAAAGTTAACGAACCCATTCTGAGTTTACTATATAAAAAGGGACAAAGAAATAGATAAAAATCAAATCACCTCTATAATAGTAGGTTTATAAGACTATATTTAATCAAAAAAATACCAGATAACCCACTTCATCCTTTGGAATTTTCCTCTTCTTGCTATAATCCTGAAACTCTTAAAATTTCAAACCACTCTACATCCAATTTTTATAAATTTTAAAAAACATTTCACTTCCTTATATTTTACAGAAAATCCAAAAAGCCACTATACTTTCCCCCACCTAAACTGCTAACATTTAAAAAGCCAATAATTACTATTGCCTCTTGAAATAAATAATTTTACCCTTTATATGAAAATATTTCAAGAACGAATAGGTTTTGCATGTACAAACACACCAATTTTTACATTATTTTATTCACATTTTTTTTATTAACATATTATCCAGCTCAAAAAAAAGACTGTTTCACTTTTTCTGGCACTATTGAACTACTTATAAATTTTCATAGGGGAATTATTCCCCATTCAAAATCGTAAACACACACCAGAAAAAACATCTGGATTCAATATCTTAATATCAAACAAGAAGGAATCAGAGAATAAGCGTCTGATTCCTTCTTGATTGGCACTTTATTCTACTTAATCGTACTAATAACTGCCCGCTCATACATTATCTTTGTTACTTGGTAATATAGTAGCTGAAGAAGAAAATAGGTTCCGATAACTATAGCCGAATAGCCGAGCAAATTAGAGCCCAATAAATTACTTAATGCGACGAAAGCAACGATCGCATGAATCATCCCAATTACAAAAGGTACAAAAAATAGAGTGCGTATCTCAGCGCTTAGGATTTTGCGAATTTCTTTTCGTGTTAACCCCATTCGATTAAGAGCGTTAATTTGGATTTTTTTATCTTCCAAATTCGTAAATACACGAAGATACATCATGCTTCCTTGGACGATAAAGAATAATAAACTGACAAACAGGCCGATAAAGAGTGTTAACATACTTCCTTGCCTCACTTTCTCATAAATCGGTGCTCTTGTTTGCACTTTATTCTGTTCAGGGTTAATAGCTATTTTTTCGATTTTCTTAGATGATTCTATTGCATCCTCCCAATCTTTAACTTCGTACCCGCGCACCCTTACCTTTTGTTTAAGAGGCACATCATCAGTAATATTAGTATACATCTTATCATCGACAACCATCAGAGTAGTTGCTAATCCGATAGGTGCTATTACGGTTTGATTCCGCTGCCCTAACATAGTTACCTGTATGATATTTTTGCCATAATGAAGTTCCTTTTGTTCACCTCGTTGTACGAATTGAGAATCTAGTGTTGCATAAGGAAAAATAAATAACGCTTCATCTCCCGACAACTCGACAGGGTCTAGCTTTCGAAATGCTGCGACTTTGTTATAGTCTCTTTCCGAGATTAATAATGACTGATTTTCACTAGGTTCTCCCGTACCTATTTGGGGAATCATAGTTGTAACTGGCACACCTGTCACATTGACTTTGTAGGAGACCTTAAATCCATCTTTCTTTAAGGTTTTCTCTACTTCTGAAGGCTCAATCACGGAATTAACAGAAGCATCATTTTCTATCCAGCCGATTGCTTGTGGAATGTTATCCATCCCCTGCTTCTTTAAATCTGCAGTGAACATAAAAAGCGTTCCAGCTGCTGTCAAAATGACAGCAGTAATAATCGAAGTCAAAAAGAATAATCTCGAATAATTCTTAATATCAAAAATAAGGTTAGTTTGAGTAATTAAATTCGTCCCATTATATAAGCTTTTCTTCTTCCTATACAGCCTTCTGCACATAGCAACAATACTTTGGCTGAATAAAAAATAAGTACCAATCAGCACGAAAAATAAAATCGGCAATACTCGTAGTAATGAATTGTTTAGTGTCATAGTAGCTGCCAAATAATAAGAAATACATAAACAAATTACGGATAATGCAATTAACCACTTGGATACGAATGGCATCTTTTTTGGTTTTTGTTTATCTTTTAGTAAATCGACTACCTCTAAATTTTCGATTTGTAACAAAGATAGGAGTGATAATAACTGAAATAATAAAAAGAAACCAACAATCGTATAAACAAAAGCTTTAGGGACCAAGACAAATGCTAATGGTTCATCGACCGCTAATAAAGACGAAACAATCATTAGGAACAACTTTGAGAATAAAAATCCCAAACCTACCCCAATCGCAATCGATACAAGAGACACAATCGTTTGCTCCATATAAATTAGTTTTCTAAGTTGAGATTTAGACATTCCAAATAGTGTGAGTAAACCAAACTCTTTTTTTCGCGGCTGTATAAAAGCAGCATTAGAATAAGAGATAAAGAAAACGGAAAAAACAATGATTACTATTTCAGCCGCAATAAGCGCAACACGCACAATCTGCCCACCACTAATATTTGCATTGACTATGTCAGGATGAAAGATAAAGGATGCATAGATAAAAAAGATTGAAACGGAAAAGACAATGCTGAAAAAATAAGCAAGATAACGTTGGGTATTTCCTTGGATATTTCTCTTAGCGAGATGTCGAAGGTTCATGGTAGCCACCTCCCAGCACACTCAACGTATCTAAAATTCGTTGATAGAAGCTCTGTCTTTCGCCTCCATTGTGAACCTCTGAAAAGAACTTACCATCTTTAATAAATAGAATCCGATCACAAAAACTAGCCGCAGTTGGGTCATGGGTGACCATTAGAATGGATGCTCCTTTTTCCTTTTGAAGTGTTGTGAAGGTATCCATTACCTGCTTGGCGGATTTGGAATCTAAATTACCTGTCGGTTCGTCGGCTAAAACAATGGATGGCTCGTGAATCATCGCTCTTGCACAAGAGGTTCGTTGCTGTTGACCCCCAGAAATTTCAAAAGTCCGTTTATCTAAAATCCCCTCTATACTAAGAAGACGTGCCAACTGATTTACTCGATCTTCCATTTCATGCTGTTTAAAATGATCTAACGCTAAAGGAAGAAGAATATTTTCACGAACTGTAAGTGTATCCAGAAGATTAAAATCTTGAAAAACAAAACCAATTTCCCTCCTGCGAAACAAAGCAAGATCTCGGTTTTTCAATTCATTAGGGTTCTTGTCATTTAGAATGACTTTCCCAGAAGTGGGCCTATCAATCGTTGCCATTAAGTTCAGCAAAGTTGTTTTTCCGCTCCCGGATGGTCCCATTACCCCAACAAACTCCCCTTTTTGAACATCCATGGTAAAATTATCTAACGCTTTATGAAATAAATTTCCTTGCTTTTGAAAATAGGTTTTGGATAATTGCTCCGTTTTTAATATCGCCATCTATATGACCTCCTCGTTTCTAAAGTAAAGTATAAAGAATAAAGCAGGAGGCTCCCATCGATGTTTATTACATAACCGCCTAACAACCTTACAATTTTGTCATCTTTCATGTAAGGTATTTGTTTTAAAAAGAAATTGCACCGAAGATCCCTCAGAAACAGTCGATTGAATACTAACCCTATGTCCAAGCCTGTTAACAATTTCCCTTACTAAGTATAGTCCCATTCCAGTAGACTCTTGTTGTGTTCGTCCATTTTCTCCTGTGAAAAATGGATCAAACACTCGCTTTAAGTCATGAGGGACAATTCCTTTGCCCTGATCCGTAATGCAAAGGACAATATCACGATCTTTTTCAGTAATGCTGAACGTAATAGTATCCCCCTCCCCCTGCCTTGAATACTTCAATGCATTAAAAACAACTTGACTAATGGCAAAGTGGAGCCATTTGCGATCTGAATGCACTTGAAAGTTCTCGTTCTCAGTTTCAAGCTTCGGATAAATTGTCCGTTGAATGAACTGTTTTTTTTCCTCGTTTATTACTTGCTTGACTAGATTAATTAAATCAATCGGCTCGGCCTTTACATCCTCAGAAAAACGCTGCAGCCTTGCTCCGTGTAAAATAATTTCCAGCCCTCTGCGAAAACGGTCATTTTCCTCTTCAAGCTCTTTAAGAAAATCCTTCATCGACTCATTTGAAAATGTCCTTTTTCCTTCTTGAATTAGTAAAGAAATGACCGAAACAGGCGTCTTCATTTGATGAACCCATTGGTGAATCAAAAGCTCATATTGTTCCTTCATTTTTATTTGTTCTTGTAATTGCGTAATAGTAGCATGGTTCATTTGCTGAAAAAGCTCAATCCATGCTTTTTGTTCCTTTGTTACTGGATTCATAAAGATTTCGACAAATTCAAATGTCAAACCCGGTTCTTGCTTCATCCTTACTAACTGATTAAGAAAACGGTAATTCCTTATGTAATCAATCGCTAAAAAAAGTAACAGCATAAAAATGGAGAGAACAATCATATAGAAGATATTAGATATCGATATCTGATTTCCCGCTTCTAGAATGGCTAATACAAATGTAAGAATAAGCAAGCATCCTAATAGAATGGTATAAAATATAAAATAAAGACGGTCTTTTATGAAGGAGAGTAGATTCACTTATCTTCACCCTGCATTACCTTGAGCCGATACCCTTTTCCTCTGCTAGTTGTTATGGCATGGTTTACGCCAATGTCTTCGAGTTTTCTCCGTACTCTTGTGACATTAACTGTCAAAGTATTATCATCAACAAATGAATCTTCGTTCCATAAGGCTTCAAGTAAATCTTCACGAGAAACAATGGTGTCGTACTGTCGAAGTAAACAATTCAATAAACGAAACTCATTTTGGGTTAATGTCGCCTGATTTTGCTGGTATTCAATCATCGCCTTTTCCGTATAAAGGGTTAATCCATCCATTTCTTTTACATGCTGATGGAGTGATGATGCTCCCGCATATTCTCCATATACCCGTCGAAGAGCACTCTTTATTTTCGCTAGTACGACTTCCAAGTGGAATGGTTTTGTAATATAATCATCACCGCCATGTTCAATGGCCATGACTTGGTTCATTTCATCAGTCCTTGCTGAGATAAATAAAATGGGAACTTTTGAAATCGTCCTCATTTGGCGGCACCAATGAAAGCCATCAAAAAAAGGTAGATTAATATCCATTAAAACCAAATCGGGCCTTATCTTTTTAAACTCGACAAAGATATCATCCAATTCCTTAGCTTCAGAAACTTCATACCCGTATCTTTTAAAATAATTGATTAATATCGCAGCTATTTTGACATCGTCTTCTACAATAAAGATTTTATACATCTTTTCCTCCTCTAACGAACAGTGTGCAAAGCTAAATTTTTCAAGTTGGAATAAAACACTTTAACCAACAGACCTAATCTAATATTCACTTTTTACGTATGTAATAATTTTCTCCTACTCTGAAATCATCTCAATCTGTGCTGTCGTTGTAAATTCACAATAAAAAACCTTGAAAGGTCAGAGCCAATCAAGGGGATTCAAATGAAATTAGATTTCCTCTGGGATCTTAAGTCCCTCAATGAAAGATTTAAAACTTTCTGCAACCTTATATATATTTTCATCCTGGCTTGATGGATCCGAATACCAACCCTGATCCCAGAAATAAACTCCTTTTTCCTCTTCATTAAATATTATCAATATTTTACCAGCATACGTATCATTACCTATGATTATACAATTCTTATGTAAATCTTTTTTATTCTCCTCATGCCATTTCTGCAAATCAAACTCTTTTTCCTCATGATCCAATCCATATAATACATTTAAACAAACGAGGGTGTCTAATGCATCCACATAAAACTTACAGTTTTGCACAGTAGTGGTACCACCATTATATTCAAGGAGAAATTGTTTATAATCGGCAGGGATTTCAAAACCCACATATTTTTCAAAGTTATTTACTGCTTCTTGCGTAGCTTTTCCGTATCCAGTAATATTTACCATTCTATCAACTCCATTTCAATTTTATGTGTAGCAACATACTATTGATATATTACTCTTCACTACATGCTAATCCTGATTCTTCAAAAAATATTCACTTCGAAATTTCAAATAGGGGCTATATTTGAGTTTTTTTAATATGGTAGCTATCTTACCTATTACCGTTCAGCCAAAATTCAGTCTATTTTTAAAAAATAAATAGCCAAGTTGATTATTCTTTACGATGTTAATTTACGGTAGAAGTCCTAGCAGCCCATTAAAACTTTGAAAACGTCCCTTATCTCTATCTCTCGATGAGACCCTTGAAAAATACTTTTTTTAAATATATTAACATAATTTTACTAATTTTTTCGTATTTTCTGATATTTTTTTATTACAATTCTATGTCAATAAAGATCAAGCGTTGTTAAAATAGGATTTCTCACCGCTTAGAGCGAATAAAACTTCAGAAATAAGTAGAAGAAGGTCTTAAAGCTAAAACGTAATACAAAAGATTTAGTCTATATACCAAGAATAAAAGTAGAAAAGACTGGTATTGGTTTTTCAACATTCAATTGCAGTATCCTATTCAAAATATAATTAACTATCACAGTCGATTAAAAGGTTGGATGCGACGATTTTATGGTATGGCGACAAATATCTTGACTATTAGAGATTTAGATTAGATATTGTGAACATATGAGAATAAAAGGAAGGCACTTAAAGCATGTGCTTTCAGACTGTAGACAAACTCGATAGTAATGGAGATTGTCTACAGTTTTTTTGAGGGGTTGTAAAATTTGAACGTTACTTTCCACTTTGTTTTAACAATTAGATATAAGCTTTTGCCAACAGTCTTTTTTGTTTTAAAATAGAAGTATTAAAACTTGAGGTGATAAGGATGCTTTCTAAACATGATTCTATTCAGCGAGATCAACTTGAAATGATTACTTTAGATCAACTGGTGCCATCGAACCATTTGGTTCGTAAAATTGAAGCCACCATTGATTTCTCTTTCATTTATGACTTGGTGAAAGATATGTATTCAGAGGTCGGTCGCCCAAGTATTGATCCAATTGAGCGTGTATTCGCAGATGCAAAAGAAAAGCATGGTATGCGTTGGACTACTTTAAGGGGACTTAAAAAATTGTCGATGCAAGAGATGCTTACTTTCGCACCCATGAATTTAAAGAAGATGGCCAATTGGACATGGCAAGGTCCAAAAATGGCCTAACGTTGTGAGCTCGGAGACAAATGTTTAAATTTCCTTTCTAGTCAATATAACTCATCACAATACTTCACACCTTGGCCATTCTTACTGTCCGCTTTCAACCAATAACGACGAACATGCGCCAATCAATTCGCGAAGGTAATGCCGCCAATATTATCATAGGCAGAGTAGCCATCATAAATAATCGTACCAGAATAACCTTTCGTGAAACTTTCAAGGACAGACCGAGCTCGTGATAAGGAGCTTTGAAACAGGATCATCATGGGTCCTTGGCTTGGCACACTGCGATATACCCAGTTATAGGCGTTGGATTGACCTGATTTCCCATCAGAACGATGGATAATTTGTGGATATGTTTCATCGACATGTAAAACAGATTTAGACATCATCAAATCTTTCATTCGTTCGTAAATAGGCAACAGCCAATCATGTGCTGCACGAATGACCCAATTAGAAAGGTTTTTATCACTTGTATCTAGCCCATAACGTGCTCATCTACGCCGTCATAGAAAGATATTTCAACGTTTGCCGTTTTGATCGTGCAAATGCTTATGGAAGGATCTTTTGATGAAGTGGATGTAAAAGAACTCTTGCTATCTGGATGGAGCGTAACGGGGACAATGGTTAATTTTTGTTGTGGCATAAGAAAAGCACCTCCTTAAATTGATACCTTGATCGTACCAGGAGATGCTGCACGTTTGTATGCGTTGTTTGAATGGGGGCTTACAAATAACCAGCCAGAAAGTAAGACTCCGGCTGGTTATTTAGATTTTCGATTAGCCTATTTTTCCAGTACTTCATTAAGCTAAAGCTGAACATCGCTTTGGAGGAGTTCAGGATTTGTATCGACAGGATTTTGGTAATTGTCACCAAGTAACTGGCGGACGATTGCGGATTGCTGTACGAGCTGTTCATAATACATGTTAATCATACATTCTTGCCCCAGTGCATAGATTCATTACGAATGATAGGTTTAAGAAAGGAGATAGCCTATGATCAGTATAAAGTTCAATCAGCTGCTGGACTTTGCAATACTGCCTGCTAAAGAAAAAATAGTAGATCCAAGGTGGCCTGATGACAGCTCTAGATGGATCAAAACGAAGCGCGTCAAAGGCGTTTGTTGGCCATACCGGATGGCGAAGGAATTGGGCTGGACCATTCACTGCCCTGTCGACATTGATATCCAGCCCGTAAAGGAAATTCAAACTTCCACTGAGAATCTAACAGAGTTTGCCCGTCTCAAGCATATGGTTCCAATGGAGGATTGGGTACAAAAACAAGAAGTCATTATCGGCCTTTCCCCCGCTGGTTGGTATAAAATCCACGAGTACGAGTACGACGGATTATATTATCCGATGCTGCTTCCGAATGGAGAAGGAACATTTGAATGGAGGCAAGGCTGGAGCATAGAGATTCCAAAAAATCATTTCATCCTAATACAACCAATCGAAATGCAAGACGGGCGATTTATCGTATACCCCGGCATGCTGCACGGGCCTACGTTAGCAAGAGTTCAGGAGAGATTAGGATTGCCGCTGGCTTTTGAACCCTTGAAGGAATGTCGAATCCGAAGAGGGGAGCCGCTAGCGAAGCTTCTAGTGCTCCCCATGTCGGTTCTTTCTATCAAGAGCGAAATATCTATACCAAGTGCAGATGAAAATCCAGGTTAAGTGATCGCTACTATTGTGAACGTTACTCCTAGGTTATTTATTGGGAACGTAGAAGTATTAACCAGATTCAGCACGCTATCCGGTCCCGGCGGGGTGATAACAATCATCGTCCCTGACGTATGGATACCAACCGGCGAATTCGGAGCGGCTGAAACAAAGCTGAATTGGATTTCGGTGCCGTTCAATGTCAATATGAATTGTATTGATGCAGATTGTGGTAATGTTATTGTTATTTCCGATGCTTCCCAATTGACCAGATAGCTATGTCCACCTGCGAGAAAGATGTCTGTCGAAGGCGGCGTTTGATGGATCAATGTCCCGCTAATAACTGGCTCCATGTTAAATGGCACACTTCCTCCTGGAGGAATCGGAGCCGGTTCAAATCCCCCGTCGATTATGGCAAAATTTGAAGTGATCAGCGATTCAGGTCCTTGAGGTCCTTGAGGTCCTTGGAATCCTTGAGCTCCTTGGAACCCTTGCGGTCCTTGAGGTCCTTGAGGTCCTTGGAATCCTTGCGGCCCTTGGAATCCTTGAGGTCCTTGTGCACCTTGAGGTCCTTGGAATCCTTGAGCTCCTTGTGCACCTTGAGGTCCTTGGAATCCTTGCGGCCCTTGGAATCCTTGAGCTCCTTGTGCACCTTGAGGTCCTTGGAATCCTTGCGGCCCTTGGAATCCTTGAGGTCCTTGGAACCCTTGAGGTCCTTGGAACCCTTGAGACCCTTGATTGCCTTGAGGTCCTTGTGCACCTTGAGCTCCTTGAGCTCCTTGTGCACCTTGAGGTCCTTGGAATCCTTGAGCTCCTTGTGCACCTTGAGGTCCTTGGAATCCTTGAGGTCCTTGAACTCCTTGAGACCCTTGATTGCCTTGAGGTCCTTGGAATCCTTGAGCTCCTTGAGGTCCTTGGAATCCTTGAGGTCCTTGAACTCCTTGAGACCCTTGATTGCCTTGAGGTCCTTGTGCACCTTGAGGTCCTTGGAATCCTTGAGCTCCTTGTGCACCTTGTGGTCCTTGATTGCCTTGAGGCCCTTGATTGCCTTGAGGCCCCTGAGGTCCTTGAGGCCCCTGAGGTCCTTGAGGCCCTTGATTGCCTTGAGGTCCTTTTTTGCCTTGAGGCCCTTGAGGCCCTTGAGGTCCTTGAGGCCCTTGAGGTCCTTGAGGCCCTTGAGTACCTTGAGTACCTTGAGGTCCTTGTGCGCCTTGTGCGCCTTGATTAGCATTTACATTCACTTTCACTTTTTGCTCTACCTTTTGTACTTGTTTAGATGAGCATTTACATTGTCTATGTCCACAATCCGGACATTTTTTTTTGTCACATTTACATTCTCTATGTCCGCACTCCTTGCATTTTTTATCTTTACCCAATTTTTTACACTCCTTTTCATAAAACATTACTTTATCTTATGAATCTAAGATTTATTGGATTGGGTAAAAACAAATAAAAAACACCTGATTATTAAACACAGAACATTTTTTAAATACCTATTCTTTGTTTAATAACGGAAAGAAGAGATTGAGGTGACATCTGAGGAAAAGCAAGCGATCACATTGTGGATTAAGGAGTCAGAAATTTACCGGGGAGAGGTAAAGGAAGTAAATTGGACGTTGAAGGATTTAGGGAAAAAAATCGTAAAATTAATATGCAGATACATCAAGTTAGGAGCCAAAATAAAAGTACTCATAAAATTGTAATATATTGGAATCATTTTTCTAATTAAAGCATAATATGTAATACCCAATTTAGTATTCCTTTAGAACAAAAATAAAGTGGTGTTTCTATATGTCTTGTCTTGTTATGCCGACCTGTATTGGTCGGTTTTTTTTAATTTGATTCCTATTTCAAGGGAACCGCTCCATTATTATACTTAACTCGGTTACATTTTTCACTATGAGGTACCAAAGTAATACTGAATGATCTCTTGATTCTGCAGATCATGGGTTTAGCCTATGAATCAAAAAAAACCATTAACAGTGGACCTTTTTCTGCTGATGATTCGTTGAAAAAAGTAGAAAAACCCTGGGGTCCACCGGAAGATCTAAGTACCGTTTCAGCCAATTATTGGAGCCGTAATGTTCGATTCCTCTATGACGATTCAACAGGTAGAAAAACGATTACCGCCATTGATGATTTAGATCCGCAGCTGCAAACCATTCATTTATCTGAGTTGAAGGGATTGATTGGTGAACCTGTAAGTGCAGAGGAGCAAGAAGGAATAGCGACGGTAGCGCCCTGAGGCCCTTGAACCTCTCTTACTTTCACATTTACTTAACAAGAAAATCGAATCGCTATACGGATCAAGCTCAAAAGAATCTTGAATCAGTGTGGCAAGCCCATCAATGCCTTTTCGCATATCGGTTTTTCCGCAAATGATGTAGATACTTTTCACACTTGTATAATCGTATTTCAAAGATTTTTCAACTCCCTCATGACCGTTTGTATAACGTGCTCATCTACGCCGTCATAGAAAGATATTTCAGCGTTTGCCGTTTTGATCGTGCAAATGCTTGTGGAAGGATCTTTTGATGAAGTGGATGTAAAAGAATTCTTGCTATCTGGATGGAGCGTAACGGGGACAATGGTTAATTTTTGTTGTGGCATAAGAAAAGCACCTCCTTAAATTTATACCTTGATCGTACCAGGAGATGCTGCACGTTTGTATGCGTTGTTTGAATGGGGGCTTACCTCCAATCTCTTAATTTTGATCAAAATTCAAAGTGAATTTCAAAAGGGGTTCGGATTTAAACATTCCGAACCCCTTTTGTCTACAAACTGAAGGCACATAAAACGTGCCTTCTTTAATTTGTTTGTTATTTAGCAAAAACCACATGATTGTTTAAGAATCCCGATTACAGCAGCAACCCCCATTCTTAAACTCAAGCTCCCGATAACTGGATAAACACCTTTTCAAATACGGAATTAATTATATATTAGTTCTAATATATATTTATTAAAATTGTTAATAGAATATATACCTTACAATAGCCATAAAGACTATTCCTGCTATTACTGTAACTGATAAACTCTTCGTCCATAAGGCTATAATTAGGGTTGGTATAATAACTGTAAGTACACTCCAATCAATTGATATTAGAGATTCATCTTCAATGATAATACTGTCTACGACAAGTGCTGTAAGAATGCAAATAGGGATAAATGAAAGCCATTTGGTTATAGGTACAGGAAGAGTAATATTTCTTACAACCAAAAATGGAATAATTCTTGGAATAAGAGTTACAATTGCACATCCCAAAATTACAAGAATAATGGTTAAGTTAAAACTCATTTGTCTCTCACCACCCCAATTGTTGCAACAATAATAGTCGCTAAAATAATAGCTATATGAGAAGGAACAAACATACATAGAAGGAACATTGCTATTACAACATACAGGACTAGAGATAAGTAAAGCTTAAGTTTGCCTTCTCTAATGCTTTGTAATTGTAAAACAAGTAATGTCAAAAACATTGCTGTTAAAGCAAAGTCTAATCCATATATTTCTGGATTAGAAATCCATTTACCAAAGATCGCTCCTAATACACAGGATATGATCCAGGTTATATAAGCTGTTATGTTTAATCCATTCATCCATTGATCATTTATCTTTTCACCTTTAATAATTTTGTTAATGGCAACACCAAACGATTCATCCGTAACAAGTACCCCAATACCAATATTTTTCATTAAAGAATATTTTGTAAAGTGAGGAGCTAAGCTCATACTTAATAAAAAATTACGTAAATTCACAATAAAAGTTGTTAATATAATGACTGAAATTGGACTTCCTGACACTAATAATGCACAAATGATAAACTGAGATGCACCCGCATAAACTAATGCTGATAATAAAGCTATTTCTAATATACTCAGATTTGAAGATACTCCAACAATTCCTGCTGCAATTCCAATACTGATATATCCTATTAAGGTTGGAATGCAATCCTTTACACCTTGATAAAATGTAAGGATCTTTTCTTCCATTTCCATTACTTTTGACATTTCATTCATAGCCCCCTCCTCGTTTGTTATATTGTATATTTGTATGTTATAATAAACAACAATAAGTTTAATGGAGGATTATTTATGGAACCTATTGAAGAGATTATAGCCAATAATCTTGTCAAGTTAAGAAAAAAAC
This sequence comes from Peribacillus sp. NPDC096540, assembly GCF_050278525.1. Classification (NCBI taxonomy): domain Bacteria; kingdom Bacillati; phylum Bacillota; class Bacilli; order Caryophanales; family Bacillaceae; genus Peribacillus; species Peribacillus sp. NPDC096540. Next base: position 18,555 of record NZ_JBNNTG010000018.1, on the reverse strand, counting down.
GAGGATTGAGTTTAGATAAAGTAGCTGATCTTACGGGAGTTAGCAAAGCGATGTTAGCTCAAATTGAAAAAGGGAAGTCTAGCCCAACCGTCACTACTCTATGGAAAATTGCAAATGGATTACAAGTATCTTTTTCTGTATTTATGAAGGAAGCTGTAAAGCCACAAATTGAAAAAATAAACATCAATCAACTACCTCCAGTAATAGATAATGATGGAAATTACCTTGTCTATTCTATCTTCCCATTTCATCCAGAAAGAAAATTCGAAATTTTTACAGTAGACTTAAAGCCTGGATATAGTCATATATCAGAAAAGCATCTTGGTGAAGAATACATACTGATAAGAAATGGTAAACTTACAATTGATATAAATGGTAAGGAGTTTGTATTAACTACTAATGAAGCAATTAACTTTAGTTCTGGTGCTGAACATAGCTATATAAACTCTTCAGAAGAACTAGTTAGTTTTTACATTATTATCTATTATCCTGACGACATTCATTAAATAAGTTCTAAAATGGACGAACGTATATGATGTCTTTCTTAGTTAGTGCTTATGGAATGAAGCATAAGACTTTACTTTCAAAAAAAGAATTATCTATTGCGTTAAATTGCAAAGATCCGTATGAAGAACTAAGACCTCAGAGGGCTTTTATGAAAAGGGTTCGTGATTGAAAGCTTTTATACGTTTATGAAACTCAAAATTAAGCAAAAATGCACAAAACAGTCAGTAGTCTGTCTAGGAGGAGGGATTATTAAGATAAGGCGTTAAGGTTTCAATCTCTTCTATAATCTGGAGAAATCTACATACAAAATTTAATTCCCTTGAAAATGGGGGAAATGTAAATGATAATCAAAAAAACATTTAAATGAAGTAATAATTATACTACCTCACTCCTCTCACTTACGGTACTCGGATACCCTCAAAATATTTTTTTTATATTACGGCTATTAATTAAGTGCCTTCTTCTATTTATTACATTTCATTTAAACAATCTTATAACCTCCATAAAATAAGAAAAGAAAAAACTTTAGTTAGTACAATCTTTGCCTCATTTACTTATCTTTTTGTCTTGAACACATGGTCAGTAAGTGTAGCAAAAAGGTTAGGGTACCTCTTTGACTTTTTTTCATTTGAACAAAATAATAAGTTTCCTAAAAATCCTGAATAACAACTATAAGTTCTAGTAATCCTAGTGACATGGAGTACACGTGAAAACACCCTATTATTATTTGTTTGGTACTAAAATTATTGTAAGGAAGTATAAATTGTCCCCTTCTTTTGGTGTTAATTCACAAAAATTCATGCAATCCGAAGAGGAAGAAGTCTATTTAAATCCTCGTGGGTATAAGTGTTATAAATAGAATACTTCTAATGTTTTCTTGAAATATTAAGATGAATGATAAATCCCAAATACTAACTAAAATTAATAACTTTAAAGTTATATTCATATCATAAAAAATATATTTGAAATTAAGTGTCTAGAGTCGTATGATAAGTAGTGAAGATTTAAATTTAATACAAAGCAAATTAAGTTTAACGTAAAGGGGAAATAGATATGGTAGATGTAGCTTCAAAAACAAAGCCTGAACAAGAATCATTTAATTTCACTGCAAACCAAGAACAACTGGATATTCTGGATCAGCTTTTAAAGCCTGAGGTTCAGGAATCATTGAATACTTTAGTTGAGCAATTGCCAAAATTGACTGAACTAGTAAGTATCTTGACAAAGTCTTATGATTTTGCTCAATCAGTAGCAACTGATGAAGTATTAAAAAAGGATACTGTTAGTGCGATTACAGAAATCGCTGTACCTGTAGTTGATTCAGTGAAAGGGCTTGCAGCTAATGCAATCGAAGCTAAAGATCGTGCAGAAGAAAACAATGATGTAATCGGTCTTTTCGGTTTGTTAAGAATGATGAAAGACCCACAAGCACAAAAGCTTTTCCGTTTCGCGAGTGCTTTTCTTGAAATCTCAGCAGAACGAAATAGTCTAAAAAAATAAATCTTTAAACTTTCAATTAGTAAGGACGGGGGATTAATATGTCAAAACAAATCGTCATTTTAGGTGCAGGCTATGCTGGATTGCTATCTGCATTAACTGTTCGTGAATATTTTAATAAAGATGAAGTCCAAGTAACAGTGGTGAACCAATACCCAACACACCAAATCATCACAGAACTTCACCGTCTTGCAGGCGGATCAATTTCTGAACCAGCTGTTTCTATACCTTTAGAGAAACTTTTCAAAGGAAAAGATATCGATCTTACCATTTCGAAAGTGGAATCTTTCTCAGTAGATAAAAAAGAAGTAAAACTTTCTAATGGTTCTACTTTATCATACGATGCTCTTGTCGTAGCTTTAGGTAGCCAAACTGGATTCTTTGGTATTCCAGGACTTGAAGAAAATAGCATGGTGCTAAAATCTGTAAATGACGCTAACAAAATTTACAAACATATCGAAGATCGTATTCGTGAATATGCACAAACAAAAAATGAAGCAGATGCAACGATTGTAATCGGCGGTGGCGGATTAACAGGCGTTGAGCTAGTTGGTGAAATCGTTGATCATTTCCCTAAAATCGCTAAACAATTTGGCGTAGACTTCAAAGACTTGAAAATCAAGCTTGTAGAAGCTGGTCCAAAAATCCTTCCAGTATTACCTGATCCTTTAATTGAACGTGCAGTGGTAAGCTTAGAAGCACGTGGCGTTGAATTCTTAACAGGTCTGCCTGTAACAGGTGTTAAAGGAAATGAAATTGCTTTGAAAGATGGACAAACTATCGTTGCTAATACGCTTGTTTGGACAGGTGGCGTTGCTGCTCTTCCTATCGTTGGTGAATCAGGTCTTGAAGTAGATCGTGGTAAAGCAACTGTTAATGAGTATCTACAATCTAAATCTCATAATGACGTATTTGTTGTAGGAGATAGTGCTTTAGCTTTCCCTCAAGAAGGTGGCCGCCCATACGCACCAACTGCACAAAACGCTTGGCAAATGGGAGAACTTGTTGGTTACAACCTATATGCAGCATTAGAAGGCAAAAAACTAGAAGAATTTTCACCTGTAAACTCAGGAACACTTGCTAGCCTTGGTCGTAAGGATGCTGTTGCTACAGTTGGAGCTAATAACACTCCACTTAAAGGTCTACCAGCTTCATTAATGAAAGAAGCAAGTAATGTTCGTTACCTGTCTCATATTAAGGCAATGTTCAGCCTTGCTTATTAAGTGAAATGTTGAACTAAAGAAATGTAATATTGCACTATGATTGAAAGCTTCCATTTTAAATGATAAATTTTAAATGGAAGCTTTGAAATCGAGTATTCCATGAACTGGAACAAGGAGAACGTGAAATAAAATAAGTGCCTGCTTGATCAGGGTCATACTCACTTTAGCTATTCTAGATATTTTTTCTCAGTCCCGTGGTCCAGTTCATATAGACTATTAAGGTTTTTTCATTGGCACGTTTGCAACTGCACCAAAAACTTCATTAACCCAAGTCTTTTGTCTTTCCTCCCCTACTTCACAAATCCTGAACCATTTATTTAAAGAAGATACCTACATAAAATAACCCCAAATTTAGAGAAATGCCACACATTATAAGGATAGAAAGGGACCATTCGTCTCAAGGATGAATGGTCCCTTTTTGAAAATCGATAAAATATAGAAATAATCTTTGCCCCTAAAAGAACCTACTAAATAACTTGGTTTATGCCAAATCTAAGGATAAAACCCTCTGGCAATCTTGCGTTTGTCAAAATTCTGGTTTCCTTTAAGCGATTAGTATTATAGGAAGATGCTTGCATCAAATCTTCATCCATATAAGCAGGATGAGTCATTATTTCCACACTTTGCCCATTGATTACCCGACCCTTGAGATTTTGAAAATAATCTTCAACCACCGTTTCTCCATAAAAATCATCAAGAAAAACATCTGTAACGGTTTGAACGCCAGCAAAATGTTTTCCAGCAATACGCACAGGAAGTTGATATTTCTCTGTCAGATTTTTTACAACCGGCAGAAAATTTTCAATCCCGTGTACATGATGATGGCTGTCTAAATGAGAGGGAAAAAGACCAAATTCTAAAAATCTTTCAATCTGTGCTGACCATTCTCTTTCCAATTCAAGCAAAGAAATGTCGGCTGGTTCACCATATACCTCACCTTGTTTCTTGAAGTATCCAGAATCGTCAATTAAACTCGGCACGTCGCTCAACAAAGGTTTTCCCCATGTCAATACCAAGTGTATACCGACTTTCAACGATGGCGTCCTCTTTGCGATTTCAATCGCATGCTCCGTTGCTTTTGCATTCATCATGATCGTTGTTGAATTGACAATTCCATATTTGTGGCTATCCAAAATTCCATAATTTACCGATTTAGTCAACCCGAAATCATCTGCATTTACAAGAACTTCAATCATGATAGGTTATCCTGCAATTCCTTTTTTTCAAAAAACTGTGGCAAGAAATCTTTATGCGCCTCAAGCATTTCGTCTAAAATTAGTTTCGCAACCCGGTCACTTGGAACGAGAGGATTAATCGTCATCGCAAGCAATGCAGTGTCATAGTTACCTGAGATGGCAGCTTCGATGGACACTCTTTCAAATGACTTGATTTGCTGGATTAGACCACGAATCGCCACTGGAAGCTCACCTACGTTGATTGGTTTCGGACCATCCTTAGTAATCACACAGCTAATTTCAATAGCCGAACCATAAGGAATTCCCTCAATTGCCCCATGGTTGATAGTATTTACCGCTTGAATGTCACACTTATCCGAATGCATCGAGCAAATTAAACGCACTGCTGCATCGCTGTAGTACGCGCCTCCTCGCTCTTCAAGCTGTGGTGGCTTGATAGCCAGCCCCTTGTCTTTGTATAGCTCGAATAATCCTTCTTCAAGCTTTTGAACCACCTCAGCGCGTGTTTCTCCTTTTTCAGCATCCTTCAACTCTTGAGCAAGTACATCTCCTGTTTTGTAATAGTAGTTGTGGTATGGACAAGGGAACAAATTTAAAGCTCTAAGGAATTCTGGCTCCCAGCCCATTGCGTGAATATTCTTCATTGTAACGGCTTTAGCTGGATCTGTTATCAAATTAATGATTTGATCTTTCACACTCTTCCCATCAACGAATACATCGAGGCCGTAAACCATATGGTTCAAACCAGCAAAGTCGATCCGCACTCTTGAGGGCTCCACGTTCATTAAATCCGCTACTCCACGCTCCATACCAATCGGTACATTGCAAAGTCCGATGACTTTGGTAATATTACTGTGACGTAACACAGCTTCCGTTACCATACCAGCAGGGTTTGTGAAGTTAATCAACCATGCATCCGGACAAACTTCCTCCATCTCACGAGCTATATCAAGAATAATAGGAATTGTTCTAAATGCCTTGAAAAGTCCACCTGGTCCGTTCGTCTCCTGTCCAATAACTCCGTGTTTCAGTGGAATCTTTTCATCAAGAGCCCTGGCAGCGAGCTGACCAACACGTAGCTGAGTTGTTACATAGTCAGCTCCTTTAAGCGCTTTCTTTCTGTCTAATGTTAGATGAACATCAATCTTTACACCAGCCTTTTCAACCATCCTTCTTGCTAAGTCCCCAACAATTTCAAGCTTTTCCTTTCCCGCTTCGATATCCACAAGCCAAATCTCGCTTACAGGAAGCTCTTCATGGTATTTAATGAAACCTTCTATCAGTTCCGGGGTGTAGCTCGAGCCGCCGCCAATTGTGACAATTTTTAACCCCTTACTCATTCTGCTGTCCCCTCCTTCACAGCATCTGCATTTAAAAACTCTTCACGCAGATCAATCATTTCTATCGCAAGATCCTTTAACGTCATGGCTGTCATTAAATGATCCTGAGCATGTACGAGGAGAATTGGAAGGTCAAATTGGTCTCCCCCTGCTTCTGCATGGATTAATTGAGTTTGAAATTTATGGGCTTGTAATAATTCTGTTTCTGCCTCGGTGATTTTCAGTCTGGCAGAATTAAATTCTTTTTTCTTCGCTTCTTGCATAGCTTCCATTGCAAAGCTTCTCGCATTTCCACTATATAAAATCAGTTGAAATGATAATTGGTATAATTCTTCTTTTTCCACTTTTATCACTACTTTCTTAAACGTTTAGCGTTTCTGAGTCTTTTGTAAGCTCTGTTTTATTTTTTGTGCCTATCTTCACTTGGGCATAAACGAATGGTAAATAAATCACTGTTGAAATGACTAAATTGATCGCAGCTAATACCGCTCCTGACATATGCCCCCCTGTAGCAAGAAATCCTCCAATAATCGGCGGTGTAACCCAAGGTATCTTAGCGACAATTGGAAAAACCATTCCGCTACTTACGGCTATATAAGAAATAACTGTTGTAATTACTGGACCGAGGACAAATGGTATGAACCACATCGGGTTGAGAACAATTGGCAATCCGAATAGAATGGGTTCGTTAATCTGGAACACCCCTGGTGCCCCTCCAAGTGCAATCATCTGTTTATAACGTTTTCGGCCGGCAATGATCATTGCAATGATAAGACCCAATGTTGCTCCAGATCCACCTAAATAAACAAATGCATCTAGGAAAGAACCTGCCAGTACTCCGTATTGGTCCATATCTTTGACACCTTTTGCGTATAAATCAATATTTTTCACTCCCGAACTTTCAAAAAGCGGTGTTGTAATCCCACCAAGGATATTTGGTCCGTGCAAACCAATCATCCATAATAAGTGAACAAGAAAAACTAATAAAATGGCAAATGGCAGTGAATCTACAGCACTTTGTAAGGGAGAGACAATCACTTTACTCAGCCAGTCATTTAATACCTGTCCATCTGTAACTTTACGGAAAAGCAGTCCGAACACACCAGCAAAAAAGATTGTTGCCATACCCGGCACTAACTTTGCAAATGAACGCGCTACTGCAGGAGGTACTCCATCAGGCAATTTAATGACTAAATATTTTACTCTTGAAAGTCTAACAAATATTTCTGTTGCTAAAAGGGCAACGACTATTCCTGTAAATAGGGCCGTTGCATTAAAATAATTTACGCTGACGAATCCCCATGCTCCGCCTGTAACATCCTTATCATCGATGGTTAAAGTGACATTGCCGCTTTGAGGCAATAATAAGAAAAAACAGGCTGCAGAAACCAACATTGCTTCAAAACCGTCATCCCCGTACGATCTTGCTAGTTTATAAGAAATACCGAACACAGCGAATACCGTCATAAACATAAAGGTTCCAAACCAAATATCACCGCCAAGCGTATTCCATGCAGGGCCGAAAATGGCCTCCATCATTCTTCCGTAAGGCTTGATGACTTGCCCAAGGTTATTAAACAGGACAGCAAACGACCCGATCATTGTAATCGCTATCATTCCAATCAACGCATCACGAATTGCAAGTAAATGACGGTTATTCCCTACCCTTACAGCTCCAGGCATAATATACTTATCAATAAAAGTCATCATATCCTTATTCTCCTTTTATTAAAGTAGTGGCTTGTTTTAGTACTTCTTCACCATTACATAGTCCATAGAACATTGGATTGATGGTTGCGACTGGAATTCCCTTTTCTTTTCCTGCTTCCTGTAACTTAGAAAGTAGATATCGAACCTGTGGACCTAATAAAATGACATCAGCCTTCTCCATTTCGCTGTTCACTTCTGCAGAACCAACAGCCCATATTTTACAATCTACTCCTTGTTTCTTTGCACTGTCTTCCATCTTGGTAACTAGCAAACTTGTAGACATTCCGGCTGAACAACATAATAAGATATTCATTGAAATTACCCCCTTTTTAAATAATTGATTATTCTGTATTTTTAAAATAAATGAAATCACACATTTTTTGCTCAACCAATGATTTGTTTTTTCATATCACTCCCCTAAAAAAGATAATTACTAAAATGGGTATTATTGCCTCTTTATTTATATTGTAGTTACAAATAAAGAAAATATCAACACAAATTTTTATTTGTTACTACAAATTTATTATTTAAAGTTGATTATTGAACTTATCCGAGATAATCTAAATGTATATATTGGAAAGAGTATAGGAGGTATCACATTGGAAACCATAAATAAAGAAGCGGCATTGCATTCCATAGTTAAGGAATCAATTATCGATCTAATAAAAAATGGCGAATATCAAACGAATACAAAATTACCAACTGAAGCGGAATTTTGTAAAATATACGGAGTAAGCAGGACAACAGTTCGTACTGCATTACAGCAATTGACTGTCGAGGGCTATATCTATCGTGTTCAAGGCAAAGGGACTTTCGTTTCGGAAAATAAAGTGAAGCAATTTCTTTCAAGCACGGTTGAAAAGTTCTCTGAGCAAGTTACGATGCAAGGGAAAAACCCCTCTACCAAGGTCATAAGCTTAAAGGTTATTGAAGCAAACGCTACCCTAGCCAATCTTTTCAAGCAAAACGTAGGGGACCCTGTCAACAAACTAGAGCGTGTGCGTTACGTAAACGATATCCCACTTCAATATGAAATTGCCTATCTCCCTTGGTACAAAACACCTGGACTGAATATTGAGGCCTGTAAAAAATCACTCTTTAATGTGCTTGAAACACAGTTTAGTTTAAAAGTAAAAAAAACAGTCGAACACTTGGAATTTTCCCTAGCCGATGACTCGATTTCAGATAAGTTAGAAGTGCCCAATGGTTCACCCTGTTTTTCGTTAGAAACATACACATATGAGAATGATGGATCGGTCATTGAATTCTCCAAGACTCTCTTTAGAGGCGACCGTGCACACTTTGTTATTGAACGAAACTATTAAAAAATTTAAACACTAAAAAAAGACGGATGCTTGCTTCATTGAGGCAATTCGTTTTTTTATATGTAATTGCCTTAATCTAAGGGATTATAATCTTCCCTTTATTTAGGCATAATGATGGTTTTCATTTTTAATTCATTTAAAAAGGGCAATTCAATATTTTATTAAATCATGGTTTTTCAAATACAAAAACCACAGCAATCCTTATAAAGATTGCTGTGGCAATAATAATATAAGCTATTCTACAAAGCTCTAATATAAAAAGGTATTTATTACTGAACTCCTATTCACCTTATTTATGATTTCTCAATCCTTCGGAGATGTTTACATTCAGTTAATAGACTCGTCAGGATATTATCAAACACCGAATTGTTTAATTTCGTTAGTCTGGATATTTTTCAAGCGCTTTATATCCAAACGAATCAATAAAGAGATGGTTAAAGCAAGCACGAAAAACCCTGTGAAAACGATTAAGCTTTGGGAATAGCTACCTGTTGTTTCTCTAATCCACGATGCGAACATCGGTCCAACAAGACCTGCTGCTGCCCATGCCGTTAAAATATACCCATGAATGGCACCTAACTGTTTTGTTCCGAACAAATCACCGATATACGCTGGAATCGAAGCAAATCCTCCCCCATAGCAGGTATAAATAATCGCTAATAAAATTTGAAAAATAACTGGATTATTCGTAAATGTCAAGAGTGGGAATGCGATGACTTGTATGGCAAAAAATACGGTATACGTATTCGGACGGCCAATGAAATCTGACACAGATGCCCAACCAATCCTTCCAAGGCCATTAAAAGCACCAAGAACCCCTACTAGGGCAGCTGCCGCAACAGCACTCAATCCAATACTTTCCTGAGCAAGTGGAGATGCTGCTGATATGATGGCAATCCCACAGGTTATATTAATAAACAGCATGAGCCAGAGATAATAAAAACGTTTTGTCTTTACTGCCTCGTTTGCAGTTAGCTGCGAAAGATCCTGCAACGGCTTCACTTTTCCCGTTTTAATTTTTTCTTTATACCCATCAGGAAGCCAGCCTTTCTCCGGAGGCTCCAAGTAAAGAGATGAAGCTATCATAATAATAAAGTAAGCGGTTCCAAGAGTAAAAAAGGTATTAGCAATTCCAATAGAACCAATCAAACTTTGAATGATTGGTGAGTTAATCAGAGCCGCAAATCCAAAGCCCATAATGGCTAGACCAGTCGCTAGGCCCCTACGATCTGGAAACCACTTCACTAAGGTCGATACCGGAGCGATATACCCTACGCCAAGTCCGATTCCACCGAAAACTCCATATGCAATATAAAGTAAAGGTAATGATTCCATGTTTATCGCTACACCAGCACCAGAAATACCTAAGCCAAAAAAAACTGCTGAGAGTATGCCGGCTTTTCTAGGACCATACTTTTCAACAAAATGTCCAAGAAATGCCGCAGATAGGCCAAGAAACAAAATTGCAATACTAAATGTTAAGCTAATATCAGTCAAATCCCATCCGAATTCACTTGCGAGTGGTTTCGTGAATACGCTCCAAGCATATACAGAACCAATCGACAGGTGAATCCCAACTGCCGAGGCAGCAATCAGCCACCTATTCTTTGTTTTTCCCATTTCTCCATCATCCCCTTTTACAAAATAAACCGCAAATGATTATCCACCAGTAACAGAATTTGCGTTTAGCTCCCAGCAGAATCACCGCTGTTTACATGCTCTTATCAATGAAGTGCACTTCTACTGAGATTCTGTCCTAGATATAAAATATCACAATTAAGTGAACTTTCTACAAAAATAGTAATATATAGATAAATTTCACAGGTTTTTTTAGAGTTGGACAGTTAAGGAGAAACTACCTTTCCTTCATTAAAAAAAGCTTCCCATTTAAAACTTTTTTTAATGAATAGTTCACTTTGCAAAAAGAGTTTTGTTTAATATAACAATTGATATATTACAAATTTCTCATATGGATTATGTTCAGATAAATCTGGTAACATTACTTCTTCTTTCATTTCAAAAGCGGTTTGATTTTCTAAGAAAAAGATATAATCTTTTGATCCATAAAATAAAACCAATTCGATTTCACGTGGTTCCTTTTCGAATGAAAGCAATATATTGTTAATGATTTTCATGAAAATTTGTACAGAAAACGGATTAAAGAAATAAAAACGATTGTCTCGCAAATCAATCTCGTATTCCTCTGCCAAACAACATTGAAATTCTATATTATCTTTGTTTTTATTCGTTTTTTTCAAATAGCTATTTCGGTTTTCAATAGCTTCTATATAGAAAGTTCTATTCATTTCTATTCCAACAACAGATGCATGAAATAAGTAATGGATAAAGAAATTCAATCGCCCTTTGCCACAACCAAAATCCACAATGCGATCACTACTTTTTAATTCATACTGCTTGAATAATTGTTCTAGTGCGCTATATGGCGTTGGCTCATAACGATGATAATGCAAAGACTTATTAAATTCCTTTTGTTCTCCTCCTGTTTTGATGTTTAGCAACTCATCATAATATGTTTCTTTCATTAATAACACCTGCTTAAATGGTTGGAATTTTTATGAATTATTATTTCAAAAAATGAAATTATAATCCTTGGTTTATGTCCGATTGTATTTTTTCATAAGATGCCTTCTAGCTACTATTTAAACCCCGAATAATGTAAAGTACTTATTTGGGGTCAAGTAAATTATATGAATATCTACTATAGCGTTATTTCTGTGCTTTTGCTACAAAATCATTGAATTCTGAGATAATTGGGTTGGCCTTATAGTGGCCGTCTTCCACCCTGGAATTGTCTGCCCTGTAATGAATTTTGACTAATTAGATGCAAAGAATTCCGACATCATCCGCTTCACCGTGGTATGGCTATGCATTAAAATTAGCAAATATATCGAGTACAGCTGGAGGCATATTATTTTAGCTGCAGGAGTTAAAATATGACCTGGTGCCATTCCATTGCTACTGTAATAGTTCCGTATTGTTCTAAAGTAAAGTCAACAGCTGCCTTAATCAAATCTGGCTTTCCACATCTAAGAATACTCCGGCTGCTTCTACACCATGTTTTTTATTGCTTTCTACTGCTTCTTTAGCCATTAATGTGGATATGGATAATCCATGCTCCACCTTTCACTAACGCAACTATACCTTGTTCTCCACCCATAATTATCTACCTGCTTTTCATAAAAATATATTTTTTACTCTTTTATAAACAACATTTCTAGAATACATCTATAAGAAACAGATTATAAATAATTATACTTAATATTCATTTTCATAATCGAATAGGTTTTAAACTTAAAAAATAAAATTAAACTCCTACCTCCCTTGATATTTCGAATTTTTATTCCATTTGTTTCTCTATACTGGCTTTCCAAAACAGCAAAAAAACAAGCTGAAGCATCAAAATATGCTTCAGCTTGTTTTCATTTTTCTTCATCTACATCCCATATGATCCAATCATGAACCTCAAGAATTTCCAAAAATTTCATTAATCGTGGTAGGGCTGGTTCTGCTTCCTCACCAAAATGTTCACTCATAGCTTCAGAAATCTGATTAACATTTCTTTGGAATTCCATTTGTTGAATAGCAAATGCCCCAAATTTATCAAGCTTGATTCGGCGAACTGAAGGCTGTTTAAAAAAACGAATCGTTATTCTTTCCACAAAATTGGTCCGTTGAATGACCAAAAAGGTTGTTTCCGAAGAATCATGTTCTAAAGAGACGCGTCTTTCCAAAAGAGGAACCATTGTTAACAGGTTCCTCTTTTTTGATTGGCGCTTACGAAGCATCTTCTTTTTTCCCTTTGCTAGATATGAACCAGAGCAATCCAGCTAAAGCAAGGAATAGTAGGAATGGAATCAGATTGCTGGCTAATTTCGCAGCAGCTGGAACTTGAACTCCTGCTGCAATCAATATTGCAATAAGCACACCAATTAATGATTCTCCTGCTATTAATCCAGATGCAAATAATGTACCTCTATCTACTCGTGCTTTTAGGGCTTCTTTTGTTTTCGCGAAGTATTCAACGAAGAAACGGACAAATCCACCAATCATAATTGGGACACTAGTATGAACAGGCAAGTAAATACCGACTGCAACAACTAGTGAATTTAGACCGAAAAACTCTAAAGTGATGGCAATGGCCGCCCCAATAAAGATAAGAGTCCAAGGTAAGTCTCCTCCAAGAACACCTTCAGCAAGTATTTTCATAAGTGCCGCTTTAGGTGCAGGAAGTTCTGCAGATCCCATTGTATAGGCATTATCCATTAGAACTAGGATAAACCCGATGACTAAAGCAGAAGCGACAACACCAATCATCATGGCAACTTGTTGTTTCCATGGAGTTCCACCTACGATATAACCTGTTTTTAAATCTTGAGAAACGTCACCTGAAACAGCAAGTGCTGTACAAATGATTGCAGCCACGGTTAAAGCGGCCACCATTCCAGTTGTACCTGTAAAACCAGTAGCTTTATAAATAATCGCTACAATTAATAGTGTAGCTATAGTCATTCCAGAAACAGGGGAAGAAGAACTTCCGACAATTCCTACGACCCTAGAAGCAACGGTTACGAATAAAAATCCAAAAATCGCAATCGCAATCGCACCGATGATTCCTACATCAGTTATAGGTGCGAAAGCAATAATTAATATAAGAATAATAGTTCCCAACCAAACGTATTTAGCTGGTATGTCTCTTTCTGTACGTATAGATCCTGATTTAAGTTGCCCTTTATTTGCTTTTACGCCTTTAAGAGTAGCAAAAACAGAGCTGAAAAGAATAGGTAATGTTTTAACTAATGTAATTAATCCACCAGTTGCAACTGCACCAGCTCCAATATAACGGATATAGTTATCCCATATTCCCCATGCATCCAATTCACCGATTGGTACATCAGAAGGGAAAATTGCTGTTGTATTGGCGCTTCCAAAGAAGCTAATTGCTGGAATTAGAACGACCCAGGCTAATAAACCGCCACCTAGCATTTGTCCAGCAACACGAGGTCCAATGATATAACCTACTCCCAAAAGGGAAGGAAAAGCATCAAGACCAACTACTGCATTTTTAAAATTCGAAATTCCTGTTTCTACTTCTGATTTGAAAAGCTTAAATCCATCACCAAGTGCTTTAACAACTCCACCGATTACTAATCCGGCTCCGATTAATTTGGCACTTGTTCCACCTTTTTCACCTGACTTCAGTACTTCAGCACATGCCGTACCTTCAGGATAAGGTAATGTTTCATGTTCTCTCACAATTAAAAGCTGACGAAGGGGAACCATCATAAAGACTCCTAGGAATCCCCCCGTTAATACAACGAAAATGATAAATGCTTGACTCACTTCTATATCCCACATGAATAATGCTGGAATAGTAAATACAGCACCGGCACCAATGGCCTCACCTGCTGTAGTCATCGTTTGCACAATATTGTTCTCTAAAATTGAATCCCTACGAAAAATCCCTCTTAAAATAGCCATAGAGATTACCGCTGCGGGTATTGATGCAGATACTGTTAACCCAATGAGTAGCCCTAAGTATGCATTTGCTGCCCCAAAAACGATAGCAAGAATAATCCCTAGAATTATTGCTGTTACAGTTAATTCTGGAAGAGATTTAGATGCAGATACGTACGGGACAAATTTACTTTCTTTTGAATTGTTCGACAATTTAGCCACTTCCTATGTTAAACTTTTAAAATCATAGGAAACATTATATCACTGTAATTTAATATCACGCAATGGGAAAATTCTGCTTATTTAAAATTTGACTATAGTGAAAATTCAAATAAGTGTATTTCGTTTTAATAGTATAGAAGAATAATACTCAATTAATACCTTCTGCCTTCTAGCGTTAAATTCGAAACTAATATTGGTACCCCAAGGGGTACCAATATCGTCAAACATTAGCAAATCACTGCAAAAAAATTCTAATCGTTAAACAGAATTGCATTTTCTTTTTACGATTGATATTTTTTAAACGTGTCATGCAAAAAAGTCAACAGCTGCTTAGGTTTATAGCTCTATTTCTCAGGGGCAAACAAAAGTAACTAGGCTTTTGCACATAAAAATGGATATATACATATCCTGCATAAAACTAAGGTTTTTTAAGAAAGGATATAATTATGGTTTCATATATGGACTACACTTCACCATCAACACAGTTCACTTTTGATATAAATAAAAGTCTCCTCGTAAAAAAAGATAATCAAAACTATATAAATATATTAGGTGTTGAACACACTTGAAAATACGTCTTTACTAGATATTTACCTTAGCGTCAACAATGTCGTAGAGCCGCATTATCACCAAAATGCAGCAGAACTAGTTTACTGCATTTCGGGAGCTGCAACTGTTTCATTACTGAATCCATTTACAAAACAAATACAGAATTATCCTATAACACCTGGTCAAGTAGCCAACGTTCCACAAGGTTGGTGGCATTATGAAGTGGCGACTGTTGATAACACACATCTACTAGCTATTTTTAATGCACCAACGCCTGAAGTAATTCTGGGTTCGGATATTTTGAAATTGACACCTTCGGATATATGGCGCATACCTATTGCATGGATGAAAACCAATGGAAAAATGCAATTGCACCAGTCAAACCAACAACATATATTGGTCCACCTTCTAACTGTAACAGAGCTAGTGAAGGGGTTACACATCAATATCCGCAATATATAAATTACTATGATAACCAAATGTACACAACTCCGGCATATAACTATCAAATTCCACCTAATCCCCAGTATTATTTTTACTAAAAGGTTAACTCATATTCAGTAAATTTTAAAAAAATCGGAAAAATAGGTTTAGAAAAAAATAGGTGTCATTTTGTGATTTATTACGCAAAAAAACAATGGAGAACCCTATTTAAAAAGGATTCTACATTGCTTTTTAAATTACATGACCCGTTTAAAGTTACGTTTACTTATTTACTTAAATTTATCAATTCTATGAATGCGTGACATTTCATTTCCGAATAGAAAATTTGTGTCATTTTTGTGGTCATTCAAATTATGGTGGTCACCCAATGTCGTTTATGAGTATTATAAAACCTAGCACACACTTGGATACAATTAATAAATACTAGGATTTATCTTTTTCAAACTTCATATTCCTCCTAGTTTCTTCTATAATATATAGGAATCTCAAATTGATTCCTCTCTATAATTTTATCACTAGTTTTTATATTACGCTTCAAATCTCCTTGAATACATTCAAAGAAGTCGCATGCTCTGTATTAAAATATACCCATAGTATATTATCGAATAACGATATATGGTCTCATCATCTCATAATCCTCGTGCTCCAAAATATGACAGTGCCAAACATACAATCCTGTATAGGGACCAAACTTCATGATAATTCGAGTTACTTGCTTAGGATTAGCTCTTACTGTATCCTTCCCTCCTCGTTCTTGTGGTTCGGGTGGCAACGCGGGACCCGTATAATGGATAATTCTCTCCTTGTTATACTTTTCTACATCGAAATCTCTCCTGTCTAATATTTGAAAATCAATTAAGTGAAGATGAATAGGGTGAGTATCAGTAGTTAAGTTTATTAGATACCATATTTCGATTGATCCCAATTTTGGATTTTCTGTAATAGGAGCATCCCACGGTTTATTATCTAATAACATGAAATTCCGTCCGTACTGATCCATATTATCATTTAAAGTTAAGTATCTTTCCTTTGAAGCCGACTGTTCAATTATCTTTGGAAAAGGCTCCATATACGACTGAATAACACTGGTATCAATACTTGTAAGAGGAAGAGAGACTCTAAATTCCATCACTATACCTACTGCATTTGCAGGATCCCCATCTGGAAAAGGTGCGGGGGCGTCATTTTTCACGATAATATTCTTTTCCTCAAGATTGGTAAAATCAATGATGACATCTGCTCTTTCTGCAGGTGCCAATATGATTTCTTTGACTCCTATCGGATATTCCATTAATCCTCCATCTGTTCCGATTTGATAAATAAGTTGTCCCGAATCAAGCTTTAACCTATAGAAACGGGTGTTAGATGCATTAAGCAGCCTAAATCGATATTTACGAGGTTCCACTTTTAAAAAGGGCCATACTTTACCATTCACTAGGATGGTATTCCCAAAAAATTCAGGAACTATCGATGTTTCTAATTCCACAACTGGTTTTTCTGGTTTTTCTGGCTTTCTTGGGTAATAAAGAGAGCCATCATTATTAAAGGTTTTGTCTTGTATCATAAGAGGGATTTCGTATTGACCAGCTGGTAAATTTAACAAACTTTCTTGTTTTTCTCTTACAAAGTAAAATCCTGCTAATCCAGAATATACATTGAGTCTTGTGATACCAAGTGAATGATCATGATACCAGAGGTTGCAAGCCCGCATGTTATTATCATATTGATATATTTGCTTTCTAAAATATGGTCCCACTTGTTTGAATCCTTTTGTAAACCAAGCCTCCGGGTAGCCATCGCTTTCCGGTTCAACACTAGCGCCATGAACATGTACTACCGTTCGTACTTCCGGTACATCCACATGGGCACCATGCACCGTATAGTCTACCGGCAAAAGATGTTTTTCTGGAAGATTGTTGATCCATTTAATAAACACTTTTTCTCCGCTCTCTACTTCAATTGTAGGTCCTGGATATCTGCCTTCATAGCCCCATACAGTTGTATCATTTAACTCACTATGGAGTGATTGTTTAAATTCTGTCATATTCACTTCATAATAAGTATGAAATTGATCTTTCCATCGGGCTTTTAAAATAGGTGGGATAGGAAGTTCATCTACAAATTTAGAGAGAAGCATATTTCCGCTCCTTTCTGATCTAATTAACTTCTTTCTATGGTTATAAAAATTACAAGCTTTGTATGACAAATTTAAATTGATTCAATGACTCACAACAGGATGAAATTTACTTTATACAGTAGGGGCTTTAGTAAGTTATTTAGTTTTTCATCAAGGAACTAAAATAATTGAGAAAAAATTTAACATTTTCTTATCCATCACATTAACGCTGGTGGAGGTACAGGTTACGAAGATTATGTTTACACTTTAGCAAGTGCTAAGGAAAAAGAATGTGAATCCACTATCCACTCTGAAATAATGAAGCTAATTGATATGAAAGATAGGGGGAAAAAATCAGCAACTTTCAAGTGCTTCGAACTAGCACTATGCCTGCAGTTTTAACTGAAAGCGGGTTTATTGATAAGCCGGGGATTCAAAAACAAGTGTTTTCATTGAAAACTTGGCAAAAGGTCATGTGAACGGTTTGGTGAAAGCTTTTAATTTGAAGAAAAAGGCTGTTACTGAAACTGTAGTGACAAGTACTTCTTATACAATTGTTAAGGGTGAAACTTTTATTCAATTGCTAAAAAGTATAGAACAACAGTGGATAATCTAAAATCATTGAATCCAAAGTGGATCCTAATTCTCTTCAGATTAGACTGATGCTTGTTGTAAGTGGATTTAAAAGCTACTTATCACACAGGTGTGAAAGGCGAATATCTGCTCTTGCTATAAAATACGCGAGCACGATTAAACAAATATAGGACTGGAATAAGCTTGATAGCAAGTATATAATCGGAATCGGAAATAAACTCCGCGTGAAATAAGGTAAAGCCCTTCTCTTAATTGAGAGGGGCTCAGACTGTAGACAAACTCGATGAAAATCGAGTTTGCCTACAGTTTTTTTATGGCTTGTACAATTTGAACGTTGATTGGAACGTAGGGCACTCG
>NZ_JBNNTG010000017.1:0-107244 GCF_050278525.1 Peribacillus sp. NPDC096540 | reverse complement strand
AAAACGGGAGCAGCCGATCGTTTTATTGATTAGAACTAGTTGTTCTTTAGTTGGATAGATTCGAAATTTATAAGCTTTGTTTACGACCATTGGTTCCACCCCCTTATAGTTATTATTAACCACCGAACGTACGTTTGTCAAAAGAATACTTTGGCTTATGCCAACCGCCATTCATCTCGCCCTTCACACGCTTGAAGAGGGAGTCTTCTGGCGGGAAATGATAAAACACCCATCCAAATTTAGATAATTTCGTATAATCCATAAACATGACCGCACCAGCAACTCCTATACCAAGAAGGCTGCCGACCAATTTAGCATAGAAAGAATAATAATAGGACTCTGCACTTAATACAAACAGTGGAATGAAACCAAGAGCCGTCACCAATAAAAATAAAACTGTCAAACGCCAGTCTACTTTAGGCCTGTGCAAACGATTTAACTTTTGGCCGATTGTAATCGGGCTTCCCATCTGTTGAACGGCCCTCACTTCGGCCTCTTCTTCTGTGTATCCTTGTTTCTTTAGAGCCTCAGTTGACTGCTTCAGATGGAATTCTAGTTCATCTGATACGAATCGTTTTGCCTCTTTGGAACGGATAAACTGTTTTACATCATGAAGAAATTGTTCTTTTTTCACCATTTTCACCCCTCTAAAACAGTTTGCAAGATGTTAGAACCTGCACTTTGTTTAGATTCTGACTTTGCAAGCATTCGGCGCCCTTTATTACTAAGACGGTATAATTTCTTCTCCGTCTGTTCCCATTTGGCCTCAATGAAACCCCTCTGTTCCAAGTCATGCAGCATTGTATACAAAATCCCCTCCTGCTTGGTGAACTTTTCAATGCCCCGCCTTATTAAGGATGACATAATCTGATAACCGCTTTGTTCCTCCTGGAGAATTCGAAAAATGGCGATCATTACTTCCTCATCGCTTTCCTTTACCTCGACAAGTCTCTGTTTAATAGACGTCTTTTGTTTGTCAGTAAACTTTACATCAGCAAAAACGGTTCTTTTCATTGCACGGTTGAGCTGATTCAATTTATCTTCCATCGTTATAACCCTCCAGCTTCTCTTTTAGCATCGCTTTCGCCCGCCGCATCCGGGTTTTTATTGTACCTTGGCTGATTCCCGTCATTTCAGAAATCTCTTTTATCGATAACTCTTGAAAATAAAATAAGTAAATCACTTCCCTGTGTTTTATCGGCAGATTCATCACGGTATGAGCAAGCATTTGATCCTAATCAAGCTTAAGAATGGTTTCTTCGACACTCACCCCTGCCTGTGGCTCCACCCGCTCATCCACCGTATATTCGATGTTCAGATGGTACCAGCTTTTCAAATAATCCTTACAGTGATTTATAGCAATCTTCCATAACCATGTTCTCAACTTTGATTGCTTTTTATATGTAGGCAATGCTTTATAACACTTCACAAAAATCTCCTGCGTTAAATCTTCGGCCACAGTGAGATTTTTCACATATGAGTACACAAGCTGAAGAATATCCTGGCCGTATACAGTCATAATCTCATCCAACCAAATATCTTCTTCACCAGTTACCAGATATTCTGTAAACATCTCCTCCATTACCCTCATCCTTTCTTCCAAATTTATAGACAATTGTCAACAGGTTAAAGTTTTCTTAATTCAACTTTTATTATTAATGGAAGGATTCTTTCCATAATTATGTAAGGATAAATATATAAGAAGAAACTAAAAAAACTGCCCTATACTGGATAGGACAGCCTGTTAAAATTTTATAAAAAGAAAATATAAAATAATCATCAATAGCATAATCACCATAAAGACCGCTATGAGAATTACCTGCGCACTAGAGGGCTTGAACTTCTCCTCGTTAATTTGTCGCTTCTTATGCAAATAACCAATAGTCGCCAATACAGTAATCACTAAACCCAAGGCACAAGTAAACATCCCCAACACAATACTAATCAAATCAATCCGGTCGTCCCGATGCACGCCAATCGTAAAATGCAAACTCGTGGTTAAAAAACCAACACCTACAATCGCAATCACCGTTCTGATCCACGCCAAAAAGGTACGTTCATTAGCCAGATGCTGCTGTGCATACTTTAATTGATTTTTTTCCATGTCATCACCTTATCTTGAATGATTTATGATTAAATCATATCACAGTGATAGCTTTTTCACATTGACACACGGAGCTAAAAAACAGACTGATACACCAAAGACCCTCGATTATTTCTAATGCCCCTGGTATATACCAACCTTTTCATTTATTATTTTATCTCTTAAGGAGCGAAAAGGCTCTAAACATAGATCCGACAAACATAAGCCCCGCACCACCAAGTAATAAATAAATACATAGTGTTTTATCAATAACATTCAAAGGATAAAGCAAGGCACCCAGTGCGAAAAAAGCCCCTATTCCAGTTATAATCCATCCTATTTTTTTCATGCGCAACTCCTAAAAATTAATTATTTAGTAAAGCTCCTCTAAGAGACTCAGCATCTATTCCAAAAAACAGCTCTATCTGATTCCCATAATAATAGCTTAAACCATTTAAAAACTAACAACAAGTACGAGGTTATCATTAACCTTCTATAAGGTTCATTTAAAATTAACTAGAACTAAGAATCTCTCTATACTAAAAAAGGAACCATAACTGGTTCCTTCAGACTGTAAACAAACTCGATAGTATTATAGTATTGGAGATTGTCTAAGTTTTTTTGAGGGGGTGTAAAATTTGAACGTTACTTTCCACTTCAGGCACTCGCTTTCCGCGGGCGGTCCGGGAGCCTCCTCGGCGCCTTTGCGCCTGCGGGGTCTCCCTTGGACGCGCTTTTCCCGCAGGAGTCTCACACCTTCCGTTCCAATCCACTTTGCTTTAACAATTAGATATAAGCTTTTGCCTACAGTCTTTTTTGTTGGCTATGTTCTAAAAGATTGTTGCTATCTTATTAATAGATGAGGACCATTTTGAAGTTAGCTTTTGTCGGCTTTGGATTAATAAGAAAATCATAAATTTTAAAAAAACAATTGATTATATTTTTATAACCTAATAGTATTCGAATTGCAGTAAGTATTTATGGAGAAAGGAGGAAGGAACTATGAATATTAATGTTGAAATTCTTCCCAATTATCGCATTGCATATGTGCGACAAGTTGGTCCATATAGTCCCAATAATGGTCAAGCAATGGAAAAATTAAAGAAATGGGCTGAAGAGAACAATCTTCTCGAATCGGCAATCATACTTGGAATTCCACAAGATAATCCTGAAACAACACTTCCTGAAAATTGTAGATATGACGCTTGTATTGTGATTTCAAAGGATTATCAAATTGATGATTCAATTTGCGAAAGTGAACTTTCTGGTGGTGAATACTTTATTCGCAAAGTCAAACATACAGCAGAAGATATTCAAAAAGCCTGGGCTGAAATTTTCTCATCTTTCCAAAACAGTGGATATCAAATTGATAATAAACCGATTTTAGAAAGATACACTGGTGATATGATTAACAACGAATATTGCGAAATATGCGTACCTGTAAAACCGTTATAGTTTGATTAGTATATTTTACTTGTTCGCCTTACGTCCATCTTTAGAAGATTAAACATAGAAAGGGAGGAACAAGTAGGTTTTAGTAACGAAACTTCTTGTTCTTCTTTTATTCTTCCGCTCCAAAAGTGAAATACATCAGTTTATATTTCTGATATCGATTCAGTTGTAAAATTTGCTTTTTTACAAGCATTCAATAACATTTCATTTGTATTTTCTTTAGAAGACAATTTTTTATTTAACTCTAAGAAACGATGCCATATCAGATAACCATTTAGATATTTTGTTGCTACACCATTAAATCGTTCCATCCAGTCTTTTAATCTTCGATGATAGCTATTAACGTGCTGAACGTGATAAATTTTTTGTCGAACAAATTCCTTATTACGTGCATTAATAGCTTGGTGCTTTAATCCTTTTATAGCCACAAACTTTTTATAGTTAGTTGCCGTATCTGTACATAGTAAAGCAGATTTATCTAAGTAATCACCTAGTACAGCATCTATTTCAAAAGCCGTTATTCGTCCTTTACCAGCCACTTTAGAAAGGATTTCACCGTTTCTATCGTGAGCAACAATCACACATACTTGTTCTTTCGATATACCCCTTTTGGAAGCAGAACCTCCTCTTTTACGAGGTTTTCGGTGAGTAATATTCTTCTTACCTTTATCGCTCTCTAAGAAAAAGGTTTCTTCACTTTCAATAATTCCTAAAAGTTTCCGGTGACCAAGTGATTGCAAGGCATATAAAACCTTATGTATCCAATAGAAGGCCGCACTCAGGTGGATTTTTAATTCTTTAGCGATCGCTCCATTACAAGCTACCTTTTTGACAAAGAAATCACACCGGCTTAACCCTATACACGTCTTCGAGCAAAAGAAGGATTCTTCCGCAAACATGAGTATGTTTACGATGAACATTATGATTGTTATCTCTGCCCATCGGGAGAGATTTTAAAGTACTCAACAACAAATAAAGAGGGCTATCGCGAGTATAAATCATCCAAACACATTTGTGCGACTTGCTCATCACAGTGTACAGAAAGCTAAGACCATCAAAAAGTGGTGACACGCCATATTTGGCAAGAATATACGGAAGAAGCAGATCATCTGCGTCATTATCAAGATGTAAAACCTATTTGTGCGAAACGTAAAGAAAACGATTGAGCGTTTATTCGCAGATGCAAAAGAAAAGCATGGTATGCTTTGGACTACTTTAAGGGGACTTAAAAAATTGTCGATGCAAGCGATGCTTTCTTTCGCATCCATGAATTTAAAGTAGAGGCCAATTGGACATGGCAAGGTCCAAAAATGGCCTAACGTTATGATCTCGTAGAGACCCAAGCTCTTAATCTTGAGCAAAATTCCAAGAAAATATCAAAAGGGGTTCGAAATGTTTTAATTCCGAACCCCTTTTGTCTTAAAAACTGAAAAGAACCATAACTGGTTCCTTACATTGAACTTATTCATATTTTGTTAGATATCCTTTTTATCCTTTTCCATGTATTCCTTTATCTTTCTTTCTTCCCATTCCGATCCGAAGTTACCATGTGCAAAAGTTGTTAAACCGTGTACCAGAACTCCAATTCCCCATCCTCCAAGGGGATAGAGGAACCACCAATAACCAGCATCCGTCATTAGGTTAATAACAAAAAGCATAATATTAACCAAACAATACACCGTTAGATGAATGTAGAATGCCTTAAGGTTTTCCACCCTCTTTTTCGCTCTTAAATATTTATCTTCATTTCCCATTCCCTCGTCCCCTTATCGTAAACACTTAAATATATTATTCTTCACATCAATAATACCTTATTTACCCAATTTTTTTACAGAAATGAGGGCGATGTGCATCCTACTTTGGCATGCCGGGAATTCGGTGAATAATCTAAGATTGATTATCTGCTATCTCTTTAAATTCAGATACACTTCAGCTGGATTTTACCCTATTGTATCCTCTTTCTTCATATGGCTGTATTTTTTCCAACCATGCTTCCTCAAGTTTTTTCAATTCCCGTTTGGCGTCAAAATATCCTGTTTCTTTCGGTTTTAGAACCTCTAGCACCTCAAAAGAAAAGGCTTCTTCCCCATATTGATTCCATTCATCTTGCAGCATTTTATTAGTACTTGATCCCATTTCCAATTCAAATTGTTTACCCTTTAATGTCTTTAAATTCCTGGTGCTTCCGATAAACACTTTATTATTTATCGTGTTTTTTATTTGATAAACTCCCGCCTCAACTTTTGTTTCTTTATATAATTGCTTCAATTCTTTTTTTCGATCCATCTTCATTGCCTCCAGTCGTCATTTCTTCAGCCAATATTGGCTTCCATCAGGCTTTCTATCCAAGAATCCATATTCTATTAAATATCTTCTCAAAAGAACATAGTCATGATAAGCCGCATCCAATATTTGATTGATTTCTTTTTCGTTATATTTCTGATCATTTTTAAAACGTTTCGAAATTTCTTGAAGAACAATAAACCTTTGTTTTTCCTTTGGTGGAAAAGTACTCAAAGCAGCCTGACTACCTTGTGGAAAGAATTTTTTCAATATGACCTTCATTTCATCCTGTGTAACATTATAACGATCATCCACCATCCTTGCTTTTTGATGAAGAGGGACAAATGCCGGCGCATGTTTATCTTTATCTTTTAAAAGTTCCATCATGGCCAAAAATAACTTAGCTTGACGCTCCTTCTCTTTTAATACAAAGCGATGGTTCCGAATGGTAGAAGAACTTCCAATTCCCATTTCCTCTTGAACCTCAGCATCGTTTTTCCCTTGATAAAAAAGACGAAGAAGGCGATTCTGATGATCTGTGAGACCTGTTAGTTTCTTATCGAGATCAATCAAGTATTCGAATACCGATTGATGTGCATTTTCGATATGAATACGCATATACCTCTCTGCCTCATAAAGAGTCCCATCTTTTGGATACACTATCCCTTTTTGAACTGTATTTCCGCACAGCAAACAAATAAACTGATTCTCTTCTTGGATATAGCCCTGTTTTAGCTCATCATGCGATGCACTCCAAAACATTTCTGCATCTTGCATCAAACAAACACTTCCTTGTAAAGTTTATAATATAATAAACATAATATTAATTTGTTTGCATTATGTCAATATTTTTTGAGAATTAGTCACTTTTATATCATAATAGGATAACCATTTATTCATTTTCACCATTAGTTACGTTACACAATATGGGGTAAGACTTTGAGGGCATATAGGTTTGGAAAAAGAGAGAGCTTTCAAGAAGGTATTAAGTAATTGGGTTATTGGGAGTTTGTTATTGATTGGCCAGATTATTTACTGAGTGGATTGGACGTTCCTTGATATGAGGAGGCTACCAACAAGAGATTTTCTTACAAAAGAATCATCTCCTGTTGACAAATATACGTTGAATGTTATCTTTACGAATGATGCTACATCGGTCTATGCATGTTTGATGAATTAGTATTTAATGAGCGAAATAAAAAAACAAAATTTATCTGTAACAATCGTGAGGAAACCTCAACAATACTGGTTTAACACTGACACAGTCATTTTATATCAACATATCCTACTAACTATGAATATCCATTTTTCACAAAATACAGACATTCTCCCGCGTTCAACTTACTGATTAATTAATCCTTCTGATCTATAAAATTCATTGAACGCCGATCTAAAATATTTAAGGAAACTATATCCCCCTGCTTTTAATACTTTGTAGTGATATACCCAAACAGTGAGTAAAGTTCCTGCTAATAAAAACATTCGCAAAAAGCTAATTGATTTCTTTAAGCATTTATTCCGATGCTTTGACAGCCTTTTTATTGTGTGAGATTGAAATTCCACATGCTTAGCTTCATCACGAAGAATTTGTCCACATAAATCATGTAAATCCCCAGAACTTGTAACTTGTTTTAATGCATCATAATACACAGTAGCGATTATTTCAGCAGTTAACAAAACAGTAATAGACTGTTCTAAATTAGCAAACCTTCTAAGCCGCCTAAATACTTGGTCCACCCAGTGCTTTTTAATTATTGGAATGTGCTGCTTTTTCATAAATAGTCCTAAGTCACGCGCATGTCTTTGTTCTTCCTGAATAAAAAGTGTAAGTGCTTGCAAATAGCTCTTATCATGCTGATCGACTAGATAATCCTTGGCAGCTTTGATTAAAAACTTCCCCTCTGAACTTTCCCCTACTTGAAACTGTTGAATGGACTTATAGATCGTTTGTAACTCATGCTTAGAAAGTTTATAAGCATCACTCCAATTCACCTGCTGCACATTCATCTTGTTTTCTTGAAAATAATCTCTCCATACGGTGAAATTAAAATCACCATGTCCCTCCATGATCCATTCATCATTAAGTCCCTTCATACATTCCTCCTATATTTTCTGAATCCTGTTAGCCATTTCCGTAATTATATCAAAAATCGAATCTCATTTAGAAAAAATAACCTATGGAAAAGTTGATTTCAGAGTAACATTAACCAAGGATTCTCTTCAGATGTTACTAAACCACTTCGGCAAACTCAATAAGTGAGTGTAATTGATTTACACAAGACACTGCATAATGTATCGGATGGATATGCTTGAGTTACATGAAACCATTGAAATACTTATACAAAACCAATTAAGTGCCAAGCAACCTAACAGTGAAGATAAAAGTTCAACCGTTGAAGGATTAAAAACGGCAATAATAAAAATCGCAAAATTATAAATAAAAACCTTCAAACATTTAATAGGAATTGATGTACAAAGTAAAAAAAGCATCCAACTAGTTGGATGTTTTTTCAAATAATGATTGGAAATGATTCGATAAAACTGAATAAGTATTAGTTAGGCACAAACTTAAGTATTCCTTCCAGATAAACACCTTGTTCTTTTCTCGTACACGCTCTTAACTTAATTCT
This sequence comes from Peribacillus sp. NPDC096540, assembly GCF_050278525.1. Classification (NCBI taxonomy): domain Bacteria; kingdom Bacillati; phylum Bacillota; class Bacilli; order Caryophanales; family Bacillaceae; genus Peribacillus; species Peribacillus sp. NPDC096540. The sequence continues at coordinate 98,796 of NZ_JBNNTG010000017.1, read as the reverse complement.
TCCTTCCTTTTCTAATTCCTTAGCTAATTGAACTACCTTAGTTCCATCTTCGGCTATCTCTACTGAAAAGAAATTACCTCGAGTGGAAGTTTGAATGAACTTAAATAATCTATCTTTATTCATCTGAACAACTCCTTATTTATTACAAATTCGACATAAAAGATAATCTACCTGCGATAAATAAGAAATAAAAAACTTCCTTGAAGGAATACGAACATGAATAGTTCTATAATCACAAATCAATAGACATTCATTCTTATGCTTAGAAACCGATTTATTTCCCCATAGATTTTTTCCAAGGTAAAAAGAATTGATTCAATCCTGATATTATGCTCGTTCACTTGCCCTAAAACGAAAAAAAGACCCTACACCAATGTATAGGACTATTATTATACATAATAAAAATCAATACCTAAAATAAGGAAAAACTCCCCCGAACAATCATTTTAACTTTCTCCCGATAAAAGTAAAACAGCCAAAACCTTTTAAAGGTCTTGGCTGTTTTTGTTAGCGTCCCAGGAGAGATTCGAACTCCCGACCGACGCCTTAGAAGGGCGTTGCTCTATCCAGCTGAGCTACTGAGACATTTCGCTGATTTTCTTCAGTTCAGTATAACGGTCACTTTTCGAACTTAGACCGTAATCGTGATTTTTATTATAACCTAGTATAATACTCATTGCAATACTAGTAATAATAAATTTTGCAGAGTTATAGAACACCCCTACATTAATTCAAAATTTATCATGGTACTTGAATGAAGCTTGCAGTAAAAAAATGCAGAATACACTCTATCGAACAATTCGAAGTTATCATAATAATCAACAAGAGGAGAACACTTTGTTATAAGCGTTCTCTTCTTTTATCATATATAACTTATTAATTCATGATGACCTACCCATGTTATAAAAGGCAGCTAGAGAAAGCAATGTCATCCTGTTTATTTTAGTTAGATAAGTTACAAAACTGACGAATGAATTTCCGGAGTCTTTGGCATAGTAAACTTTTCATTCCTTCATAAAACCAGTAATTTGACGATACAGTTTCTCGGGATGGGTGAGATTGACCATATGATCAGCACCTGGAATTTCTATGATTCGAGCGTCTGAGTGCTTTCGAAAGTAATTGGCAACACGAAGGTTATCGGGTGAATCTTCCTTACCGATTATCAATAATGTTTTGGCCGTCAATTCTCCTAATCTTTCGATGGCCGGTGGTTGCGGCCAAATCAATTTAACAGCCGGCCATTCAAACATTCGGTTCATATGGTGCCGGAGCATTTGAACCATCAAATTCCGGTGAGGACTCATTGTTACAACACGATACGATGGATCACTGAGCAAAAGCTCAATCATCTTATCGATATCGGGGGCAGCTTCATGAATCGTCTTCATACTCTCTTCAAATTCCTTAGAATAGCTAAACCCAGATAATCCAGGCGCAAGCAAAACAAGTTTTGAAACCCTTTCAGGATAATTCAGAGCGAATTCAGTGGCAATTTGGCCACCCATTGAGTGACCGATGAGTGTCGCCTGATTGATTTCTAGATGATCAAGCAGCGACAGCAAATCTTCAACCTGGTTGACATCTTCTAAAGGGGACGGTGATTTCCCGGTCCCACGTCCGTCAAAAGCAACGACCTTGTAGTGTTTCGCTAAAAGAGATGCGACAAATGTCCAGTTCCGTACATCAGCACCACCAGTGAGGAGAACCACAGGATGACCATTACCATTAACTTCGTAATACAAATCCATTGAAATCCCTCCACCCATTACGATTTAATAATTAAAAATATGTTATCTCTCTTAATAATCCTGCCTTTTTCTGGCTTAACTTACAATTCAAGAAGTACCTTTTAATTCCCTTCCTTATTCTAGAATATGGCCCGATTGCGGAACAAAAATAAAGGAAATATCTTCATCTATAATACACGTTACTTCAAAAAAACCAGCCCCACAAACAGTCGTTTATGGGGCTATTAATCCCTTTAATAAAAAAACAATTTATTTATGTCTATTCATAGAACCAAAACTCATTCCCAAAAACAAATTAACATTTTCGATCATTTACACCTTTTTGGTGCTAATATATGAAAAAAATACATTGGAACGCCCTTGGTTTAGAAGCGATAGTACTAGATACAGGTATTTCCTCTAATAGTCCTCTTACGTCTACTTCAACATCTAATAATCCTTTTCTTTTGGTCATACGAAAAAAACCTCCTATATCGTTAGTAAGATAAGTCGATATACGGTGTAATTTCTTACATGACCGTTATACTGACCGTTTCACTAAACGATATAGAAGGTTTTCGCATCGGGCTTTAAAGCCACTTTGTTAGCGTCCCAGGAGAGATTCGAACTCCCGACCGACGCCTTAGAAGGGCGTTGCTCTATCCAGCTGAGCTACTGAGACATTTATGATATAAGTTGCGGCAAAACTTATGTATTACCTTAACTGTTCCCTTAGGACACTTCTTATTATAGTAGGATACCAAAAGAAAGTCAACGGTTTTTCATAAAAAAGTTTTTTTCTTTTTTATAAGCCAGGAAGCGGGAAAAACGCTTCCTGTTCATTATACATTAAGTTAGTCGATTCGATAAGCCCTACCTAGCTCCTCAACGATTTTTCCTTCAAGATCATAATAGATGATTTCAAGTTGGTCGCTTCCAATATCCAAAATGGCATATGTTTTCTCTTTTCGTCCGCGTGGCTGGCGTATGCTGCCTGGATTGATGAAGAGCCTGCCGTCAATCCACTCGGAACCAGCGGCATGGGAGTGACCGAAGCAAATAATATCGGCACCGATTTCTTCACTTTTATAAGACAAATTCATTAAAGTCATCTTGATGTTATACAAATGTCCGTGGGTAAAGAAAAAGCGCTTGCCACCGATTTCTTCAACAATGTCATCCGGATAGGCAGCATCAATGTCACAGTTCCCCCGTACAGCTAAAAAGCCCTTCATGAGAGGGTCTTTGCTTTCTAGCTCTGAATCACCGCAATGAATCATGGTTGCAACTTCTTGTTTATGACGGTCGGTTATCATGCTGATTTCATGAGTTAAGCCATGACTGTCACTCATTATTAGCACTTTCATCGTCACATTCCTTCTTCCCTTTTTAGAAATTGACCTAGTTTTTCATCCAAAGCCTTCAATGCATGGGCACGGTGGCTGATTTGGTTTTTTTCCTCTTTTGTCAGTTCAGCATTTGTTTTCCCTTGCTCTTTAACAAAAAAGACTGGGTCATATCCAAACCCATTCGTTCCTGAAGGCTTTTCGGTAATCAAGCCTTCCATCGTCCCAGAAACAGTGATTGTTTCCTGATTTGGTGACGCTAACGCTAAGGCGCAATAAAACCTTGCTGTTCTTTCCGCTTCTGGTACACCCTCTAGTTCCTGCAGAACCTTTTTCGTGTTCGCTTCATCACTCTTTGACTCGCCAGCATAGCGCGCAGAGTATACACCTGGACGTCCATCTAATGCATCGACAATCAAACCGGAGTCATCAGCAATCACGAAGTGACCTAGTTGATGGGCAATGGCTTCTGCTTTAAGAATTGCATTTTCTTCAAAAGTCTTTCCTGTTTCCTCCACATCCGGTGCGTCCGGTACGTCAAGAAGTGTTTTTACTTCATATCCTTTTGCAGAAAATAGACTTTCGAATTCTTTGGCTTTTCCTTTATTTTTCGTTGCAATAATTACTGTCTTCATACTTTGTCTCACCCTTTTGTATTTTATCGGCAATAACTCCAAGTGCTTCTTTTTGCACCTCAAATAAGGTTTGAAGTCCTTCTTGAGCTATTGAAAGTAGTTGCTGTAACTCGTTATATGTAAAAGTTGCCTCTTCCCCTGTGCCCTGCAATTCGACAAATTCACCACTGCCGGTCATGATGATATTCATATCCACAAGGGCGCTTGAGTCTTCAAGATAATTTAAGTCTAACACAACTCCTGCTTCTTCAATAATCCCGACACTTGTTGCTGCTAGATAATTTTTCAACGGAAATACCGCCAGTTTCCCCTCTTCATCCAGCTTATTTAAAGCAAGAGCCAATGCGACGAATGCGCCTGTAATTGAAGCTGTCCGAGTGCCGCCGTCTGCTTGAATAACATCGCAATCAATCCAGATCGTTTTCTCACCTAGCGCCTCTAAATCGACCACTGCCCGCAGTGACCGTCCAATTAGCCTCTGAATTTCCATCGTGCGCCCTGTTATTTTCCCTTTTGCCGATTCCCTGATTGTCCGTTGATTTGTTGCTCGCGGAAGCATCGAATACTCCGCATTAATCCAACCTTTCTTTTTACCACGCATGAACGGCGGAACCCGCTCATCAACGCTTGCGGTACAGATGACCTTTGTGTCACCGACGGTAATTAATACCGAACCTTCAGGATGCTTCAAATAATCTTTTTGGATCTGTATCGTCCTTAATTCAGTATTCAGCCTTCCGTCAACGCGCATTTTGTATCCCCCTAATTTCAAAAAAAGAATAAGAGGCAGCGAAAGGCTGCCTCATTGTGTTATATCTATAGTATACAAAATCGATTCTTTAAAAACTACCTGTGTTCACTTTTTCTGGACGGACCACAGGTTCTGATAATTTCTTTCCTTCTTCGTTAAGAATCTCTGCACTGCCTTGCACCTGTACCTCAACACTTTGAATTCCCTTTTGCTCCGTCAAAGATAAAACTAATGCATCAAGAACATCTTGAGAAACCTTTTTCTCTTTAAAACTGCCAAGAATGTTTTCGTTAAAATTGAGGGTAACCTTCCCTTTTGCCACTTTCGGCTGATCAAGTAAGGCCACATCACTCATGAAGCCCGTTTGCAGGTTTGTTCCAGAAGGACTCTTCGTTAATTCCTCAACAGCTGCTGTTACATTATCCGACACCGTCTCGCTAATACGGCGTGTTACCGGTACATAATAGGCATACTCCTCGTCCCCGCCAATGTAATAGACAGTCAAGGCTTTCGTATTCGAAATATCTACCACGTCACTCGTATCAATATTGATTCCGGAAGAACGTGAGATATTTTCATCTATAGGCGTGCCATTGACTGGCATTTCCGAAATATCTTCCCCATTAATTCTCATTTGGATTTTATCAACCGAGTCGAATTGAGTTAGTGTCCATGTAATAGCTTGAAGAATTTTGAGTTCATCTTCTTTTTGGTAATTTTTGAATTCTGGTGAAAAGTCAGCCACAGCCACTCCTTCTTTTATGTTTACACTTATTTGAGTATCGGCAGGAATAACCGCTCTAAACCCATTTGGAAGCTTATCCGTAACTGGTCCATTATCCACGAGGTAGTCAAGGGCCTGTTTTGCGACGGCTTCCGATTTAGGAAGTTCCATTGTCTGTGGTACCACATATCCACTTTTATCAATTAAATACAACTCGGTCTTCACTGTTGTTGTTTCAACAGCTCCCTCTTCCCCATCTGCTGCCGGCTTTTGCTCCCCGTTGGTCTCTTTTAATGAAGTTTCATCCTCGACTAATGAAACATCCTTAGGCGGATCAATCTCCTTTTTCTCTTCACCGCCAAATAATCCACAGCCGGAAAGAAAAAAAGAAGATGCTAGAATGGTAACAACTATTGTTACTTTCGATTTATTGGACATAAAATCACTCCTAGGACAGTTTGTACTCCTATTTATACGAGCCCTAAGGGAAAATAGACCAATTATTTTTCTCTCTGATAATGCAGCTGAGCACTCTGCCCGTACTGCTGTATGTTTGTCAGCTTTAATTCGAATTCAGGATTTCTTGCTTGAAACAAAGAAATCCCTTTACCTAATACGGTAGGAATAATAGAAAGAATCATTTCGCCGTTTTCTCATGAACTCTCTAACTAACTCTGCACCACCGATTAGCCAAATCCTTGAGTCACCTTTTAGATTTTTAATGAAATCTACCACATCTTCATTCACAAATTCAACATGCTCATCTTTTCCTTTCGCACTTCTAGAAAATACGTAGCAGAATTTATCTTGATAAGGAAATTCTTCTGCTAGTGTATGAATCTGTTGATACGTTTTGTTTCCCATAATCACCGTATCAATTTAAAGAAACCAACGTATCCATTATCCCCAGCACCTTCTGTCTCTTCAAGCCAATCTATGCTTCTTCCATCCACGCTTGTAGAATATACAGAACGATATGCTTTGTGATTCCATTTTTTTGCTCCTTTCTACAAAAAAAGACCTCCAAATGGAAGTCTTATAGGTGGTCAATTTTAATTGTTTCTATTGCATTGATATGAATACCGAGCCAACTCGATGCGATTGACCCAAACATATCTCTTGAACCAGTTGTGTAAAAACGATGAACCGGACGCTGCTTGCTTTTATTGATTAATCGATAGTAATCCAAAATAACACTTGCCTCACGGGCTGTCTCTTCCCCAGAGGAAATGACTTGTACTTTATCTCCCATATACTCTGAGATTACAGGCCATAACAGCGGATAATGGGTACAGCCAAGGATTAATGTATCGATGTTCGTTTTCTTTAACGGGTTCAAAGTTTGAGCCACAACCCTATTCACGATTTTCCCTTGAAACTCTCCGCTTTCGACAATGGGGACAAATTTTGGACAAGCTAAACTATCCACTTTCACATCCGAATTAATGGAGGCAAGTGCGTCGTCATAGGCCTTGCTTTTCACAGTACCTTCTGTGCCAATTACTCCTATATGTAGAGAATTAGAAACCTTCAATGCCGCCCTTGCCCCAGGATGAATAACACCCAATACAGGAATCGGAAGTATCGCTCTAATTTCATCGAGCACCGCTGCCGTCGCAGTATTGCAGGCAATGATTAACATTTTAATATCCTTCTTCAATAAGAACCTTGTCATTTGCCAAGTGAAGGTTTGGACATCTTTTTTCGACCTTGGTCCATAAGGGCATCTTGCGGTATCGCCCAAGTAAATTATATTTTCATTTGGTAGCTGGCGCATGACTTCTTTAGCCACTGTCAAACCACCTACCCCCGAATCAATGATTCCTATTGGTTGTTTCAAAAAACTCGCCTCATTTTTCTTTCATTTCTTGATGTAGTTTTGCTAAAGTCTCACTTAAGGAAACAATATCGGATTCACTGAAATTGACTAAAACGCCACTCAAGTACTGCTGCCGCTTGTTGATCACTTCTTCGATAATCCGTTCACCTTCTTCAAGAAGGTGAATTCGAACCACACGCCGGTCTTTCTTATCCTTGACGCGCTGAACAAGCTGATGTTTCTCCATGCGGTCAATCAGATCCGTCGTTGTGCTAAAGGCAAGAAACATCTTCGTAGACAATTCGCCAATCGTCATGTCGCCCGCTTCAAAAAGCCATTGCAAAGCCAAAAACTGTGGAATAGTAATTTTGTAATCACTAAGAATTTCCCGTCCCCTTTGCTTTAGCCATGACGAGACATAGCGCAATTCCCTTTCGATTTCGGCCACATATGCAGCCTGCTTCTCTTCACCCATACACCCAGCTCCCCACTTCATGAAACTTATCATACTACCATTTTGGAGGAAAGTGAAATAAATTTCAAGATAGATTATCTAAAGGACATAATGAAACCCCCTCCATTAAAATAAGCAGCATCTAAAGAAGTCAAAGTAACGAGAATTGTCTCAGACTTCCTTATATGCTGCCAATGAATGGGAGAGAAAAAATTTATAAGGCTTACGTATTAAAAGAGTCAACACATTAAAGCTTAAGTTCTCCCATACGAAGGAGTTCTATAACTGCCTGCGAACGTCCTTTGACTCCAAGCTTCTGCATCGCATTTGAAATATGGTTTCGAACTGTTTTTTCGCTAATAAACAATTCACCTGCGATTTCTTTTGTTGTTTTATCTTGTACTAGTAACTCAAATACTTCTTTTTCTCTTTTGGTGAGTAGTGGCTTATGAGTGAATTCGTTCTCCTTCAAGTAATGTTACCCTCCTTGCCTTCACCAGCATAAAACCCGGAGTGGGTGTCTATTTAGTCAAGATATAGTATGTCGGCTGGGGCAAGGGAGTGACTCTTTTACTTGTCTAATTGAAACTTTATTTAAGAATGTTTGACCTTTGTTCGCTCCATACATTCCTTCATCTCTTCCGGCCAAGGAATCGGATTCCCAGTGGTTTTAGAAACTTGGACAATCGTTCCTCTACCCGTCAAGCAAACCGAACCATCTTGTTTAGTTCCCATGTAATGAATGTCCACAGATGAATTCCCGACACTGGCCGCTTTTACATGGATCATCAATTGATCGTTAAAAAACACCTGCTGGATATAATCACACTGTAAATCAGCAACAACCGGTATCTCATTGCTTCCATCCGAAGTCCAATCCTTCATAAAACCCATGCTATTAAAATACTCAATTCGCGCTTCCTCAAAATAGGTAAATGGAACCGTATTATTCAAATGACCGAACATATCTGTTTCTGAAAAACGGACCTTAATTTCATGTTTAAAAGAAAAATCGCTACCCCACTCTTTTATATTATCGATATATGATATTCTGCTCAATCTGTGCACTCCCCTTTATAAAATGAATGACTATTCACTCATTTTATAAGAAAAAATAAATAATGAAAAGGATTTTATATTCTTATTATGTAAATATGATGGATTCGACCATTTTATAATTTTACACCATACTATTTTCAATTGCTACAGCATAGCGTTAAGCTGTTTTCTATACCAGAAGTTTGTTTTTCCATATTTATATGAACGGATAAATGACACAATTAATAAGCTTTAATAAGAAGAACACAAACAAAAAACAATATAAAGATAATATCCCCACCATTAAAATCCGTTATTTCTCACCTTCTTACATAGGTTTTAGATGTGAAGCTGTTCACATTTTTATACAAAAAAAAGAACCTATATCCTAAGATACAGGTTCTTTTCTCATTATTAAACTTCGTCGCTTCCGAAGAAGTTACGGAATTGTTGAATAGTAGTATCACGGTTTAATGCTGCAATCGATGTAGTCAAAGGAATACCTTTAGGGCAAGACTGCACACAGTTTTGTGAGTTACCGCAGTTTGCAAGGCCCCCATCAGACATAATTGTATTTAAACGTTCAGCTTTGTTCATTGCACCAGTTGGATGTGCGTTGAATAAACGAACTTGTGATAATGGTTGTGGTCCCATGAAGTCTGAATTGCTGTTTACGTTCGGACAAGCTTCTAAACATACACCGCAAGTCATACATTTAGATAATTCGTAAGCCCATTGACGTTTCTTTTCTGGCATACGTGGTCCTGGTCCAAGATTGTACGTACCATCGATTGGAATCCAAGCTTTTACCTTTTTCAATGAATCGAACATACGGCTACGGTCGACTTGAAGGTCACGAACAACAGGGAAAGTACGCATTGGAGCAAGACGAACCGGCTGTTCTAATTGATCAATAAGAGCTGTACATGATTGTCTAGGTTTACCATTGATAACCATAGAACAAGCACCACATACTTCTTCTAGACAGTTCATGTCCCAAGCGATTGCTGTAGTGTGTTTACCTTGTACTGTTACTGGATTACGACGAATTTCCATTAGAGCGGAAATTACATTCATATTCGGACGGTACGCTAATTCAAATTCCTCATCATAAGGAGCTGAATCCGGTGTATCTTGACGAGTGATTATAAAACGGACTGTTTTAGTCTCAGATTTAGTTTCAACCATTTTTTTGCTCCCCCTCTTTAATGTTTCGTTGTGTAATCACGTTTACGTGGTGCGATAAGTGATACATCAATATCTTCGTAATGGAATTCAGGAGCTTGATCCAAGCCTTTGAATGTCGCCATTGTTGTTTTCATGAATTTATCATCATTACGTTCTGGGAAATCAGGTTTGTAATGAGCTCCGCGGCTTTCGTCACGGTTTAAAGCACCAATTGTGATAACACGAGCTAATTGCATCATGTTTTGAAGCTGTCTAGTGAAGGCAGCTCCTTGGTTGCTCCATTTAGCAGTGTCGTTGATGTTAATTTTCTTGTAACGTTCCATCAACTCAAGAATCTTGTTATCAGTTTCTTTCAACTTGTCATTGTAACGAACTACAGTAACATGCTGTGTCATCCACTCACCAAGTTCTTTGTGTAGAACATACGCGTTTTCATTACCATCAAGAGACATTACTGCATTCCATTTTTCTTGTTGTTGTTTTTCGTAACCATCAAACAATGAAGAAGGAATAGACTCTGAAGTTTTATCAAGGCCTTCAATATATTTAACTGCATTCGGTCCAGCTACTGAACCACCATAGATTGCAGAAAGAAGTGAATTCGCACCTAAACGGTTACCACCATGTTGGGAGTAATCACACTCACCTGCAGCAAATAAACCTTTAATGTTTGTCATTTGGTCATAATCCACCCAAAGTCCGCCCATAGAATAGTGAACTGCAGGGAAGATTTTCATTGGAACTTTACGAGGATCTTCACCCATGAATTTCTCGTAAATTTCAATGATTCCGCCAAGTTTGATATCAAGTTCTTTAGGGTCTTTATGAGAAAGATCCAGGTAAACCATGTTTTCTCCATTAATACCAAGCTTCATGTTCATACATACGTCGAAGATTTCACGAGTCGCGATATCACGAGGTACAAGGTTACCATAAGCAGGATATTTTTCTTCAAGGAAATACCAAGGTTTTCCGTCTTTATATGTCCAGATACGTCCACCTTCACCACGAGCAGATTCACTCATTAGACGAAGCTTATCATCTCCAGGGATTGCAGTTGGATGAATTTGAATGAACTCACCATTTGCATAATTTACACCTTGTTGATAAACAATGGATGCTGCTGAACCTGTATTAATCATTGAGTTAGTTGATTTACCGAAAATGATTCCAGGACCACCGCTCGCCATGATGACAGCGTCGCCAGGGAATGATTTGATTTCCATTGAAGTCAAGTTCTGTGCTACGATACCGCGTGCTGTTTGGTCGTCATCGATAACAGCTCCAAGGAATTCCCAGCCTTCATATTTCGTTACAAGGCCTTCTACTTCATAACGACGAACCTGCTCGTCCAATGCGTAAAGTAATTGCTGACCAGTTGTTGCACCCGCAAATGCTGTACGGCTATGTTGAGTACCACCGAAACGACGGAAATCAAGAAGACCTTCCGGAGTACGGTTGAACATTACGCCCATACGATCAAACATATGGATAATCGATGGTGCTGCTTCGCACATCGCTTTAACCGGTGGTTGGTTAGCTAAGAAATCTCCGCCATAAACTGTATCATCAAAGTGGATATATGGAGAATCCCCTTCACCTTTTGTATTTACTGCCCCATTGATTCCGCCTTGGGCACAAACTGAGTGAGAGCGTTTAACAGGTACTAAAGAAAATAAATCAACCTGTTGTCCCAGCTCTGCTGCTTTGATCGTAGCCATTAAACCAGCTAGACCTCCACCAACGATAATAATTTTACCTTTACCCAATTCTGTCACTCCCTTATTTCCATTAGCAAAGCTATGTTTTTCCTAATACTTATAAATGAACTCTATCTTCTTATACGAAAGCGAAAATTGCGCTAACCCCTACATAAGAAAGAAGAACGAAAACGATCAAAGTAACGTAAGTCATGATTTTTTGCGATTTAGGTGAAACTGTCAGACCCCAGCTCACAGCAAATGACCATAATCCATTAGAGAAGTGGAAAATTGTCGAAATGACCCCAACTAAATAAAATGCAATCATAAATGGATTAGAGAAAATCTCAGCCATCATGTCAAAGTCTACCTCTGTACCTAATGCTGCTTGAATTCTAGTTGACCAAACATGCCAAACAAGGAAAATCAACGTAATGATTCCGCTTAGACGTTGTAAAAAGAACATCCAATTTCGGAAAAATCCAAACCTACCCAAATTATTTTTAGCCGTAAACGCGATATAAATCCCGTAAACCGCATGATAAATCAAAGGTAAGAAAATGATGAAGATTTCCAAGAAATAACGAAACGGTATGCTTTCTAAGAAATGTGCTGCTGAATTAAATGATTCCGGTCCCTTTGTTGCCATATAGTTGGTAACTAAATGTTCCAACAAGAACAGCCCGATCGGAATAACTCCAAGTAGTGAATGAAGTCTACGATTCCCAAACTCACGATTTTGTGCCACTAAGTGCCCCCCCTTAATTTGTGAAAAATCATGCAAAGATAAACTGGTGGCTACCTTTTATCTCCGCGTGAAAATAAAGTATAGAATTTGAAACATCCCTATACTTTCTTACAATTATGTGACATGTCCATTTTACTCCTGACTTCTATGTGCGTCAAGAAAACGGATACAAGAATTCTCTTTTTCAGAATAGATTTTTTTGGTTATAATTGTATAATTTTTAATTGTCAAGAATTTAATTTGTAGAAATTACTATTTAATCTATTAATATCCCGGAATAATTTCTCATTTTTTCCCAATTACTATTGAAATAATAAAAAAACAGTATAATTTGCAAAAGAAAAACGTTTATAATAGATTTACAGAAAGAGGCGATAAACTATGAAAAAAAATATTGCTGCAGCGATAGAAGAAGAAATTCAAACAGAAGAATTCCAAGTTCCAGCTTTCGGCTACGAATTAATCAGAGAAGTTTTATTGAACGATATTCTCGGAAAAGATTCTAATCAAATTCTCTATTGGGCAGGTAAACAGTTAGCGAGAAAATTCCCATTGAATGGCGAACAGGAAGTTATTGCATTTTTCCAAAATGCAGGCTGGGGCCATCTTGAAATCATAAAGTTTTCGAAAAACGAGATGGAATTATCCTTAACAGGAGAAATAATCAGCCGTCGCTTAGATCTTCATCCTGACTGCCACTTCCAACTTGAAGCCGGTTTCCTTGCCGAGCAGATTACACTGCAGAAAAGATTCTTTAGTGAATCAACAGAAGAAATCAAACGTCGCGCAAAAAAAGTGACATTTACCATTCAATGGGATCCTAGAGACCCAATCTAATGAGCCCAAAAACAGACTTACCCTTTGTCGGAAGTCTGTTTTTCATTAGACTCCAGGCAATCAAGCAAGCACTTTTGCATGCTGTCCTAGTTTAAACGCTTCATGAAGTGCTTCGACTGCCTTCACCATTTCCTTTTCATTGACGACAGTTGAGACTTTAATTTCAGATGTGCTGACCATTTTCACTTGGATACCTGTGTTAGCCATCACTTCAAACATCTCGGCAGCCACTCCCGGATTAGATACCATTCCTGAACCGACGATAGACACTTTGGCCAATCCGCCCTCTGTTTCCACTCTATCGAATGCCAATTGGTCTTTATTGTTTTCTAGCACGATTAAAACAGCTTCCGTATCTTCACTTTTTATGGAGAAGGATAGGTTTGTTGTATCCTCTGCGGTCATACTTTGAATAATAATGTCAACGTTAATCCGGCTTTTTGCAAGTGTCATGAAAATTGTGGATAATGAACCTAGAGATCGGGGCAAACCATTCACTGTGACCCTTGTAATACTATCTTCAAAAGCAATGCCGCGTACAATTAAATTTTCTTCCATAGTTGCTTCCTCCTCAATTTTAGTTCCTGCTTCTTTCTCTATACTCGAACGGACTTCAAGCGGAATCTGGTGGTTTTTCGCATACTCGACAGCTCTTGGATGAAGGACACCCGCCCCTAGATTGGCAAGTTCTAGCATTTCATCGTAAGAAATAGATTGCAGTTTTCGAGCGTCTTTTATGTAGCGAGGGTCTGTTGTAAATACACCCGTTACATCGGTATAAATATCGCATCGGTCTGCATTCAATGCTGCAGCAATAGCCACTGCAGTCGTATCGGACCCGCCCCTCCCTAGTGTCGTGATTTCTCCGTTTGCATCATTCCCTTGGAAACCAGCAACGACCACAATTTTCTTTGCTTGAAGCTGAGCTTGTATTCTCGAAGCATCAATATTTAAAATCCTGGCATTCCCATGAACTGATTCTGTTTGCATGCCAGCCTGCCAGCCGGTGAAAGAAATAGCTTCACGTCCCGCTTCAATTAAAGCCATCGTTAACAGGGAAATCGTGACCTGCTCTCCAGTCGTCAATAACATATCCATTTCCCTCTTGCTTGGGGTTCTGGAAATATCTTGGGCCATGTAAACTAATTCATCCGTTGTTTTCCCCATAGCTGAAACAACGACGACTACATCATTCCCATTCTCAGCTTCCTCAATTACTCGATTGGCAACATTTTTGATTTTCTCGACACTACCGACGGATGTCCCGCCAAATTTTTGAACGATTAATGCCATCCTAATGCACCCTCTTTTTCTTTTTTAGGCAATAAAAAAAGCAATGAGAAATATCTCATTGCTGTGATCACGTATTTAATACAGTAAACACAGTGAGATAGCTCTCCAGGGTATATCCCCTGACAATCCGCCATTTATTAAATGTCAGACCAGAAAAACAAGGTATGAGTCTTGTCTTCCTTCGGCGTTATCCCCTTTCAAAACCTTTCATCGAAGCTCATACTTCTCCAGGTTTTTACTCTTGAATTCCGCACCTCTATCAGCACTTTTAAGTTGTCTAGTTAAAAATTCCTTCTTATCATAGCATAGAGAAATGTAGGTAGCAAGATTATTCTTGCAATTTTCTAACGATTCCTTCAGCTATCCCTTTTGGCATGCCTGCCTCAATAATTTGTTCTAAAGATGCCTCTTTAATTTTTTTCAATGAACCAAAATGCCTTAACAATTGCTTTCTTCGTTTTTCTCCGACTCCAGGAATATCATCAAGCTGCGAGTGAACCGCATTTTTCCCACGTAGCTGGCGATGAAACGTAATCGCAAACCGATGCACTTCGTCCTGAATTCTTTGCAGCAGATAAAATTCCTGGCTACGCGAATCAAGCGGTACTAGTTCCAGCGGATTGCCAATCATCAATTGCGATGTTCTGTGCTTTTCATCCTTAATGAGACCAGAAAGCGGAATATCAAGACCCAGTTCATTTTCTAAAATATCTCGAACAGCCTCCACATGTCCCTTTCCGCCATCAATAATGATTAAATCCGGAAGTGGCAGCCCTTCTTTTAAAACACGTGAATATCTTCTGCGGACAACTTCACGCATCGATTCATAGTCATCGGGTCCTTGGACAGTTTTGATTTTATATTTGCGATACTCTCTTTTTTCCGGCTTACCATCAATAAATACAACTAAGGCAGAAACCGGATCACTGCCCTGTATGTTTGAGTTATCAAAAGCCTCAATCCGATGCGGAGTGTAAATGCCTAATTGTACCCCGAGATTTTCCACCGCATTGATCGTTCTTTCTTCATCCCTTTCAATTAAAGAAAACTTTTCTTGAAGGGCTATGGCAGCATTTTTATTCGCCAATTTAAGCATATCCTTTTTCGATCCCCGTTTTGGATGAATCGTTTTCACGCCAAGCAGCCCCTCAGCCATTTCCGCATCTACTGACTCTGGCAGCAAAATTTCCTTTGGTTTAAAGTGATTGGTTATCTCGTAAAACTGACCTAGGAATGTAAGAAGTTCCTGATCCGGTTCATCATACACTGGAAACAGTGAAACATCCCTTTCTATCAATTTCCCTTGTCGCACAAAAAATACCTGAACACACATCCAGCCTTTGTCATAGGCATAGCCAAATACATCACGGTCGATAAAATCAGTCGTCATCATTTTTTGCTTCTCCATCGTGATATCGATGTGGGCAATTTTGTCACGGAACTCCTTCGCTCTTTCGAAATCAAGATCTTCTGATGCTTCTAACATTTTTTCTGTCAGTTCTTTTTTTATCTCAGTATGGCCGCCGTTTAAAAATCGATTGATATCATCCACCATTTTTTTATATTCCTGTTCCTCTACATCATACACACATGGAGCCAGGCATTGCCCGAGGTGGTAATAGAGACAAACGCGATCCGGCAGGGTATTGCATTTTCTAAGAGGGTAGATGCGGTCGAGTAGTTTTTTCGTTTCATTGGCCGCAAAGGCATTCGGATACGGACCGAAATATTTACCTTTATCTTTTTTGACTTTTCTCGTAATGATTAATCGCGGATGCCGTTCAGCAGTCAACTTGATGAATGGATACGTCTTGTCATCCTTCAGCATGATATTATATTTTGGATCATGTTTTTTGATTAAATTTAACTCTAAAATGAGTGCCTCGATATTGGACGAGGTAACGATGTATTCAAAATCCTCAATCTCATTAACGAGCCGGAACGTTTTCCCATCATGAGAACCGGTGAAATAAGAGCGCACACGGTTTTTTAACACTTTCGCTTTTCCTACATAAATGATCGTTCCCTGACGATCCTTCATTAAATAGCAACCAGGTTGATCGGGAAGAAGGGCAAGTTTATTCTTTATTTGTTGGTTCATACATTCAGCCTCCTGTTCTCCCTTTTTACAATTAATTATATATCAAGATAGCGAAAAAAGCTTCAAGTCCGCAGACTTGAAGCTTTTTTTAGCTAACTTAATATTAAGCGTGTTTTGCAATAAGTTCAGCAAGTGCTTCTTTAGGTTGGAAACCAACAACTTTATCTACTACTTCACCGTCTTTTAGGACGATTAATGTCGGAATGCTCATTACGCCGAATTTTCCAGCTGTTTCTTGGTTTTCGTCTACATCCACTTTTACGATTTTAGCTGATTCGCCAATTTCAGTATCAAGCTCTTGAAGAACAGGAGCAATCATTTTACAAGGTCCACACCATGGAGCCCAGAAGTCTACAAGAACGACACCCTCGCTAGTATCAGTTGTGAAAGTTTGGTCAGTTGCATTTACAATAGCCATATATTTATCCTCCTCAAATTTACTCAAATAACTAAAGACAGTATAACATTGATACTAGAATCGATGCTAATATTTTGCTTCAGTGGTAGGATGTCCAAAAACAGAGTAAATATACAGGTTTCTTAGCTCTTCCTGATAGCTCAATTATTAATAAAAATTACATGTCAAAAAAAAACAAGGCATTTATCAGCTAACTGTCAAATGCCTTGTTTCTTACCTATTTGTTTCTTCTTTAAATGCTTTCTATTACGCGTTCACTTTTAACTTTTTGAATTCTTCTGTTAGTAGTGGAACAACTTCGAAAAGATCTCCGACAATGCCATAATCAGCTACATTAAAAATGTTAGCTTCTGGATCTTTATTGATGGCAACGATAACTTTAGAGTTGGACATACCAGCTAAATGCTGAATAGCTCCAGAAATTCCGCAGGCAATATATAGGTCCGGAGTAACAACTTTACCCGTTTGACCGATTTGCAAAGAGTAATCGCAATAGTCTGCATCACATGCACCACGAGAAGCACCGACTGCACCGCCAAGAACTTGAGCAAGTTCCTTTAATGGTTCAAAACCGTCTTCACTTTTTACCCCACGTCCGCCGGCAATGATTACTTTTGCTTCAGAAAGGTCAACCCCTTCACTTGCTTTTCTCACAACATCTTTAATAATCGTACGCAAGTCTTTAATATCTACACTTAATGTAGAAACATCACCAGAACGGGACTCATCTTTCGCTAATGGTTCAATATTGTTTGGACGAACAGTCGCGAACACAATTCCAGCTGTGACAATTTTCTTTTCAAATGCTTTACCAGAATAAATCGGGCGAGTGAAAACGATATTTCCGCCTTCTACTTCAATAGAAGTAACATCGGAAATCAATCCTAATTCAAGCTTGCCAGCTAATTTTGGCGCTAGATCTTTTCCTAGTGCAGTATGGCCGAAGAAAATGCCTTCTGGTTTTTCCTGCTCGATGATAGCAAGCAAGCTTTGCGCATAACCATCTGATGTATATTGTTTTAATTGATCGTTCTCAACTGCAACTACCCGGTCTGCACCATACTGGATCAATTCATTCCCAAAACTTTGAACACTGTCACCAACTAAAACACCAACGATTTCTCCGCCATCTGCAGCAAGTTTAGCCGCACCGATTGCTTCAAATGATACATTTCTTAGTGAACCGTCGCGAACTTCGCCCAATACAAGAAACTTTCTAGCCATTTATAAAAACCTCCTGTGCTCTATTTTATCTTTTTGTTGTGTGTAGTATATTTTGAAAAGAACCGCTTGTATTAAATTACTTTTGCTTCACTGCGTAATAATTGAACAAGTTCGCTAACTTGATCGCTAATCTCGCCGTTAAGCACTTTTCCAGCCTCTTTTTTAGCAGGAAGGTAGATTTCAATTGTTTTTGTTTTTGCTTCAACATCTTCTTCTTCCAAATCCAAGTCATCCAATTCTAATTCTTCTAGTGGTTTTTTCTTGGCTTTCATGATTCCTGGCAATGAAGGATAACGTGGTTCGTTTAATCCTTGTTGAGCTGTTACTAGCAATGGAAGAGAAGCTTCGATTGTTTCAGAATCTCCTTCAACGTCACGGATAACGCTTACATTTCCAGCTGCGATGTCCAATTTAGTGATTGTTGTAATGTATGGAATCTCTAAAATCTCAGCAACGCGCGGACCTACTTGTCCAGAACCGCCGTCGATTGCTACGTTTCCAGCAATGATTAAATCAGCATTTTTACTTTTTAAGTATTCACCAATAATTTTGGCAGTCGTGAATTGATCGCCATTTTCTATGTCGTCTTCAATATTAATTAATACGGCTTTGTCAGCACCCATAGCAAGCGCAGTGCGTAATTGCTTTTCAGCTTCTTCAGTTCCAACGGTAATAACCGTAACTTCCCCACCTTGTGCATCACGCACTTGGATTGCTTCTTCTACAGCATACTCATCGTATGGGTTAATGATGAATTCTGCTCCATCCTCATTAATTTTCCCGTTAGAAAGTGTAATTTTTTCTTCTGTATCAAATGTTCTTTTCAGCAGCACATAAATGTTCACGATAATACCTCCCGAATAATTTGAGTTTTGAAGATTATGAATTTTTTAAACATATATTACTGTATTCTTCAGATTTCATCAAAATCCTGCATAATATTTAAAAATAAGTTATTAATTCACTAGTTTTGACATGAAACAACTACTATTTCCCTTTAAATATCGCTTCTCTTTTTTCGATAAAAGCACCAATTCCTTCTTTTGCATCATCAGTATCGAAGGCTTGGCAGAATAGGGCAGCTTCTCTTTCTACACCTTTATAGTAGGAATCATGCTTAGTATAATTTAATAGTTCAATAGCCGACTTTAATGCAAGAGGGCTTTTCTTAGCGATTTTAAAGGCTAATTCCTTCGCTTTCGGAATAAGTTCTTCATCTGTCCAGGCATGATTAGCTAATCCACATTGCACAGCTTGTACTCCTGTAATTGGCTCGCTTGTAAATAGCATTTCTGCAGCTTTTGCCGTACCGACATAACGAGGTAACCGTTGTGTGCCAGCAAATCCAGGAATTAATCCAAGCTGTAGTTCAGGCAAACCTAGTTTTGCTCTTTCCGTTACTAAACGGATGTGACAGGCCATAGCCAGTTCCAATCCCCCGCCAAGCGCTGCTCCGTGAATAGCTGCAATAACCGGTTTTGGAAAAGATTCGATTTTTTCAAATACAGATTGACCATTTTTGGTCAGTTTCTCGAAAGCTTTACCGTTTTCCACTTCTGTAAACTCTTTAATATCTGCTCCAGCAGAGAAAAATCTTCCTTCTCCATGAAGAAGGACAACCCGTACATCCTCGTTCTCCGCAATTTGATCGAAGGCTTGTGACAGCTCTACAATGATTTCCGAAGACAACGCGTTTGCAGGTGCATGATTAATCGTTATAAAAGCAACATGATTTTCAATTGAAAGCTTTAGGTATTCCATATCTTTCCCTCCCGGCATGCTAGTCGAACTTTTTCGATAATTTAATATATGTATACTTTCCCAGAAAACTGAAAGCTGAATTAATCGATTTTTTTCGAGGATGGCTAAGCCACCCTCTTTTAAAATCGTTAACTTTTTAAGCTGCATCCACCTAGTAGAAGGTGGTGAACATCTTTTGCAAGGTCTGAGAGTGAATACTTTTGCTCATTCATCACCCAAGTTGTCACTGTTTCGTCAATCGTTCCAAAAATCATCTGCCTAGCAAGCAAATGATTTAAATCAGGCTGAAATTCGCCGTTCGCTTTTCCTTCTATGATGATCTGGTCAATTAAATGTAAAAATTCTCTTAACACATCATTAATTCTTAGGCGTAATTCTTTATTTGACTGTCTTAATTCCAACTGAGTGACGATTGCTAAATTCACGTCTTCTGAAAGGATTTGAAAATGCTTTTTAATTAGCACATACAGTTTTTCTGAAGCTGAGGTCTTTCCCTTAAGTTCTCCTTCAATCTGTTCTACAAAATAGCCCATCTTTTCTTGAAATAATGATATTAAAATATCTTCTTTATTTTTAAAATAAAGATAAATGGTGCCATCCGCTACGCCTGCTTGCTTGGCGATTTTGGATACTTGTGCTTGATAATAGCCGTTTTGGGCAATAACGATTACGGCTGCATCAATAATTTGATTATACTTTGGTCTGTTGCGTTTCACTGGATGTCCCCTTTCAGAAAATGAATGAATCATCATTCATATTTCTATCATAAAATGGCAACCCTTTACTGTCAAGCAAAAACTTCTAAAGAGTCCTAACATTCTACTATGTTTATTGTACAGCTCAAATCTTTAGGTTGTCCAGTTATTCTGTAAAAACACGGAGCTAAAATGAACCACTGCTCCGTAAGAAGGTTGGGCTTCTTTACGCTTCTTTTCTTTCTTCTGATATTTTTTTCTTTTCTTCATCAATAAGAACTCTGCGTAATATCTTTCCAATCGTGGTTTTCGGAAGTTCCTCTCTAAATTCATAGCTGCGAGGTACCTTATAGGAAGCTAGACTCTTTCTCGCAAACTTATTCAATTCTTCTTCTGTCACACTTGCATCTTTTTTCAGAACGACATAGGCTTTGACCGTCTCACCGCGATATGGATCTGGGATTCCTGCCACGACTACCTCCTGAATGGCCTCATGCTCATATAGTACTTCTTCGACCTCACGAGGGTAAATATTGAAGCCGCCTGCAATGATTGTATCTTTTTTTCTTTCGACTACATAAAAGAAACCTTGCTCATCCATGTAACCTAAATCGCCTGTTAGCAGCCAGCCATTTTTAAATGTGTTTTCAGTTTCTTCCGGACGATTCCAGTATCCCTGCATTACCTGCGGCCCTTTTATTGCAATCTCACCAATTTCATTTGGCGGAAGCTCCTCGCCACTTTCAAGTGACAGAATTACTGAGTCCGTATCCGGCCATGGCAATCCAATGCTTCCTTTAACCCGAGGCTGATCCCAAATAAAGTTGGCATGGGTAACCGGAGATGTTTCCGTTAGACCGAAGCCCTCAACTAGCTTTCCGCCCGTAATTTTCTCAAACTGCTCTTGAATCTCTAGTGGAAGTGGTGCAGAACCGCTTATACAAGCATTGATGGAAGATAGATCATACTTTGCAATATCCGGATGGTTCAAGAGACCGATATACATCGTTGGTGCACCTGGAAACATTGTAGGTTTCTGCTTTTGAATTGTTTTCAGCGTCGCTTCAACATCGAACTTTGGCATAATGATCATCGTGTTCCCTTCCATAACGGAAAGAACCAATACAGTCGTCATACCGTACACATGGAAAAATGGAAGAATAGCTAGAATCCGTTCTTCACCACGTTTATTTTTATAAAGCCACGCATTACACATTTTCGTATTTGCAAGCAAGTTCTTATGGGTGAGCATAACCCCTTTAGGAAAACCAGTTGTTCCTCCAGTATACTGCAAAAGGGCCAGATCATTCTGCACATCAATAGGCTCAGCGACTTCTTCCGGTATTTTTCTTTTCATGATTTCAGTAAATAGATGATGATTACCCGAATGCTCCACATTGATGACAATACCGTATTCCTTTTTTTGAATAAAGGGATAGATAAGATTTTTCGGGAAAGGCAAGTATTCTTTGATGGCGGTTATTATGATGTGTTCTACTTCTGTTCTTGGGGCAACCGCAGTGACACGGGGGAATAAAATATCCATCGCTACGATTATTTTCGCTCCGGAGTCTTTCAATTGATACTCGAGTTCGCGTTCCGTATAGGTTGGATTAGTTTGAACTATGACACCACCAGCCATTAATATTCCAAAAAAGCTAATGACACCTTGCGGACAGTTAGGAAGCATGACGGCAACGCGTTCTCCCTTTTGAAGACCGATACCTTTTAAATAGGCTGCGAACTTTAAAGCTGATACGTACACTTCTTTGAAGGTTAATTCCTTTCCCTGGAAATGAATCGACACCTTATCAGGAAATTCATCAGCAGACTCTTTCAAAAATGAATAAAGAGGTTTATCTTCATACGACAAAACAGCTGGTATTTGTTCGGGATAAATAGCTTGCCACGGCTTATTGCTCATTTGCCCCCTCCTTCTGAATATTCTCAATACTCTTTTTCATTATAATACAACCGGGATTTTCTTACAATTGCTGAAATTTTGAAAAAGTGAGCATAAAGGCTGATAATCAGTAGTAGAGCAGTGAATTCTTGAATCTTTTAGAGTTATAAACTCCTATTTTGCTTTAGCCTTTGGCTTTTTTGACATTTACTTTGCAAACCTTCATGTGAGAGGCAAATCTTAATATCCATCCATCGTAAATTTTTGCTTGCAGTGCCGGTAAAGCGTTTCATTGATAGTTCTTCAATCTTTTGTAACAGTTTAGACTGATCCACTTTCCCTCCTCCTTCTCTTCCAAAAAGTCTATTTAACCAAAAATTAATAATATTTATTACACTTCAAACTTTTTAATAGAGCACAAATAAAAGAAGCGACCAAAGGCCGCTCCTATCAGGTGAAGAATATCATATAAATGATTCCAAACAGAAAAAAAATTCCGCAACAAACGATTAAGATTTTTGCAAGTTTCTCCACAGCTTTCTCCCTCTCATGCAGAGCGTTAAGAAATTCCAGCGCCGATGACAAAAGATAAAGAAATTGAAATGATCATCGATAGGAATCCAACTGCCCGATTATCTTTTTGTATCTCTTCATCTATTTTAAATTTAGGCGTCATAAATTCAAAAATAAAATAACCGATTAGCAGCAGGACAAATCCGTATACGCCCCAGCCAATCATTGTAAGTATCGAGTTCTGATGGAGAATAGATTGTTGAAATACATAGGCAATCCCAAAAATCTTACCGCCTGTGGCCAACGCGACAGAAAGATTTCCTTGTTTGATTTCCTCCCAATTTTTGTACTTTGTGACAAGTTCAAAAATGGCTAAAAAAACAATAATGCACAAAATAACAACACTGTAACGAGCAGCTATATATACATATTCATTTTCCCACATGTTCTCCATGGTACAACTCCCGAATGGTAACTGACCATCCGGCTTGGCAGAATAGCCGGAATGATCACTTTCCTTTATTTAAATTCTACCACCGTAACACCTGTTCCACCTTCTGCAGCCTCGCCGAACCGAATTCGTTTGACAGAGCGGTGATGTTTCAAGTATTCCTGAACACCAGACCGGAGAGCCCCCGTTCCTTTACCGTGAATGATAGATACATTCGAATATCCGGCAAGCAGAGCATCATCAACATATTTCTCCACTCTGGACAATGCATTTTCGAAACGTTCCCCACGCAGGTCAAGCTCTAGGCTAACGTGATAATCTCTTCCTTTTATCGTGGTAAGAGGTTTCGTTTCTTTTACTTTTGTAGTCTTAATGAATTCTAAGTCAGATTCTTTTACCTTCATTTTCATGATTCCGATTTGAACCTGCCATTCATTACTTGAAGCTTTTTCAATTAGATGACCTTTTTGTCCAAAGCTAACAACCTTAACTTCATCTCCAGGTTTTAAGCTTTTATCCAACGGTTTAGCCACTTTATTTGTTGATTTTTTTATTTTAGGTGCTGCTTCTTCAAGTCGCTTTTTCGCGTCGATTAATTCATGCTCTTTAACATCAGCATGCTTTTCAAGACGCAGTTTACGTAAATCAGCAATTATTGCTTCCGCTTCTTTTTTTGCATTCTCCACAATGGCAGCTGCTTCTTTTGCTGCCTTTTCGACCATCGCATCCCGTTCTTCATGGTATTCACCAATTTGCTTTTGAAGGTCTTTATGAAGAATTTCCGCCTGTTTCAGGTGATCTGCGGCTTCTAGTTCCTCTTCTTCGGCCTTCTTACGGCTATCTTCAAGGGACGCTATCATATTCTCAACTTTATTCGTATCCTCACCGATATGGCTGCGGGCGTGGCTAATAACGCTCTCTTCCAAGCCAAGACGCTTGGAAATTTCAAACGCATTACTCCGCCCCGGTACACCAATCAACAGTTTATACGTTGGACTCAAGGTTTCTACATTAAATTCAACGCTTGCATTAATGACGCCCTCCCTGTCATATCCATACGCTTTCAATTCTGGATAATGGGTCGTTGCAATCACACGTGCACCGCGCTTATAAACTTCATCCAAAATCGAAATGGCTAATGCGGCACCTTCCTGAGGGTCAGTTCCCGCTCCAAGCTCATCGAATAAAACAAGGCTATCATAATCGACATTCTTTAGGATATCGACAATATTGACCATATGAGA
Organism: Peribacillus sp. NPDC096540; assembly: GCF_050278525.1. Taxonomy (NCBI): domain Bacteria; kingdom Bacillati; phylum Bacillota; class Bacilli; order Caryophanales; family Bacillaceae; genus Peribacillus; species Peribacillus sp. NPDC096540. The sequence continues at coordinate 74,223 of NZ_JBNNTG010000017.1, read as the reverse complement.
AGAGAATGTACTTAGGCTTTGTTCAATCGACTGTTCATCGCCAATATCGGCATAAACAGAGGAAAACACAGCCGTTTCAGAACCATCTAGCGCAGGGATTTGCAGTCCGGACTGGGCCATTAACGTACAAAGGCCAATCGTTTTAAGGGTAACGGTTTTACCCCCTGTATTGGGACCAGTGATGACGATTGTCGTAAATTCATCACCAAGGAAAATGTCATTGGCCACGACAATATCACTCGGAATGAGCGGATGTTTCGCTTTGAATAATTTCACGCGTCCTTCATTATTTAGAATAGGTTTAGACCCTTTTATCGCTTTTGCGTACTTTGCCTTGGCGACAAGGAAATCGACTTGTGCGAGCACCTTAACATTGTGAAGCAATTCCGGGGTGAACTCACCGACTTTTTCCGATAACTCGACTAAAATCCGTTCTATTTCCTGTGTTTCCTTCACTCGTGTTTCCTGCAGTACATTATTCAATTGAACGATTGCCTGTGGTTCAATAAACAACGTTTGTCCTGATGAAGATTGATCATGAATGATTCCACCATACACACTTCGATATTCCTGTTTTACTGGGATAACAAAGCGGTCATTGCGGATTGTGATAATGGCGTCTGACAACATTTTCGACGCATTGGAGGAACGAATCATACTTTCGAGTTTTTCTCGGACACGGCTTTCGTTCGTACGAATCTGGTTACGAAGGGTACGCAACTTATCACTTGCAGAATCCATTACTTCGCCGTGCTCACTAATAGCATAAGTAATTTCCTGCTGCAATTCAATCAACGGATGAAGTGAATCAATATATTCTGCTAAAAGAGGAACTTCGATTTCCTGCTCCGCGATTTCATCGAAGAAACGACTCAGAATCCTGCCGGCACGAATCGTACTCGCAAGCTCCATCAATTCCATCGGTGAAAGCATACCGCCAATCTGAGCCCGTTTTGCATGTGGACGGATATCAAAAATTCCGCCCAAAGGCAAATTGCCTTTTAAACGAACAATTTTGGCCGACTCATCGGTTTCTTCCTGCCACCTCGATACTTCCTCAAAGTTAGTGGAAGGCATCAATTGCTGTGCTTTCTCCTTACCTATAGAAGAGGATGCATGTGAGACTAATTGTTCTTTAATTTTATGAAATTCCAATGTCTTTAAAGCTTTATTATGCATGGAGTTAAAGCTCCTCCTTATTTGTGGGCAAATAGTTAGTCATTTCTCTTTAAAAACGTTAATAATCCGTCGGTATCCTTTGCATTAAGGACAGTAGATTTTCTAATCCAGCCTTTTTTAGCCGAAGAAACCCCGACAGGCATATGTTCAAGCATGTCAATGCTATGAGCATCGGTATTAATTACAATCGGAACGCCTGCTTCCTGTGCCTTCCGTAAATGAGGCGGAGCCAAATCTAATCGATTCGGGTTAGCATTCAATTCCAGTGCTGTATTCGTTTCGAGCGCTAGTTCAATAAGCATATCCATATCAACATCATAACCAGTACGTTTGCCGATAATTCTTCCAGTTGGATGGGCGATGATATCAACATGCGGGTTATTTAACGCAGTTTTTAAGCGCTCCATGATCGTATCACGAGGCTGGGAAAAACTTGAGTGGATTGAGGCGATAACCAAATCCATCTCCGCCAGCAACTCATCGTCATAATCAAGTGTTCCATCAGGAAGAATATCCATTTCAATCCCTGAAAGCACGGTAAAATCATCATATTTTTCATTCAGGTCATGAATGATTTGTTTTTGCTCACGTAAGCGTTCCACGGTCAGACCGTTAGCCACTTTCAAATATTGTGAATGGTCAGTGATGGCCATGTATTTATAACCTTTGGCCCGGCACGCTTCAATCATTTCTTCAATCGAATAGGCCCCATCACTCCACGTGGTATGCATATGCAGATCACCTTGAATATCTTCTACCGAAATAAGTGGTTCAGCTGCATCATATTGCTCCACTTCCGTTCCATCTTCACGTAATTCTGGAGGAATAAACGGAAGTCCAAAATGATTATAAAAGAGTTCTTCCGTTTCAAAACTCAATACTTCACCAGTCTCAGCCACTTCTACTCCATACTCACTGATTTTTTCACCGCGATCTTTAGCCAGTTGGCGCATCCGAACATTGTGATCTTTTGAACCGGTAAAATGATGGAGGGTCGTGATAAATTCCTTATCCTTCACGATTCGGAAATCAACAGATATATCATATTCATAATCAAGTACAACTGACACCTTTGTATCGCCGGCTGCAATCACCTGTTTTATGCCCGATAATGAAAGAAGCTGATCCTTCACAGCTTCGGGGTGATCAGTCGAAATAATAAAATCGAGATCTTTAATCGTTTCCCTCATACGACGGATGCTGCCAGCTCTTGATGAACGGATGATATGCTCCATGTTGGTAATAGCAACTTCAATATCATCCGCAATCGGTCTCATGAAGGCAAGCGGAAGCCGATCAGGCCTTGAACCAGCCTCAGCAATCGCAGACAAAATCTTCTCTTCCGTTTTTTTACCGAAACCGGCAAGTGCCGCGACCTTGCCTTCTTCACAAGCAAGTTTCAGGTCATTCACATCATTGATATGAAGCTCTTTATGCAGCTTGGCAATTTTCTTCCCTCCCAACCCTTGAAGTTGTAAGAGTGGAATCAATCCTTTTGGCACCTGCTCCTGAAGCTCTTCAAGAACAGTCGACTTTCCTTCATTGATATACTCTTCAATGACGGCAGCTGTTCCTTTCCCGATTCCACTTAAAGTAGTAAAATCTTCGATTGCCGTCAAACTCCGATCATCCGTTTCTAAGGCTCCTGCCGCCTTGCGGAAAGCTGAAACCTTAAACGGATTCTCTCCTTTTAACTCCATATATATTGCAATTTTTTCTAGTAATTTAATGATATCTTTTTTATTTACTGTCATTTTTTTCACCGCCGAAAAAATTAGTAGGGTGTCCCTTATTTACTTTCTTAAAGATACCTTTCTTGGAGGTAAAGTACAAGCAGTCCGATTTCTTACTATACGAATCAACATGAGAGAAGTTTCAATCGTTCTCCATACAAAGGGGCCTCACCCTTTCAAAGTATAGGAATCTAGGACTTTGAGAAAGGTAGATAGGCCCTCGTTTACTGTCATAAAGATTATTTCATTTTAAAACCAAAGATTTTTAATTTGTTCGGAAAGAAACGGCGTATGTTTCACTATGGATTCTGCCAGAAAAGAGCTGGTTAATGGGTCCTGGATGGAATCCATTGGTAGCAAGGCCGCTATATATAATATAATAAACATGATAAGATAGACTTCGACAAATCCTAATATCCCGCCACCCCAGCGATTTAGCTGTTTTAAAATCGGCAGATGGGTAATGAAATTGAGCATTGATCCAATCATTTGCCAGAGAATTTTGGTAGCGAAGAAAATGATTGCAAAGGCTATAGCGTTGTAAAAGGCTGTTTCAAGCCCGACTGTCTCGAAAAACATATTAATGGTCGAAGTATCACCCATCGTCGGGAACGGGATCCACAATTTCAAATTGGGAGCAAGATCACCGTAGAACACATAAGCGACAATGAAAGCTACTATAAATCCTGTCATATGAACAGTTTGTAAAATAAAGCCACGCTTTAAACCGATTAATAAACCGATTAAAAGAATGGCCAAAATTGCTAAATCAAGCATGTACTCAGTCCTTCTCTCTCTTTAATTCCAGTTGAAGCTGGTCTAGTTCATCTTTTAATTTAATATATTCGTGGACGGTATTCACGGCCGTTAGTACCGCAAGCTTACTCGTATCCAAATATGGGTTTTTCATACTAATTTCTCTCATTTTCTCGTCAACCATCGAAGCAACCTGGCGCATATGGCTCGCGCTTTCTGTACCGACGATTGTATATGGTTGTCCGTATATATCAACTGTTGTTTTATTTCGTTTATCGTCTGACAAAATGATGCCCCCAATCTAAACAATCCTAATTCTATCATATCATGAAGTTTTTCGTCATGAAAGAGAGTACAGCGTCATTTCTTGCATAAAATTGCAATAATTTGTCAAACGAAATCGACCTTAGGTTGAGGACGCACTAAAAAAATAAAATTGAGTTAGGAGTTTACTAATCATGTCTCATGTTGTTTTACTTATCAGTCCTTCACAAATAACGGAAATGAAATCTCATTATTCCTCTTCCTTAGCCGCAAAACTGCCACCAGGAAGTATCTTTTTAGCTAAGCCACCCCTATGTACGGTGACCGCCTATAAATCCGGAAAGGTCCTTTTTCAAGGAAAGAATGCTGAAACAGAAGCGGAAAAGTGGCAGAAAGGTGCTGCTGCTCCAAAGAAAAAAGCATCCTCTTCCGCATCAGTCAATGTCCATCGTTATTCACCGCCTGCCCATATTGGCACCATGTCTGTGATTGGTTCGGATGAAGTCGGAACAGGAGACTATTTCGGACCCATGACCGTCGTTGCTGTCTATGCAAAAAAAGAACAGCTGCCTCTATTGAAAGAACTGGGTGTCCAGGATTCTAAAAATCTGAAAGACCCACAGATTATCGAAATTGCCAAACAGATTAAAGATGTAGTGCCATTCAGTCTGCTTACTTGTGATAATCCGAAATATAATACACTTCAAGCAAAGGGGATGTCACAAGGAAAAATGAAGGCCATCCTTCATAACCAGGCCATAAAGAATCTCATGCAAAAAATCGAGCCAGAACAAGCAGAAGCCGTCCTAATCGACCAATTCGCTCAACCTGATGTATTTTTCAACTACTTGAAAGGCCAAGAACTATTTCAGGCAAACGCCACCTATTTGTGCACCAAAGCGGAAGGCATTCACCTTGGGGTAGCTGCCGCTTCCATCCTGGCACGCTATGCATTCGTAAAACGCTTTGATTTACTGAGTGAAAAAGCCGGTTTCAAAATCCCTAAAGGTGCCGGCTTTGCTGTCGATGAAGCGGCTGCACGATTGATTCACGAAAAAGGAATCGACTCTTTAAATGAATTTACGAAAACCCACTTTGCCAATACAGAAAAAGCGAAGCGACTATATCAACAGAAATATCATAAATAAGGAAAGCGGCTGTTCTTTATGTTATGGAATGATGGCTAGGCCAACTCTCGTATTTTTCTTTGCTTTACTCGTGAATTCGCTCCGTTTACTCGTGAATTCACCCTGTTTACTCGTGAGTTCGCTCTGTTTACTCGTGAATTCGCTCTGTTTACTCGTGAATTCGCTCTGTTTACTCGTGAATTCGCTCTGTTTACTCGTGAATTCGCCCTGTTTACTCGTGAATTCGCTCTGTTTACTCGTGAATTCACCCTGTTTACTCGTGAATTCGCTCTGTTTACTCGTGAATTCACCCTGTTTACTCGTGAGTTCGCCCTGTTTACTCGTGAATTCGCTCTGTTTACTCGTGAGTTCACCCTGTTTACTCGTGAGTTCTGATTATAAAAAGACAGCTTCCCAAAATTCAGGAGGCTGTCTTTTTTTAAATTATCCTCGTAGTTCTGCGCCAGCTTTTTCTTTAACGGCCGCAAGTACTTTATCATGTGCTTTTGTAATATCCTCGTCCGTTAATGTGCGTTCCGGATCGAAGTATTTCAGTGAGTATGCGATGGATTTCTTACCTTGCTCCATTCTTTCGCCTTCATATAAATCGAAGATGCCTACTTCTTTCAGCAGCTTTCCACCGGCTTCTATAATAATGCTTTGAATGTCCCCAGCTTTTGTTGCTTTATCAACAACAAGCGCGATATCGCGTGTGGTCGATGGGTAGCGCGGAATGGTTTCATAGGCAATCGGCGCCACTTCCGCTTCAGCTAATGCTTTTAAGGATAGTTCAAAAATGTACGTTTCTTTAATATCCAAGTCTTTTTGAACAGTTGGGTGCACCTGTCCGATGAAGCCAATCACTTCACCATTCAACAGTACCTCTGCAGTCCGTCCTGGATGCATATCATTAATTTCCGCTTGGCGATAACTGATTTGACCAGCTAATCCTAGTGTATCGAATAACGCTTCAATCACGCCTTTTGCTACATAGAAATCCACTGGTTTCTTTTCGTCTTGCCATAAGTGGGATTCCCATAGGCCTGTGATAGCTCCAGCAATATGTTCTTTCTCTTCAGGAAGCTCTTGTCCGTCCTGCTTAAAGAATACCGAACCGATTTCATATAAGGCAAGTGAATCAAGTTGGCGAGCATTATTGTATTTCACGACTTCTAATAATTGTGGCACGATACTCAAGCGCAGTTGGCTCCGTTCCTCACTCATTGGCATTGCCAAACGAATGGATTCACGAGTTTCCAACGCGAATTGGGCCGCTTTTTCCTGGCTCGTCAGTGAATAGGTTATCGCTTGGTAAAGGCCTGCTCCTTCAAGGGTACGACGAGCTTTCCGACGTTTGATCTGATAGTCTGTCAATTGACCTGGAGTTGCCGAACCGATTGGCAACGTTGCGGGAATGTTGTCATACCCATATAAACGTGCCGCTTCTTCAACTAAATCTGCTTCAATCGTAATATCACCTCGGCGGGTCGGCACTGTGATTGTGAACGTTTCATTGTCAAGCTCTACTCCAAATTGCAGACGTTTGAAGATCGACTGTACTTCAGATACCGTCATGCTCGTACCAAGAAGTTTGTTGATTTTTTCAAGTGTGATACTTATAACAGCAGGTTCCATTGTTAATTCGTCAACTTCTGCTGTTCCTTGAAGAACTGTTCCGCCTGCATACTGTGCAATTAATTGCGCCGCACGCTCTCCAGCTTCACGTACGCGGGCTGGATCGACTCCTTTTTCAAAACGAGCACTTGCTTCACTGCGTAAACCGTGGTCTTTAGAAGCTTTACGAACAACCGTCCCAGCAAAATATGCACTTTCAATAATAATATTCGTTGTATCATTTTTCACTTCGGAATTAGCTCCGCCCATCACACCAGCAATCGCAACCGGCTCGTTGCCATTAGTTATTACTAAATGTTCAGGTGTCAAAGTACGTTCCGCTTCATCCAATGTGACGACTTTTTCTGTACCCTTCGCTCTGCGAATGACAATTTCTTTTGAACCAAAACGATCATAATCAAATGCATGTAGTGGTTGACCGTATTCAAGCAAAATGTAGTTCGTAATATCAACTACGTTATTATGCGGACGAATACCTGCAGACATAAGACGAGTCTGCATCCAAAGCGGTGACGGACCGACTTTTACATCTCTGATGATTTTAGCGATGTATAATGGGTTATCTTCTTTCGCTTCCACTTTGACACTAATATAGTCTGATGCTTTTTCAGTTGCTTCTTCTTTCTCGATAACCGGCCATTTTACTTCCCGACCAAGAATAGCCCCTACTTCGTAGGCAACACCAAGCATGCTCAAAGCGTCAGAGCGATTTGGAGTTAAGCCAAGCTCTAGTACTTCATCACTTAAACCAAGCTCTTCTAATGCATCTTTGCCTACTTCTACATCATTTGGAAACACGAAGATTCCTGTTGCATAGTCTTTAGACACAAGCTTGGATTCAAAACCCAATTCTTGAAGCGAACAAATCATACCGTGCGATTCTTCTCCTCGGAGCTTTGCTTTCTTAATTTTGAAGTTGCCCGGAAGCACAGCACCGACAGTAGCCACCGCGACTTTTTGACCTTTATCGACATTCGGTGCACCACAGATGATTTGAACGGGATTTTCTGCCCCGATATCGACTAGACATTTATTCAATTTATCGGCATTTGGATGCTGTTCACGTTCAAGTACATGTCCGATAACAACTCCTTTAAGCCCTTCACTTTTCTTTTCTACCCCTTCAACCTCAATACCGCTTTTCGTGATTTTGTCAGCAAGCGCTGTTGCATTGATGCCGGAAAGGTCTACATAATCTTGTAACCATTTATATGACACAAACATGGTAGGTCCTCCTTTTTAAAATAAAATTTATGCTTCGTGATGATGGAATTGTTTTAAGAAACGAACATCATTTGTATAGAAGTGGCGGATATCATCTACGCCGTATTTCAACATTGCGATCCGTTCCACACCGATTCCAAAAGCGAATCCCGAGTATTTTTTCGAATCGAATCCAGCCATTTCAAGTACGTTCGGGTGGACAATCCCGCCGCCCAGCACTTCAATCCAGCCTGTTTGTTTACAGACGCTACAGCCTTTTCCACCGCAGATTTTACAAGAAATATCAACTTCAACAGATGGTTCTGTAAATGGGAAGAAACTTGGACGAAGACGGATTTCACGGTCTTGACCAAATACTTTTTTCGCAAACACGTCAAGCGTGCCTTTCAGGTCGCTCATGCTGATGTTTTCATCGATGACCAAGCCTTCAATTTGTTGGAATTGATGGGAGTGTGTCGCGTCATCATTATCACGGCGATATACTTTACCAGGGCAAATAATTTTAACAGGGCCTTGGCCTTTGTGTTTTTCCATCGTTCTAGCTTGTACCGGTGAAGTGTGCGTACGCATTAGGATTTCATCTGTGATGTAGAAAGAGTCCTGCATATCACGTGCCGGATGGCTTTTCGGCAGGTTCAATGCCTCAAAATTGTAGTAGTCGCTTTCGACTTCTGGACCTTCTGCGACTGTGTAACCCATACCGATGAATAAATCTTCAATTTCTTCCACAACACGTGTTAATGGGTGAAGATTCCCCTTGTTAACCGGACGTCCTGGAAGTGTAACGTCAATGGTTTCTGTTGCTAGCTTTGCATTGACAGCAGCAGTTTCAAGAGCTTTTTGTTTCTCCTCAATTTTTGAAGCGATTGCTTCACGAACATCATTAGCAAGTGCACCGATTTTCGGCCGTTCCTCCGCTGACAATTTACCCATGCCACGCAATACCTCAGTGATAGGCCCTTTTTTCCCTAAATAAGAAACACGGACTTCATTCAGTTCCTTTAGTTCGGAAGCTGCGGCAACTTTTTGCAACGCTTCTTCCTGCAGTTCTAGTAAACGTTCCTGCATCATGTCTTCCTCCTTTATTTTCCTTTTTTAAAAATAAACACAAAAAAACCCCAATCCCAGAAAGGGACGAGGTTTATGTATCGCGGTACCACCCTTATTAGTGCATAAGTAAAAAAACTTCGCACTCACTTCATAAAAATAACGGCTCTTCACCGGAACATTTTTCGGACTCTTTGTCGTCTTCCCAATGCCAACTCGAAAGGTGAATTCCCTTAAGCAGCGCCATAAAAATGCTTTCAGTCACGGCATTTTTTCCCTGGTTATGGATATCTTAAGTTACTACTCTTTGTCATCGTTGTTTTCATTATAAAATTCTGTTTTATTATATTATAATTCGACTGCCGTTTCAAATTGATTTTCGTAAATGGTACATTAAAATCCCAGCAGCAATCCCTACATTCAGTGATTCACTTTTCCCGTAGATAGGAATATAGAGGTTTTTCGTAGTTTTCTCTAGCAAGCCCTTTGCTACTCCCTGTCCTTCATTACCGACAAGCAAGGCAAATCGAGAGGACTTTTCCACTTCTTCAAATGGCGAGGCTCCTTCAAGTGCTGTGCCGTAAACCGGTGTGCCATTTTGCTTCAGTTCATCGATGATTTCAGAAAGGTTTCCTTTGATGACAGGCATATGAAACAGACTTCCTTGCGTCGAACGGACCACTTTCGGGTTATACAGATCTGCACAACCTTCGCCCAGAATGACCGCATCAATTCCAGCCGCATCTGCCGTCCGAATCATCGTTCCGATATTTCCTGGATCCTGTACCGCATCAATCAACAGTAGTTTATCCGGATTAATGGACGCCATACTAATTAATTTCTGCTCACATACCGCTGCAATTCCCTGCGGGGTCTCTGTATCACAAATCGCTTTCATAATTTCATTTTTAACATAAATGACTTCTGTGCCTTCTAGTGTAAAATTAGCAGGCATTTCTGTTTCTTCATTAACAATCACTTCAATGACGATTTCTTCTTTTAACGCTTCTTCAACGAGGTGAAAGCCCTCGACTAAATATTTCCCTGTTTTGTCGCGCTCTTTCTTCGTCAATAGCTTTTTCCATTGCTTCACTTGCGGGTTTTTTACGGATTCAATATATTTCAAGGTTAAACGCTCCTTTAACTTCACACTGATTGTCCTATTATAACGCAATTTACATACATATTGCATGCCAGTTTGTGAAATGCTATTAATGTGAGTCATTATGTGTATGAGGAGGAATAAATGTGAATTTAAACCTAAGAAATGCGATCATTCAAAACGTAACTGGTAATACGCAAGAGCAGCTAGAAGACACGATTGTCGATGCAATTCAGAATGGCGAGGAAAAAATGCTTCCTGGATTGGGCGTATTATTCGAGGTCATCTGGCAAAATTCATCTGAGCAGGAAAAACAAGAAATGATTACTGCTCTCGAATCAGGATTAAAAAAATAACAGCCTTCGCAGGCTGTTATTTTTTTGTATTCGCTTACTTCGTTATCGGTACTACTTTATCATTTAGTTCTTCGATAGAGACTTCTTCATCGAGCAGCAAGATGAATTTTTTTGCGCTCACTTCTTCAAGCAACGCTTTTGTCTCAGTAACGGAGTAGCCGTATTTCGTGAAAAAGCTGCGTAAATCTCCAGATCCTTCATCTGTGAAGTAGTGGAAGATTCTTAAAAAAAACGTGTCCTTATCCTGATTGGCGATGATCAATATATCCGTATGTTCATTTCCAAGCTGCACATCATTCTTTATATCAGCTGCTACTGTCATTTGGGGACCAGTAACGCCTTTAGCTTGTAATTCTTGAATTGCAGCAAGTAGTTCCGGATTAGAGTCAAAAACACCATATACGTTTTTTTCCATGTTTCTTCCCCTCCTAGTTACTCTACTTAGAATTAATTCCTTTGTAATTATACCTTGCGGCTTGATCAATAAACAAGCAAATTGTCTAATGAGAAATCCTAACTAATCATTAAAGAAATCCTTTGCATAAAGGGATTCTAACCATCCCCAAAAAATAACAGCCCTGCACAGGCTGTTATTTTTCCGTCTTACAGATGATCGGTGTTAATTCGATTTTTGATGTATTCATCTTTCATGATATCCTTTTCTTCTTGCTGCACACTTTCAACATTCGGGTTCATAGTCCGATCCAGTGCTTTTTTAGTATCAGCAGAAAATGGATCTACATTGGAATCGCTCGCTAGTGTACCCACATAATCCTCAGGATTATGATCCTTATATTTTTCGGTGGAGTTCGCCTTAATTTCTCTTTCTTCAGCTCGCTTTGTGTTCAACCCTTGATTTTCAAATATGTTGGTAGCATTCCCATAAAGCTCTTCGCTTTTCCTGGTTGGGCTTCTACTTCCCTTGTTCGATAAGCATTAGCTGTTGTTTCCGGGAAAAGGTTAGGATCCGGATTATTCACCACGCCTGTTTTAAGTGGATTCTCTGTAGTAAGTCTGTCCGATTTTAGCATGGCGTCGGTAGTAACGTCTTCCTCGGGTGATAAGGATACTTGCTCATCCAGCAGAATCAGGAATTTCCCTGCTTCAACTTCGTTTATATAAGATGTGGCTTCACTATCGGCAAGTCCCATATCTCCTAGCCGGTTCCACATGTCTGCAGAACCTTCGTTCAAGAAAAAGTGTTTGACCTTTTCAATAAAAGAATCCTTATCTGAATTCGAAATGATATCTACATCCGATTTCTGCTTATCATTCGTAAAATTCAAATCTTCTTTTTTATCTGCTATTACGGTTATTTCTTCATCGCGAACTCCCTTTACTTTGAGAGTTTGTATTTCCTTAATAACTTCCGGATTAGAATCAAAAACACCATATAATGTTGTTCCCATGCTTCTTCCTCCTTTAATAATTCCGATTTGTATCTTATATGTATTTATACCCGGATGGACTCAAATTAAACAAATGAGGACTCACCCCAAAGGTGCAGTTTTGTATACATCACGATTGTAAAAAGACTTTAGGAAATAAAAGAGCCTACAGTTTTAAAAACTGCAGGCCCTTTCCATCACTCTTTTAGAAGCGCTCGTTTCTTCGTTCAGTTCCCTTTTCTTCATGTACGATAGGATCATCATTACTATCAAGCTGGGTATCTTCTTTTTTGTGGGTATCCTGGACTTTTTCAGTTTCTTGTACAGCATGTTTCTTGATAACAATTTCATCTGTAACAACTGGTATTTTCGATACGCTTTCATCTACAACCGGGATACGCAATGTTTCCCCTTTATTGATACTGCCTGTTTCCAGACTATCTTCACGGTCTCGTCCATTCACTCCATAACCGTCGTCTTTATTTAATGGATCCGTTTTTTCGGTACCGTTATAACGAGTGTTAGCTGAGTTCGTATCCAACTTTGTTCCCGACGTTCCAACACCCCTTGCTCCGGTAGTGAATTTGTCTCGTGACGTTGCCAGATGTCCTTCTCCCTCTTCTACAAGAACTAGAACTTTCCCGTGTTCTACATCATAAACATGTTCTGCGGCTTCACTGTTTGAAAGCCCTGCATTAGCTAACCTTGTTGAAAGATCAGCCGTATCATCCGGCATGAAGAAGCGCGCTACCTTGTCCATAAAGGATTCGTCGTTTGGGACATTTGTCATCGTATGAACATCAGTTTCTTCTTGATGATTCGTAAAATCTAATGTTTCTTCCTTGTCTGCAACAACCAAAATATCGTCTCCCTCAAAGCCCTTGGCCTTAAGTGCATGAATTGCCTGAATTACTTCTGCATTCGATTCATATACACCATATACTGTTTTATTCATGTTACATTCCTCCTTAGGTTTTGTTGAGTGGATGTTATATAAACTCTACCCGATAAATCCCTAAGTAAACGGGGATGTAATATTTCATTTTTGGTTATAACATTACAATTTGTTCCCAAAACAGAACGGGTTTTTACGTGAAACCAAGTCATAGCAAAGGCTTACACATTTATTAAACTTTAATGTTTATCCGGATTATACCATTTATTTACTTTTATATTCTGTTTGAAGTCAATTAACAACTCCGTTTTATAATGCTACAGCCTCTAAAAGCAGATCCACAATATGAACCGCTTTCGTGCACTCGCTTAAGTTTTCTCTTTCGATTCCCAATTGCATTTGTAGTAAACAACCGGGATTTGCCGTAACAACAATATCTGCCTGTGTTGATTTAGTGTGTTTCATCTTCGAGTCGAGAATTTTCATAGACATCTCTGATTCTACAATATTATAAATCCCTGCTGAGCCGCAGCAACGGTCCGCATCTTTCATTTCCCTAAAATCAATTCCTTCTATCGACTGTAGGAGAATTCTCGGCGCATTCGAGGTTTTCATCACATTCCGTAAGTGACAGGAATCTTGATATGTCACTGACTGTAAGGGTAGTTTCATGCGAACTTTTTCCTGAAAACGTAAATTCACAAGAACTTCACTGATATCTTTCATCTTGTTTTTAAAAGCAATGGCCCGTTCGTACCACTCCGGCTCATCTTGGAGCAAATGGTCATAATCTATAAGGAATGCTCCACAACCGCCGGCATTTGTAATAATATAATCGACTTCATCCGCTTCAAACGCTTCAATATTTCGCTTGGCTAATTGTTTTGCGCCTTCTTTTTCACCACTATGACCATGCAGGGCTCCGCAACAAGCCTGGGCTTTCGGGATTACGATTTCACATCCGGCCAGCTGTAGTAGTTTTAGTGTAGCCTTGTTTGTATCCAAAAACATCGTATCCATTAAACAGCCGGAAAAGAAGGCTACCCTTTTGATCGGATTTCCTATCGCAGGCAGCTCAGTTGGCCTATTTTTCATTTCGGATTTTTTCGGAACCTTCGGCAGCACTTTTTCCATGGTCGCCAGATTATCCGGAAGTATGCTTAGGACACCAGTTTTGCGAGCAATGTACTGAAGACCAGAACGCTGGTAAAATCCCAGCAAACTTGTCATGTTCTGCATCCGCTCTTGATGAGGAAATAATCCCTTAAAAACCGTATTACGAATTGCTTTTACTGGAAGACTGTGTTTTTTATTCTGATGGATGATATCCCTGGCTTCTTCTAAAAGATGTCCATATTTTACACCGGAAGGGCAGACCGGTTCACAGGCCCTACAGCCGAGGCAAAGACTTAAAGAACGCTCTACATCTTCATCCGGTTCAATCAGGCCATCCGTTACCGCTTTCATAAGTGCAATACGGCCCCTTGGTGAATGGGATTCCTTTAAAGCTGATTCAATATATGTCGGGCAATGGGGTAAGCAAAAGCCGCAACGCATACAATTAAGCAATTCATCCTCATTCATTTTCTCCGCAAATTGGTCGGCAATGATTTCCCTCTCTTTGACTGTCGTCATGATGACACCACCACCCTTTTCCTACTTTCTTTGGCGAATACCTTGCCTGGATTCATGATGTTATTCGGATCGAATGCCTGTTTAATTCCTTTCATGGCGGCAATGCCCTCTTTTTTCAGCTTCCATTCAAGGTAAGGGGCCTTCATGGCTCCAACTCCATGTTCACCCGTAATCGTGCCTCCAAGGTCAATAGCCACGGCAAAAATGTCGGCAAAGGCAAGCTCTACTCTTTCCATTTCGTCATGATCACGGGCATCAGTAATACACGTTGGGTGAAGATTTCCATCCCCAGCATGACCAAATGTACAAATGTTCACATTATGTTTAGTAGCGATTTCATTAATGGCTCTAACCATTTTGGCAATTTCCGAACGTGGCACTGTAGCATCCTCTAAAATTGTCGTAGGTTTCAAACGTGCGAGTGCAGAAAGAGCTGTCCGTCTCGCCGTTTTCAAGGCCACTGCGTCGAGTTCCGTTTCAGCAATTTCAACAGAGACCGCTTTTTCATCTAGACAGATATCCGCCATTCTTTTCATATCACGTTCTACAACTTCTGGCGGTCCATCCTGTTCGATTAGGAGAACTGCCTCCACATTGGTAGGCAAACCGATTTTTGCGAAGTCCTCAACCACAATCAACGTTGGCCGATCTAGAAATTCAAGAGTGACAGGAATGATTTTATTTGAAATGATTTTAGCCACAGACTGGGCCGCAGCATCCAGGTCTTGATATAAAGCAAGCATCGTCTTTGTTGTTTCTGGAATTGGAATCAGTTTTAAGATCGCTTCTGTTACGATACCGAGTGTGCCTTCTGAGCCGACAAACAACTTCGTTAAATCATAGCCGGCTACATCCTTGGCAAGCTTTCCTCCTGTCCGAATGATGTCCCCATTCGGAAGAACTACTTCAAGCCCGATGACATAATCACGAGTGACCCCGTATTTTAAACCTCTTAATCCGCCAGAGTTCTCATTAATGTTGCCGCCAATTGTTGAAATTTTCATCGAACTTGGATCGGGCGGATAAAATAAGCCCTTCTTTTCAACTGCAGAAATCATATCCAATGTGATAAGCCCTGGCTGGACCGTTGCCGTTAAGTTTTCCTCGTCTATTTCAAGCAATGAATTCATCCGATTGAATAAAACGACAAGCCCCCCCTGTGTCGGGCATGTTCCTCCGCTTAAATTTGTTCCCGAGCCGCGTGGAATGATAGGAACTTTGTGTTCGTTACAAACTTTGACGATTGCAGCTACTTCATTCGTGCACCCTGGTTTTATAACGGCATCCGGCATCGATTGATACCCAGGCGTTGCGTCGTACGAATAAACAAGGCATTCCACTTTAGAATCATCGTAATTTTCTGAATCAACAATGGCCAGTAGCTGTTGCTTAACCTGTTTTGTTAACATATACATCCCCCTTTTTAAAAATAGTTCTCGATTTTTTTATGTAATTTAAGTATAGAAAAAAGCTAGATAATCTTCTATGTATGAACATATAGATTTTCCAGCTTTTCATATTAATTATTTGTATGTTTATATAAAATTTGTACAGCTAGATACATAATGACTAGATCTGACAGCTTCCTAGGGTTTAATTGGGTCATTTCTTCAATACGTTTGAGCCTGTAATGGAGCGTATTAATGTGTATATGCAGGGATGCAGCGGTTTCTTTCAAAGAAAGATCACAAGAAAAATACATGGACAGCGTTTTAAGTAACTCTTCGTTAAGAAGCAAGTTCTCAATCGTCCGGGTTAAATATTCCTGTCTTGTTTCAGGGGTAACTTCGTCGAGCAGGACTTCGAGCTTCAAGTCCTCATCAAATACAATACTCGATGCAGACAGCGCAATTTTCAAAGACCGCTCTGCTTTAAAAAAGGCCTGTCTAAACGCGGAACCTGATGAACGCGAGCTAACCCCTACGCTCACTTTATATCCGGAACTTCCCTCAAGTTTTTTTTGCAATTGACTTAATTTCGTTAATTGATGGGTTTTTGCACCGATAAAATCAGCTAAAGAAAGAATGACGAACTGGTTCCTTCCCCACCGAACTACGATATCCTTTGGGTGCTGCTGCCTTGTGTAAATCTGCAGCGTCCTCCACACATGCTGTTCAATGATTTTTTCTGTCTGAAATTCACCAAGAATGATTATCCGCTCAGCCATAACATCGATTCCCAGCAGCTTTGCCTTCTGAAGGAATGACTCATCGAACCTTTGAAGCTGATGCCATTCAAACACAAAGAATTCCATCAGGCGAGACTGTGATTCTTCTTGTTCGATGTGATAGCTTTCCTGAATAAACATCTCCGTCATCTTTTTTAAAAGTTCTGCATATGGAGAAACTTGTTTTGGATCACCGGTAATTCCAATTACACAAACGGCTTCCTGATTAAAAAAAATGGGCAGGTTGATTCCCGCCTTTACCCCTTTCCAATTTTGTTCATCTTGTTTATTGATGATCAGTTTCTCACGGTTTTTAAAAGCATGGATGGCTCCTTCATGGTAGGAACCAATACGACTTTTATCTGTGCTGGCGATAATCGTGCCAACATGATTAATAATGATGATTTCCTCATCAATAAGCTTTCGAACCTCATGAACTAATTTTTCTGCTACAGCTGCTAAATGCATGAGATGTCCCCCTTCGCATAAGATCATAAAAACATAGAGGACTCTCCCTTTCAATAGGGAGAGCCTCATTCAAATTATGGAATCATCCAGGATAGGACGCCATTTTGCAAGAAGGTAATCATACAAATAAGAAGCAATAAGAACAAGCTATGCTTAATCGTGAATCTCAATAATTCTGATTCCCTACCTGCCAACCCTACAGCAGCACAAGCAATGGCAATCGATTGAGGCGAGATCATTTTACCGGTAACCCCTCCTGATGAGTTCGCCGCAAGTGCCAGAACCGGTTCCATCCCTACCTTAAGAGCTGTAACTTTCTGAAGACTGCCAAATAAGAGATTAGCAGATGTATCGGATCCTGTAATAAACACACCTAACCAACCGAGAACCGGTGCGAAGAACGGAAACAAATCCCCTGATTTTGCAAGTGTCATTCCTAATGTTGTAGACATACCAGAAGCATTCGTTACGTACGCAAAAGCCACAACCGAAGAAATCATCAAGATTGGTTTTGTCAACTCTTTCATCGCTTCAGCAAAGGTGTTAAAGAAAACTCTTGTAGACATGTGTGCAATAAACTTCGTAACGATCGCAGCCAGTAATATGGCTGTTCCCGCTGCTCCGAGCAGTTCTATTTTAAAGAAAGCGGCAATCGGTAATCCATTGCTCCCGATAATCTCGTTATGCAGGCCTGGTACTTCAATTTGGAAGGTTAATAGTTTTCCAATTTCATTGATTCCGCTTAGCAACATATTGTCACCTTCATAATGCCCAGAGAGCGCAGGTTTTATCGGATTCATCCCCCATATCGTTATGAAAAGCGTTAACAAAAGGAATGGTGACCACGCATGGAATATTTGCCATTTCGTATACCTTTTTTCCATTTCCATTTCCACTGAATCATTCAATGGTTCAACAGCTGCTGCAGTTTCTTCAGACGCAAACCTGAAGATTGTTTTAGGCTTCCAAAATTTCAGGAAGATTGCTAAAGCAAAAAGTGACACTAGAGCAGAAAGGATATCCGGTAACTCAGGTCCAAGAAAATTCGAGCTAAAATATTGGGTAATTGCAAAGGATAGACCAGAAACCAAGATAGCTGGCATAACCTCAAGCGATCGTTTCCACCCAGTCATTATTAAAATGAGGTACAGTGGTATGAATGCTGAAAGGAATGGCAGTTGGCGGCCGACCATTTTCGAAATCTCCATGGCAGCAATCCCCGTAGGCCCTTCCATAGCAATAATCGGTATTCCAACGGCCCCGAATGCGACCGGAGCTGTGTTGGCAATTAAACAAATGCCGGCTGCATATAGCGGATTAAACCCTAGACCTACTAAAAGTGCAGCGGAAATCGCAACCGGTGCTCCAAATCCAGCGGCACCTTCTAAAAAGGCCCCGAAAGAAAACGCAACCAATAAAGCCTGAAGGCGGCGGTCTTCGGTAAGCGAAAGAACCGAAGATCGAATAATATTAAATTGTCCGCTTTTAACAGTCATTTTGTACAAAAATACGGAAGTGATAATAATCCATCCGATTGGCAACAGCCCGTACACCGCCCCTTGCGAAGCAGACATTATGGCCTTTCCTGCTGGCATTCCATACACAAAAACGGCAACTGCAAGGGCCACTAGCAACGTTGTAAGACCAGCAATGTACCCTTTCATTCGCTTGATCGTAAGCGCCCAGAAAAAGTAAAGAATTGGGATAAGTGCTACAAGAGAAGATACAACTAAATTATCGATAATCGGCGTAAAGTTTTGTGTCCATGTCATTCATTTCGACTCCTTTTACTAAATTTTTTAAAATTTCAGAAATTATGTACCAGGTGAAAACCCTTACATGACTAAATATTCAAAGTCATCAGATGACTTGATGATCATTTATCTAAATTAAATGATAAAAAATATAAAATCAAGATTTATTTTTGATTTTTACTCTTCGACAAGTGAGAAAGATCGTTTGTGTTATATAATATTAAACAGAGAAACTCATAGAAAATAGAGGTGTTTACAACTTGGTATATAAAAAAATAAAACCGAAAAAAATTTATGAAGAAGTCAGCGAAGAACTTTATGAAATGATTCGGTCAGGCACCCTGAAACCTGGTGAACAATTAGACTCCATTCAACAGCTTGCGGAAAATTTCCAAGTCGGACGACCGGCAATCCGTGAAGCATTAAGTGCATTAAGTTCAATGGGACTCATTGAAATCAAACAAGGGGAAGGAACATTTGTTAAAACATTTGACCCTAGCATCATGAATTTCCCCTTAACTACTGCTCTTTTAATGGACAAGGACAATATCAAGCATTTGCTAGAGGTTCGGAAAATCCTTGAGTCGGGAGCCGCTGAAGTAGCTGCAAAGAAACGAACAAATGAAAACCTTGCTGAGCTTAAGGTCAGGCTTTCTGAAATGGAAAAGGTGACTGAAGATGAAGAACTGAGTGATAAAGCTGATATAGCCTTCCACGTTGCAGTCGCAAACGCTTCCCAAAATGAATTGCTCATTACACTGATGCATCACGTTTCAGAATTAATGACGGAAAAGATGCGTGATATTCGGCGGATTGCTCTATATTCCGAAGAAATGACACTTAAACGACTTTACCAACAGCATGCTAAGATTTATGACGCCATTGTCGCACAAGACGAAGCCGGAGCGCGCAACGCTATGCTTTTTCACCTTCAAAACGTTGAGGAATCATTGGATAAAGTCATCCTCACTAATCAGCAAACAAATAATTGATTATTCATTAAATTTCAAAAATACTCTATACAACCAAGGAGAAAATTGGTATATTATTTTGAAAACGATTTCTTCATTTAAAATCTTGGAAATTGGTATTTTCTCAAAACCATTTCCTTTTTCTATTATTTAGTCATCAGATGACCTGTTAACCTATTTGAAAAAGGAGGAGACTAAATTGAAAGTAACTCTCTTTGCAACATGTTTAGTTGATTTGTTTCAATCCAATGTTGGAAAAGCAACAGTAGAACTACTCGAGAGATTA
The DNA here is from genome assembly GCF_050278525.1 of Peribacillus sp. NPDC096540. Taxonomy (NCBI): domain Bacteria; kingdom Bacillati; phylum Bacillota; class Bacilli; order Caryophanales; family Bacillaceae; genus Peribacillus; species Peribacillus sp. NPDC096540. The sequence goes on along the minus strand of NZ_JBNNTG010000017.1, from coordinate 54,236 downwards.
GGCTGTGAGATTGATTTTCCAGAATCGCAGATTTGCTGTGGACAGCCGGCATACAATAGCGGGTATACAAAGGAATCAAAGGAAGCTATGAAAAAGATGATCCAAACGTTCGAGGATGCTGAATATATAGTAACCCCCTCCGGTTCCTGTGCAGCTATGTTCAAAGAATATCCAGTCCTTTTTAAAGGAGATGCCGAATGGGAACCGAAGGCTGCAGCAATAGCGGCAAAAACATATGAATTGACCCAATTCATCGTGAACGTTTTAAAGGTAACTGATGTTGGCGCAACATTTGAAGGAAAAGCGACTTATCATACCTCCTGTCATATGACTCGGCTGCTTAAAGTGAAAGAAGCCCCAGCCATTTTGTTAAGCCATGTTAAGGGACTTGAAATGACACCTCTTCCGGACGCTCAAAATTGTTGCGGATTCGGGGGAACCTTTTCAGTTAAGATGGGTGATATATCCGGACAAATGGTCGAGGAAAAAGTCTGCAATATTGAGGATACCGGAGCTGACTTTTTAATTGGTGGCGATGCAGGCTGTTTAATGAATATCGGCGGACGTATCCAACGGAAGGGTCAACCTATTAAAGTTCTCCATATTGCCGAAGTTTTGAATAGTATATAAAAAAAGCGAGGAGGGAAAAACCATGGCTATGAAAACCAGCTCTGCCAAGTTTAAAGACCGAGTGGATGAAGGAATACATAATGATTTTATGCGACTGGCGGTATCGAGTGCCCAAGAGCGATTACACGGACGACGGTTGACTGCCGTTGATGAATTGGGAAGCTGGGAGGATTGGCGCTCCCTTGGGGAAGAAATCCGACAGCATGTACTTAGCAACCTTGATTTCTATTTGCATCAGCTTGCAGAAAACGTTTCGAAAAGGGGAGGTCACGTCTTTTTTGCTGAAACAGCTGAAGAAGCAAGTGGATACATTAAGGACGTTATCGTAAAAAAGAATGCCAAAAAAGTCGTGAAATCTAAATCGATGGTCACAGAAGAAATTAATTTAAATGCCACTCTTGAAGCTGTTGGACTTGATGTCGTTGAAACAGACCTCGGTGAGTACATTTTACAAGTGGATGATCATGATCCACCTTCCCATATCGTCGCGCCAGCTCTTCATAAAAACAAAAAACAAATAAGGGATGTTTTTAAAGAGAAGCTAGCTTATACGAAAACCGAAAATCCGGAAGAGCTTACCGCTCATGTCCGTGGCATTCTAAGGAAAGATTTCTTAAGCGCCGATATCGGCATTACCGGCTGTAATTTTGCGATTGCAGAAACCGGCTCGATTGGTTTGGTAACGAATGAAGGAAACGCAGATTTAGTCACAGCCCTACCAAAAACGCAAATTACCGTGATGGGGATGGAACGGCTTGTACCTACATTCGATGAATTTGAAGTTCTTGTCAGTTTATTGACAAGAAGCGCGGTAGGTCAAAGGTTGACTAGCTACATTACCGCACTTACCGGCCCTCGTGATGAAGGGGACGTCGATGGACCTGAGGAATTCCACCTTGTCATCGTCGATAATGGACGCTCTTCTATTTTAGGAACTGAGTTTCAATCTGTTCTCCAATGCATTCGCTGTGCAGCCTGTATCAATGTCTGCCCGGTCTATCGCCAGGTTGGCGGCCATTCCTATGGTTCCATTTATCCGGGTCCAATCGGCGCTGTGCTTTCACCATTACTCGGTGGCTATGATGATTTCAAAGAACTACCTTATGCATCAACTCTTTGTGCAGCTTGTACCGATGCCTGTCCGGTAAAAATCCCTCTGCATGATCTGCTAAGAAAGCATCGTGAAGTCATCGTAGAAAAGGAGAAAATGGCTCCATTCTCTGAAAAGATGGCCATGAAGGCCTTCGGAATCGGCGCCGCTTCTCCAATGCTTTATAAGTTTGGTTCAAAAATGGCCCCTTCAGCTATGTCCCCTTTTAAAACGGGAGATATCATCTCAAAAGGACCTGGACCACTTAAAACTTGGACAGAAAGCCGTGAATTCCCTGCTCCTAGTAAAGAAAGCTTTCGGGACTGGTTTAAAAATCGTGAGACAGGAGGTAAACCATCATGACTGGAACTATCCAAAATGAAGTCACGTTTTTAAATAAAATTGCCAAAAACCTAGGAAGAGCTCCTATAACGGAAGGCATAGACCGTCCTATTTGGAAGCACGCTCCCCAAAACGAGGTCTTGAAATATGCGACACCAGATGATCTCGTCAACGAATTACAGGAGCAGTGCAAACGGGTCCATACGCAGTTCCACCTTACTGACTCAAAGCAAGTTGCACACCTTTTAAAACGGGTGATTGAGGAACTTGGAAATGGGCCATTAATCATTCCAAAAGATGATCGATTCTCTGACTATCAGTTAGTTGATGTGTTGACTGAAAAAGATGTCCACGTTTGGGACCATCAAGCAGGGAAAAAAAATATCGCACTGGCAGAAAGTGCTAATGTCGGAATCACATTCAGTGAAATAACACTTGCGGAATCAGCGACCGTCGTTTTATTTAGCAGCAAGAACCACGGCCGTTCCATCAGCTTCCTGCCTGCTTGTCATGTTTCCATTATCCCAAAGAGCACCATCGTTCCGCGAATGACACAGGCAGCAGCAGCCATTCGTTCTAAAGTTAACCACGGTGAAGTCGTTCCGTCCTGCATTAATTTCATAACCGGACCGAGCAATTCCGCTGATATCGAAATGGACCTTGTCGTTGGCGTTCATGGTCCAATTAAAGCCGTCTATATAATTGTCGAGGATAAGTAACTATCAATGAAAAAGGAGAGGCCCTTTTATAGGAGCCTCTCCTTTTCTACATTTCTCTATGTTATTCGTAAATAATACGGTCCACTGTTTCACGGTCAAGGCGTTTGATCACTTCGACAATAAGTTTAACTGCATTTTCATAATCATCACGATGAAGCATTGCCGCATGTGAATGAATGTAGCGCGTTGCAATCGTAATTGCCAACGCTGGAACCCCATTTGCCGTTAAGTGAATGGAACCTGCATCCGTTCCACCGCCTGGCATCGATTCATATTGATAAGGAATATTCATTTCGTCAGCCGTGTTGGTAACGAAATCCCGCAATCCTTTATGAGCTACCATAGATGCATCATAAATAACGATTTGTGGACCTTCACCCATTTTGCTCAACGCTTCTTTATCGGTTACACCTGGTGTATCACCAGCTATACCAACATCAACGGCAAAACCAATATCCGGCTGAATTTTGAACGTTGAGGTTTTAGAGCCGCGCAGACCAACCTCTTCTTGTACCGCACCAATTCCATATACCACATTCGGATGATCGCTATCTTTCAACTGTTTAAGAACATCAATAGCGATTGCACAGCCAATTCGGTTGTCCCAAGCTTTAGCAAGCAACATTTTTTCATTATTCATGACTGTGAATTCAAAATACGGCACAACCATATCGCCCGGTTTAACGCCCCATTCCTTAACTTCTTCCTTGCTTGTGGCTCCAATGTCAATAAACATATCTTTAATCTCAACCGGCTTTTTCCTTGCTTCTGCTGATAAGATATGTGGCGGTTTTGAACCGATAACACCAGTTACATCGCCTTTATTTGTGACGATTGTCACGCGTTGGGCGAGCATGACCTGTGACCACCAGCCTCCTACAGGCTGAAAACGCAAAAATCCTTTATCATCTATTTGGGTAATCATAAAACCGACTTCATCCAAATGTCCAGTAACGACAATTTTCGGACCGTTTTCATCACCAGTTTTCATAGCGATCAAACTTCCCAAGCCATCAGTCGATATTTCATCCGCGAAAGGGGTTATGTATTCAGCCATCACTTTTCTTACTTCACTTTCATTTCCAGCAATGCCTTTAGCATCTGTTAAGTCTTTCAGCATCCTTAATGTTTCATCCAATTGAGCCACGTTATTGCCTCCCTCTTTTTTACACTATAAGAATAATTATACAAAATATCGTTTGCACAAACAATTAGTAACCTTGTTTTTGTCGTTCGTAATTCACTTCATTTTTGCTGACGTATGCACCTTCCACATCCTTAGCGGAAAATCCGAGCAACTCCCCTAAATGTAGATATTCAGCAAAAACCTTTTGAAAAGCAGGCTCTGATAATTGCACACGAAACTCGTTGATGTACCCGTATATCAACGTGAATTGCGCTGTTAAATCAACATGACCCATTTTGAAAGACGATGGAACTTTTGGTACAAAACCCTGTTCAATCCCAAGTGACAAAATAAAGTGAATGCCATCCACGTATTCAGCCAAAATCGTTTCTTTATCCGAAGGGCCTTTAAGACTCCAGAATTTAAAACATCTTGTTTCGTTAGCCAGCTCCCCAAGCTCCACTAAAAGAGCAAGAGTCTTTCGCTCGACCAAGTTTTCTGCACCCAAATCGTGCTTTGTTTCTATATGCTTATCTAAGGCCGCCTGCATATCCATCAATTTTGCTATGTTCACTTTTATCACTACTTTCTACCTTAATCCCTTAAATTATAACAAATAAATGAAACTTATTAAAAACCCATACGTAAAGAAAAGGAATCACTCTGTTTAGGGAGGTAGCTACATGGTATTAATTTTGCGGTTCTTTCTTTTGGCTCTCATCATCTTCTTAATATATACAGCTATCAAATACCTATTAAATCCGAAACGAAAATTAGAGCTGGCACATGAACAGAAAAAGTTCTTTTTGCTCGATGATACAAAGAATATACACAAGAATTTTTTATTGACGTACAATGGGGTCATGTTTGAAGGGGAAAAGTATTTAGGAACGACGGAACGCTCCTTCGAGGTTATCTCCATCTTCATTTGGCCTAAGAAAATAGCCAATTTGAAAGGTTTGAAGCGCAATGACTTTTTAAAAATTGAAGCATCCATAAAAAAACAATATCCGGATGCCATGATTGATTGGAAAAGCCCTGTAAAGGAATTTTTGGATAACTAAAATATTATCGAGTGGTGTAACAACTGCGTACTTAAGAGCCTTGAGGAAAATGCACTCAAGGCCTTTTATTTTTCATGTGAGCGGAAAAATTCTTTCCAGGGAACGACCGTCTGCTTTTCTCTTAATAAATAAAGCAATAAGGTTAATGATAGTAAAATAATGACGATTAATGTCGGGCTAAAGTCTGCAATATAATGGCCAAACACCGTATATACGAAGGCTACAGGAATATTAGTCATGAAGGATAAATAAAAATAGTTTTTTAACCCTTTATTGGATTCCAACAAGCAAAGCGACAATAAATAAAAGTGTATAAACGGAATAAGCCTTAGCACTGCAATTTGCCTGCTATTAAGCTTTCGGTTTCCAAACAGCTTATTTTTAAGACGTAGCAACTTATCCTTCGTTTTCGGAAATTTACCTATTACAAAATAAAAGGCCATACTGGACAATGTCAAACCGATTATGGAATAGATAGTTCCAAATGCTGCACCGAACAAAACGCCGCCAGACATGCAAACCACGATAACTGGAATGAATAAAAATTGCCGTAATAAATGAAAGGTAATAAAGATTAATGGCGCAAACACGCTGCCGGATTGAACGTAGCTCATCACAAGTGTCAGTTTATCATTCATGTTCTCCCCCCAGCTACTCTTTGCTGCTTCTACAAGCATATACACTAAACGAGCTACATATGACTATCGAATTAAGATCTTGATAAGTAACCCTATTTGGATGACCATCAAAACCGGCAGTCCCCACTTAAAGGAGTTATGCCTCGTTTTATGATGGAAATGCCTCATTCCAAAAAAGGTCCCAGTTCCTCCACCTATGAATGCCCAAAACCAGAGTGTCTTTTCACTGATGCGATACTTCCCATTACGTGCTCTCTTTTTGTCGACTCCCATTATGACAAAGCCTACGATGTTAATGATAAACATAAAGGCAAGAATAATCCAAACTCCTTGCATTCCTCTCTCCCCCCTTATGTAAAAAGCCACCCTCTTGAAAAAGAGAGTGGCTGATATCAGTCAGACTTATTTGTCTAATTGTTGTTTAGCAGCAGTTGCTAATTGAGCAAAAGCTTGTTCGTCAGCAACAGCAAGATCAGCAAGCATTTTGCGGTTTACTTCGATACCAGCAAGCTTTAAGCCATGCATTAAACGGCTATAAGAAAGACCGTTGATGCGAGCTGCAGCGTTGATACGAGTAATCCAAAGTTTGCGGAAATCACGTTTTTTCTGACGACGGTCACGGAAAGCATAGTTTCCTGACTTCATTACTTGTTGGTTAGCTACTTTGAAAAGAATATGTTTCGCGCCATAGTAACCTTTAGCTAATTTTATTACCTTTTTACGACGTTTGCGAGTAACAGTACCGCCTTTTACACGTGGCATGTTATTTCCCTCCTATTTAACTCGATAAATCGAACTTATTTAATATTGTCTAACATATGACGAATACGTTTGAAGTCACCTTTGCTTACAAGGCTAGCTTTGCGAAGCTTACGCTTTTGCTTAGTAGATTTGTTAGCAAATAAATGGCTTGTGTAAGCGTTAGAACGCTTAAGTTTGCCGGATCCAGTCTTTTTGAAACGTTTAGCAGATCCGCGGTGAGTTTTCATTTTAGGCATAAGGTATTCCTCCTCATTACAAATTACTTTACAATTACTTTTCGGCTTTTGGTGCTAAGATAATGAACATGCTGCGTCCGTCCATTTTTGGATGTTGCTCGATTGTAGCCACTTCTTTACATGCTTCAGAAAAACGAACGAGTACACGTTGACCAATTTCCTTATGTGTAATAGCACGTCCTTTGAATCGGATAGAAGCTTTTACTTTATCGCCTTTTTCAAGGAATTTAATACCGTTGCGAAGCTTAGTATTGAAATCATGTTCTTCAATCGTCGGGCTCAAACGAACCTCTTTAAGACTGATAACTTTTTGATTTTTACGTGCTTCCTTGTCTTTCTTTTGCTGCTCGAAGCGGTGTTTTCCGTAGTCCATAATCCGGGCTACCGGAGGCTTTGCATTTGCAGCAACTAAAACTAGATCAAGATTTACACGAGCGGCAATTTCCAATGCTTCGAATTTCGTTTTAATTCCAAGTTGTTCTCCGTTTTGGTCAATAAGACGAACTTCACGGGCTCGGATGCCCTCGTTTACCATCGCGTCTTTACTAATAGTTAGCCACCTCCAAAGATATTGGCGAATACGAATATTTGAATCAATTCGGTCACGCTCACAACTCGCTTACAGGATATAATCATAATAAAAAGTGTGGATGCATGCTGCACCCACACTGATAGACTAATTCAGAAAGATCCAAATAATCAAATCATGACCTGTTAACTGCATCGTTTGCGTCAACCAGGTGAGAAGCGGGTGCTTCTTCTTTTCCTCAAACACGTATTCAATTCACTTTAGAAATATATCATAAACACTGATGACTTGTCAAATGCTAATTTATTCGTTTTTCACAACAGAATTAATCTTATCAGACATTTTGTTATTTGACAATACGTTTTTTTAAAGTAATTTAGACAAATAGTATTCGTCATGATACTTTTTATCGAAAAATAATGAGTCCCGCTTCGTTCCTTCTAGTTCAAAACCCATCTTTTTATAAAGGGAAAGTGCTGGTTCGTTATTAGCAATAACGGTCAATTCCAGGCGCCGGATTTCATATTCCAGTGCTTGCTCCTCCATTTTTTGAAACAGCTTCGTACCGACTCCTTTTCCTCTCTCTTGTTCGGAGATGCCGATAACAATTTTGGCAGAATGCTTTGTTCTGCTAAGTTTATTGCCCAACAATATGAGATACCCTATCAAGTCGTCGCCGCTTGCTGCAACGAGGAAAATGGAGCGGGGGTTACTTTCAATTTGCTCGATTTGTCTCTCCAATTTGTTCTCCGTTGCTTTTCTTTCCCCCGGATTGTACAACATGAACCCGGAATCTTCAACATGATTGATCAGAGCTGCCAATTTTCCCGCATCTTGCTTTGTAGCCTTCCGAATCTCCATTTCTCCCCACTCCCTCATATAATTTTTTTTTGAGAATTAGCTGAATCTACTTCTTGGGTCTATTAATTAGAGTCTTTGTTACGGGTTTTCTTTTGCCTTTTTCTTTTTCTCAATAGCATCCCACCCAAATAGAACTATCCAAAACAGCAGGACCGGGACAATAGCATATTGTCGATAATCATCCAGTAACAATAAGATGATGACGACAAGAAATGTTGGCCCGAATAGATAGGAAAATTTCTTATTCATGCTGACCACTCCTCTTCATTGTTGTCTATATTTTCACATGCTGTTGTTATTAATCATGCCTTATGCAAAAGAGAGACACAACAATATGTGTCTCTCTTTTGATGTTAACGACTTACTTCTGCTTTAATCGCTGAAACAAAGTCTTCAAAAGCGACTGTTTCTGATTTTTGTTCACCGTATTTACGTACGTTCACACTGCCTTCTTTGGCTTCATTATCACCAACAACCAGCATGTAAGGGATTTTCTGCATTTGCGCTTCACGGATTTTATAACCAATTTTCTCATCTCGTGTATCCAAATCAACACGGATGCCTTCTGCTTTAAGTTTTTCCTGCACTTCTTTCGCATAATCCAAATGCACTTCTGGTGAGACCGGAATCACTTGTGCTTGGATAGGTGCCAGCCAAGTTGGGAATGCCCCCTTGTATTCTTCGATTAAGTAAGCAACGAAACGCTCCATTGTGGAGACAACTCCGCGATGGATAACGACCGGACGGTGCTGCTTACCGTCTTCACCGACATAGTTAAGATCAAACCGTTCTGGTAGCAAGAAATCAAGTTGAACAGTTGAAAGAGTTTCATCTTTTCCTAAAGCCGTACGTACTTGAACGTCAAGTTTCGGACCGTAGAATGCTGCTTCACCCTCTGCTTCGAAATAATCTAGTCCAAGTTCGTCCATCGCGCTTTTCAGCATGCTTTGTGCTTTTTCCCACATTGCGTCATCATCAAAATACTTCTCTGTATCCTGCGGATCGCGGTAAGACAGACGGAATGAATAATCATTAATATCGAAGTCTTTATATACTTCCAAAATCAAATTCACAACACGTTTGAACTCTTCTTTAATTTGATCTGGACGGACGAAAATGTGAGCATCATTCAATGTCATTCCACGTACACGCTGCAGACCAGAAAGCGCGCCTGACATTTCATAGCGGTGCATCAAGCCAAGCTCAGCAATCCGAATTGGTAGCTCGCGGTAGCTGTGGATGCCGTTTTTATATACCATCATGTGATGCGGACAGTTCATCGGACGCAGGACCATCTGTTCGTTTTCCATCTCCATGACCGGGAACATATCATCCTGGTAATGATCCCAGTGTCCAGATGTTTTATAAAGGTCAACGCTTCCCATTACAGGTGTGTATACGTGGTCATAGCCCAAACGTTCTTCCTTGTCAACGATATATCGTTCAATTGTGCGGCGAATTGTCGCACCCTTTGGTAACCACATTGGCAGACCTTGTCCAACTTTCTGTGAGCTCATGAACAGGTTCAATTCTTTTCCGATTTTACGGTGATCACGTTCTTTAGCTTCTTCTAGGAAACGTAGGTGTTCTGATAGTTCTTCTTTCTTATAGAAAGCAGTTCCGTATATTCGTTGAAGCATTTTGTTTTTGCTATCGCCTCTCCAGTATGCACCGGCGATGCTTAATAGCTTAAATTCTTTAATTTTCCCAGTGGATGGAACGTGGATTCCACGACAAAGGTCAAAGAATTCACCTTGCTCATAGATCGTTACTTGCTGATCAGCAGGAATAGCATCGATCAATTCCAATTTATACTCGTCACCAATTTCTTTGAAACGGGATATGGCCTCGTCACGACTTACTTCGAGGCGAGCAATTTCCAAGTTTTCATTAACGATCTTCTTCATTTCTTTTTCAATCAACGGAAGATCATCTGGAGTTAATGATTCCTCTAGATCAATATCGTAGTAAAAACCGCCTTCGATGACAGGGCCGACACCGAATTTAGCGTTTTTGTAAAGACGTTTGATTGCTTGTGCCATCAAATGTGCTGTACTGTGGCGAAGCACTTCAAGCGCATCTTCTGCATCTTGTGTGACGATTTCAATTGTACCGTCTTCTTCAATTGGACGTTTCAAATCATATAATTCACCATTGAATTTTCCAGCAATGGATTTTTTTCTTAAACCAGGGCTGATGGATGCAGCAATGTCTTCAGTAGTTGTGCCTTTAGCAAACTCCTTCACCGCACCGTCAGGAAATGATATTTTTAGTAATTCAGACATTCAGTTTCACTCCTTCTTATTTTTAAAACAATCTGTTTTCAGTTATGGTATCCGAGCGACAAATCTAATTACAACACAAAAAGCCCGCCCCTGTATAAAACAGGGACGAGCTTAATAATCATAATCATTAACCCGCGGTTCCACCCTCGTTTCACCTTGCTTTTCACGGCAAAATGACACTTGTAACTTGGTAACGGCAGCTTCCCGTCAACTCATAGTCGCAATCTAATTGCTTTCCGAGTCGAAGTTTAAAGGCGGTAAGTGTTCTATGCGAATAGGAAGCTTACAGCCTGTTGGCTCCCCTCTCTGAAAATCGGCGACTAGAATACCCGTGTCCTCATCATAACTTTTGTTTTTAATAGTATGTAGGAAATTATAATTTGTTATACGGTGAAAATCAAGGTTAAATTTCTGTTTTGTTCATTATCACCCAAAAAGATCATTCAAACGACTCCGAAAATGCTGAGAGCGGCAGGACAGTCGCCCGCTCCTCGAAAATCCGCGCCATTGTTTGAATCAGACCTTCTTCCTTGTCGTCGGTATAGATGTACAAGTTTTCCGGGGCAATCGATAACAGCGGGGCAAGTATCACCGTATCGAGAAAAAGTGAACTTTTGGCAAGGAGCCGCCTGTCAATCATACTATTGATTTTTGGTCGGTCAAGCTTGCTGAATTCCTGATCATAGAATTGAAAACCGTCTCGATTGACGAGATGAAGCTTTGGTAATTTCGACTCCTGCCCATGCAGGCAATCACGGAGCGTAGCAATGAAATTTTGATAGTCTTGTTCCAACTTATATTCATCAATCGCCCTGACCACATACTTTTCCAACGTGTGCTGAAAAGATTTTAAACGGAAAGTCGTAAAAGAATCGAATGAAAAAGACACCTTCCCCGCCAAAATGCTTTGAAGCCCTTCCTCAATCAATTGTTTTTCCGTACTGAATAACATCCCCTGACACCTAGCTCTTTCTCCTTCAATAATCGATGATGCAATTTCCGTAATGGCTTCAATTTCTTCGCGTTCTCTATAAAAGAATTTACCGATAATGATTTGTTCAATCACAGGAAGCATCTTTTCTTCCAACAAAAAAGAATGAAATACATCACTGAGCAGAATTAGCCATTTGTCACCTACTGACTCTGTCATATCCACATACATACCTTGTTGTGGAAGAAATCGAATGTATGGTTGAAATTCTGCCCCTAACGGATGGACAGAAACTAAATTCAGTAATTTTAAAGCCTCTGAATCATTTTGAAACGAAATTTGCACTACGACATCCCCCCTTCCCCCTTGCTTCTTTTTTCATGTATATGGGGATAGGGACTTGTTTAGAAGTAGGATAAGGCTTGTAATAGAAAAAAGTGACCTCTAATAAGAGACCACTTTCCACTATCTTCTCCGATTTACACCGTCAAGCTTAACCGGTTCTGCTAAATATTGAATTCTTTCCAATACTCTGGCCGCTTTCACTTCTTCCTTCTCACCGCGCTGTGAAAAGGTTAAGTGATTTTCAAGGCCATTCATGTCAAAATTCGAAGTGAAAAACGTTGGCAGGTTTTCCAGCATCCTAAATTGCAAAATTGGTCCAAAGACTTCATCGCGTCCCCAGCTTGTCATTGACTCCGCTCCGATATCATCCAGCATAAGAACAGGCGCCGTTTTGACCATTTCAATTTTCTCATTGACGGTATTATCGCCAATTGAGCCCTTTAGTTCTCTTAAGTAGTCCGGTACATAGACGATTAGAGAGGAGATCTGCCTTTCAGCGAGTTCATTGGCAATTGCTCCTAATAAATACGTCTTGCCAACGCCGAATTTCCCATAAATATATAAGCCTTTCTGTCTTTTACCTGGCTCATACTCCATAATGAACGACATCGCTTTACCTAAAACGCCTAAACGTTTGTTTTCATCATCCTTTTGTGAAAAGTCTTCAATCGTCGCCTTTAAAATATCCTTTGGCACATATAGACTGCGAATCAATTTTTCGCGTTTTCGCTTTTCATCCTCTGCCAATTTCCGCGGACAGATTTCATAATTCAAATTAAGGGCCTTTCCTTGAACAACCAGTTTGGGATAATAGCCATGCATCATATTGATACAACCATCCAAACTTGGACATTTATCACACTTATTGCTTTGAGAAGTAAATTCATAAAGCTTCCCTAAGTTTTTATCGATCATTTCCTTCGTGACAGTCGAACTATTGGCATTCAAAAATTGCCTCACCTGTTCGTCTTCAAAAATTTCCTGTTTTAACTTTTCATAGCGCTGCTGAAATTGGTCTGTATTAGCCAATTTATTAAGGGAACTATTAATCTTTTCCATCGTTCATTTCACCTCCAGCTTTCCACTGCTTCCATTTCTCCTGAAGCTCGCGTTTCTGTTCATTCAATTCGGGCTGATCCACTTTCTGTTCCTGCTGTGTTTCTTCTTTTTTCTCAAGCCATTCCGGAACCACTTCTTCCCGAATCGTCTTTTTCCGGCCGCCTTTTGCAACGTTTCTGCTTCCCTGAGCCCAATCCTGATATTTCCGGTGCTCATTTTTAGCTAGTTCCATCGCTTCGATGACAGTAGACACCTTCAGACGTGCCCAATGGCCCGCCAGTTTTTCCACATAGCCCTTTGTGAATTTCATATCCGTTTTGAGCATAACATATTCAATTAAGACATTGACGACCCCCGGATTTAGCTTTTGGTTTATCATCACGCCTTCTACCACTTTCAAATCACCGCTGGACGGCTCCGCACCGCCTGATAACTGCATCAGCCGCTCGCGCGGGGAAATAGTCTCCAAATGACGGATTAGCTCTTGTTCCTGCGTTTTCGGTTCATCTTTTTGTGTTCGTTCACGTATCGGCTGCACGCGATTGACAAGGGAAGGCATATCGGCCTGTCGTTCGATTTGGTACCAGTCCCTTGCCGCCTTTCTTAATATTTCCTCATCGATCTCATCATCCAATGAAACGGCATCCATAACTAGTTTTTGCATTTCAAGCGGATCAATGCCATATAAAAAGGCAAGTTTGGCAATCGTACTTTTAATTTTCGGAGTAAAGGCCTTTTTCGGCACGATTGAGGATTTCATTCCGGCTAACAAAAGATCAAAATCAAATAAGCCCTCAAATCCCGATGGCTCGACTCCATCCGCTTGATTGATAAATTGCTGTTCGGGCATCGGTTTCCATTCGTTTTTCGCTTCATCCGTTACATATAAGGAGTCCAAATGATCTGATGAAAACACCTCTGCAAAAGATTTTGTCGCACTTTCATACTGATCCGTTAAAATGTGATCATCGCAAAAGAATCTCTTTAACCGGTTAAATTGTACTTTGCCAATCTTTTTGTATAAGTATATATTCAGCATCCCATCCGTAAAAAACTGCTGAGGGGACAGTGGCGAATTTAATTCGTAAATAAATTCCTTCGCATCACCCTTCGATTTCTTATACACATTCAGCAGACCAATTCCCTCAAGCAAAAGACGTGCTTCGTAGATATCGCCTAATTTAAGGCCAATGGTGTTCATTAATTGATAATGTGAGGAAGCCTCCGACCAAAGCCGATTTTCCTCTAACTCACTCCATAACGTCATGTATAGGCTAATACAGATCGGTCCAATAAGAGGTTGATATAGGCGGGTTAGTATTTTCCGATCATAATCATGAAGCAGCCCCGCAGATGAAACCAAATATGAATCCGCTGGAAGCAATTCTTGCCAATGCATTGACATCTCCATTCAAACCTTTCAAAAGATGTAGTGAAAAAAGAGCCAAAGTAAATCTTCAGCTCTACTTTCTTTCTTTATTTATTAAATCTTTCAACTCATCAATAAAGACATTAATATCTTTAAATTGTCGATATACGGATGCGAATCTCACATAGGCAACCTCATCGACTTCTGCCAGCTTGTCCATTACCATTTCGCCGACATTGTCACTTTTCACTTCTGCGATGCCCTGGTTGCGTAATTCTTTTTCTACATAACTGGTAATTTGCTCCAATTCCTTTAATGGAACTGGACGTTTTTCGCAGGCCCTGATTAAGCCACGTAGGATTTTATCACGACTGAACTCTTCCCGTGTCCCGCCTTTTTTTACTACTATCAGCGGCGTTTCCTCTACCTTTTCAAATGTCGTGAATCGAAAACCACATGCCTCACATTCACGGCGTCGTCGAATTGATTTACTTTCATCGACTGGCCTGGAATCGAGCACTCTTGTTCCATTATATTGACATGATGGGCATTTCATCATTATCAGCTCCGTATTTTATGTAGGACTCCCCTATCTAAATGTTCCCCAAGGAATTACTCTTCTATCTTAATCTTATATTAAAAGGAACGACCAGTACAAGTAAAAAGTGTAACTTCCAACAGTAGGCACTTGTATGTCGGACACTTTAAGGAACCTTATCAGAGTATTTCTGCTTTTTACTAGTCACAATCCTTAGATTAAAGCGGACTAGCTAATTTATTGCATTAAAAAAGAGATGCACCCATGGCATCTCTGTGTATACGTTTTTTATAGGGCACTTATATTGGCTTTTTTCATTTGTACCGGACCTAATCCACGTGGAAGTTCAATGTTTTCACGTGTTTGCGCATTCAAAGCTTCAGCAATATAATTAGCCGCAATATTCGGATCCAAATTACCACATGTATAGACATCAATGCTTGCATAGCCGTGTTCTGGAAAACTGTGAATCGTTAAATGTGATTCAGAAATGATGACAACCCCGCTTACTCCTTGTGGAGCAAACTTGTGGAATGCTACTTCGCGAACCTCTGCACCTGATTTCAAGGCAGCATCGACAAAAATCTTTTCAATCAAATCAATATTGTTCAGTTTTTCAAAGTCACAACCCCAAAGTTCAGAAATGACATGTCTACCCATTGTTTCCATAGTGTAAGCTGTTTCCATATTAAGCTTCCCCCTTACCATGATTAAAAATTACTTAACTTCTAACAACTACCACGGGGGAAAGTTAGTCCAAAGAGGTCCTAACCCTTTAAGTAGCCATCATGCAAACTCTCTTTTGAAGAAGTTCACGATTCATAGTATATATTGTTTGAATTTTTTTTGCAACTGCCATTTTTGAATTTTTGGAAAGATATTGTTTAACCCAAAATATGTAAGAGTTCTCTAAGGGAGTCCTCCTCCTCTGAATCATTTCATGTCAGTTTGTCACTTCGCAAAAAAAATTTTTACCCGGTCTAAAAAAACCGCCAAGAATAAAATTAGAAATCCGCTAAAAATAAACCCGAGCCCGCTAACTCAGCAGACTCGGGTTTATCACCTAATTAGCAGATAATTGAACTTCTGAAGTTTTTTTCAACTCTGAAGCTACTAATTTTACAAGATCCACTACACGGTTTGAGTAACCCCACTCGTTATCATACCAAGCAAGGACTTTCACTTTTCTGTTCCCAATCATCATCGTTGATAGACCATCGATTATTGCAGAGTGTGGATTAGTTTTGAAGTCACTCGAAACAAGAGGTTCTGTCGTGAATTCCATAATCCCTTTAAGTTCATTTTCTGAAGCGTCAATGAATGCTTGGTTCACTTCATCAATCGTTACATCATGATTTAAGTCCACAACAAGATCGACTAAAGAAACGTTAGGTGTTGGTACACGTATCGCCATACCGTGAAGCTTACCTTTTAATTGAGGTAACACAAGAGAGATGGCTTTAGCTGCTCCTGTAGTCGTAGGAATGATACTTTCTGCAGCAGCACGGGCACGTCTTAAGTCTTTGTGCGGGTTATCGATATTATTTTGGTCATTTGTATAAGAATGAATCGTTGTCATTAAACCGTTGTCAATGCCGAATTTTTCATCGAGCACTTTCGCAACTGGTCCAAGG
Organism: Peribacillus sp. NPDC096540; assembly: GCF_050278525.1. NCBI lineage: Bacteria > Bacillati > Bacillota > Bacilli > Caryophanales > Bacillaceae > Peribacillus > Peribacillus sp. NPDC096540. The sequence goes on along the minus strand of NZ_JBNNTG010000017.1, from coordinate 38,078 downwards.
CAGTTAGTTGTACAAGATGCATTGGATATAACAAAATGCTTGTCAATTTCTAGCGCTTCCTGATTGACGCCCATTACAATGGTAACGTCTTCATTTTTACCCGGTGCGGATAAAATCACTCTTTTTGCCCCTGCATCTAAATGAAGAGCCGCTTTAGAACGATCATTGAATTTGCCCGTAGCTTCGATTACAATATCTATATTCATCTCTTTCCAAGGCAATTGCTTTGGATCGCGGTTATTTATTAGTTGTACACGGCGGCCATTCACTACAAGTGAATCATCTTCCGCTACAATTATACCGTCGAATTTACCATGGATCGTATCATATTTTAGTAAATGAGCTAAAGTTTCAGCAGGATAGCTTGCATTAATGGCAACAATGTCCAAACTCTCATCTAATATGGCCTTTCGGAAAACCATTCTTCCAATTCTCCCAAATCCGTTAATCGCTATTCTTGAATTCATTGTTCGGACCCTCCTGAAAATATTAATGTTATACTTATTACCTCTCACATGTAATTAGTATAACATATTTGAGTGGAATTGTGCTAATAAAATTGCGGATTGTTCTTATTTTTTCAAAATAAAAGGAAGAAACCATTAAGGTTTCTTCCCTTTTTCTCATTTATAAGACATTCCAATTGCAAAGTACGGTTTTAACCTGCTTCTTTGTTTCCTCAAGATTCCCATTATTATCAATGACCGCATCAGCTAAAACTTTTTTATCAGCTAACGGCATCTGCGAATGAATTCTTGCCAGTGCATCTGTTTCTGATAATCCATTCCGGTTCATTAAGCGTTCCAATTGAATCCGCTCATCTACATATACTAATAAAGTCTTTTCAACCATGAATGTTAACTTACTTTCGAATAGGAGCGGAATATCCATAAATACCGTTTCTTCTCCTGCAGCGAGTGCCTTTTCCGTTTTTAGACGCATCCAATTCCTAACAGCCGGATGCACGATACTGTTTAAAAGCAATCTCTTTTCTTGATCATGAAATATAATAGACCCTAATTTCACCCGATCAATATTGCCATTTGCTAATAAAATTTCTTCACCAAAAGCTTTTACTACTTGATGATAGGCTTCTTCACCTGGCTCTACAACTGCACGGGAAGCCACATCTGCATCTACAATCGTAAAACCGAGTTCCTGTATATAAAGGCTGACGCTGCTTTTCCCGCTGGCAATCCCCCCGGTGATTCCAATGATTTGTCCCATAAGCTCCCCCTTTTAAATCAATTATTATAACTTAAATACACCAATTAAAATCAATAGTACGCCCGGAAGAAAGGTCAAATGCTGTACAATTTTATTATTCGAAAGCGATTTCCCACTTTGAAGTCCGCTCCAAATGAAGATTGAACTCATTACAGCGATGGATATTGCGAGAATAATCGGTGAAATCCCGATCATAGCTGCTCCAACTCCAGCTCCGAACGCATCAAGCGAAAGTGCAAACCCGAGAACAAGTGCTTCAACACCAGTAATTGTTCCTGATTTATCAAAATCGGCATTCAGTGGTTTTTGTAAAATATTTATGACTAATCCAAGTGATTTAATTTCAAAGTTAAAGATGATTTTTTCATGATATCTCTCGTCGTTCAAATCCTTTTCAGGCTTAAAATACTGGTATACCATCCAGGCACCAAGAAAAATGAGAATGATCCCCCCAGTTTTTTCAGCCGCACCGACAGAAATAAGCTGACTGATGAATTGCCCGATGACCATCGCAATGCCTAGACTCAGTGCCGAACAAAATGAGATGACTGCTATTGACTTTAAGGGAATTTTCATCTTTCGCATACCAAATGTCAAACCTACGCCAAAACCGTCAATACTTACTGCAAAAGCAAGAAAAATAATTTGTAGCCACATCGGAATTATTACTCCTTCCCTTCTCGTTGCTACCCTAGTATATGGAAGGAGCCCATCCGATGTGTGTGAAAAAACATTGACTACTTAAGTGGCTGACACAACGGGCATATATGTGTGCCGCGTCCCGCTACAACTAGCTTTTCAAGTGGTGTACCGCACGTTTTGCAGTTCTCTCCTTTGCGTCCGTAAACATTAAGTTCTTGCTGAAACATGCCGATTTGCCCTTGAGAGTTAATGTACGAACGAATCGTACTTCCCCCTTTTTCCACCGCTTCACCTAATGTTGCAATGATATCGGAATGCAGCTTTTTAATTTCATCTAACGTAAGTGAAGAAGCTTTTCTCTCTGGATGAATCCCGGAACGGAATAAAGACTCGTCCACATATATATTTCCAATTCCAACGACAACAGTTTGATCTAGAAGAACTGGCTTGATCTTCCTATTAGTTCTTGCCAGCTTTGCACTAAGATCCTCGACTGTAAACTCTTCTGATAGAGGTTCAGGACCTAGATGCAATAGTGGCATCTGCTCAAGTTCTTCCCCTTTTGTAAATAAATGCATCGTCCCGAATTTCCGGACATCCCTGTACCGAAGTTCACTGCCATCCGTAAAGGTAAAAATGACATGAGTGTGCTTATCATACGGCTCTTCTTTTGGATGCACTCCGTATTTCCCTTCCATCCTTAAATGCGAAACCATAGCATAATCATCCAGTGTGAATATGAGAAACTTGCCCCGACGACCTATTCGCTGAATGGTCTGCCCTCTTAAAGCATCCTGAAACTGTTCGACAGGTTCAGGTGCTTTAATGATCTTAGGCCAGAAGACGGACACTTCCTTAATTTCTTTTCCAAGTACGAGCTGTTCTAACGTTCTTCTGACTGTTTCTACTTCAGGAAGTTCTGGCATTACTAATCACCTATCTTTTATTATTTGGCATCAAACCATGTTGGCCCGTAAGCATAATCCACTTTAAGAGGCACGTTTAATTCAATAGCATTCTCCATTTCCTCTGGCACGATTTTCTTAAGGAGTTCGAGTTCTTCCGGCGGCGTTTCAAAAATTAATTCATCATGTACCTGCAGAAGCATTCTCGTTTTTAGCCCCTCTTTTTTCAGACGCTTATTCATATTTATCATGGCAAGCTTGATGATATCTGCTGCACTGCCTTGGATTGGTGTGTTCATCGCTGTCCGTTCCGCAAAACTTCTGATGTTGAAATTACGGCTTGTAATCTCAGGAATATAGCGCCTTCTTTGCAGCAAAGTCGTACTATATCCTTTTTGACGGGCTTCATGTATGCTCTCTTCCATATATTCCTGTACACCAGGAAAGCTTCTTAAATACTTCTCAATGAACTCTCCCGCTTCTTTTCTAGTAATGCCAAGGCTTTGTGAAAGTCCGTAGTCACTTATACCATAGACAATCCCGAAGTTAACCGCTTTTGCTTGGCGCCTCATATTCGAGGTGACTTCCTCTGCTGATACATGGAATACATCCATAGCTGTTTTTGTATGGATATCCATCCCAGCCTGAAAGGCTTCTACGAGTCCGCTATCATTAGCGATATGCGCAAGCACACGTAACTCGATCTGAGAATAGTCAGCAGCAAAAATGATCCAATCCTTTTCAGAAGGGATAAACGCCTGCCTGATTTTCCGGCCTTCTTCGAGTCTGATGGGAATGTTTTGCAGGTTAGGATCTGTCGAGCTTAATCGGCCAGTTTGAGTCAATGCTTGGTTGAAACGAGTGTGTACCTTATCTGTTTTCCTATTGACCACTTTGAGCAAGCCTTCAATATAGGTGGATTGCAACTTACCAAGCTGACGGTACAGTAAAATTTCTTTCACAATATTATGCTGGCCCTCCAATTTTTCCAGCACATCAGCTGACGTAGAATAGCCTGTTTTAGTTTTCTTCAATACTGGGAGCTCCAACTTTTCAAAAAGAATGACCCCAAGTTGTTTCGGTGAATTGATATTGAAGGCCTCTCCAGCCAAATCAAAAACTCGCTCTTCGATGGTTTTTAATCGAATAGCTAATTCCTGCCCCATGTTTTTCAGTCGTCCAATATCTACCTTTATACCCTGCCACTCCATATTAGCCAAAATAATGGACAAAGGCAGCTCAAGTTCCGTTAACAAATGGTATTGCTCAAACTCCTGCAGCTTTTCAACCATAGGTTCTTTTAAAGAAAAGATTGCCTTCGCTTTTCTGGCGATATGCTCTCTCAATTCAGCTTCTTCAGGTACCTTGCGTTTTGCCCCTTTACCATAAAAAACATCATCGATTTCAAGTCGTATGGTTCCTTGAGTTTTCGTGATTTCGGCCACTTCATCCACTGACTCTGCAGGATCTAGAATATATGATGCTAAAAACACATCAAAATCAATGCCTTTTATTTCGACTCCTCGATGGCGCAGTGCTACAACCGTGCGCTTTGCGTCAAAAACCGTTTTCTTTTTTGTTTCATCTTCTGCCCAAGATTTAAATACATCTGAAGTCAGCGCCGTCTCTCCATGGAAGTAAAAATGCCCATGTTCATTGCTGACTGCTATTCCAATAATGTCTGCATGATGATAATTATCTTCTAAGATTTCAACATATAAAGAACTTCCATCAGCAAACAACTCTGCTGTCATTTCCGAAGTGTGAACCTCAATTTTTTCTTGTTCAATCGGTACACTTTCTGAAACATCCAATTTATCAAGCAGAGTCGAAAAACCCAGTTCTTTATAAAATGAAATAACCCTATCCTGGTCCATTCCGTTGTACTCGGTCTCGTTGACCATAACTTGAATTGGCGCTTCCCTAGTAATCGTCGCAAGCTCTTTGCTTAACAAAGCAAGGTCTTTATGCTCTTCAATTTTTTCCTTCAATTTTTGACCGCTTACCTCATCAATCGAACGCAGCAGGTTCTCAACCGTTTCAAATTGGTGCAATAATTTAAGTGCCGTTTTTTCACCGACACCCGGTATGCCAGGAATATTATCGGAAGCATCACCCATCAATCCTTTTAAATCAATGATTTGCAGGGGTGAAAGGCCGTATTTTTCATGTATATGCTTTGGTGTATATTCCTCAATTTCAGTGATTCCCTTTTTCGTGATGGAAACCGTCGTACTCGGGGAAGATAATTGGGTTAAATCTTTATCACCGGAAATGACTTTTACCTCAAAACCATCTCTTTCCGCCTGTAGCGACAGCGTACCGATAATATCATCAGCTTCGTAATTTTCCAATTCATACCTTTGTATTTGGAAACAGTCGAGCAACTCGCGGATAAAGGGGAATTGCTCAGATAATTCAGGTGGCGTTTTCTGGCGTCCACCCTTGTATTCTTTATATGTCTCATGTCTGAATGTCGTTTTACCGGCATCAAAGGCCACAAGAATATGCGTTGGCTTTTCTTCTTCAAGAATACGATTAAGCATCATGGTAAATCCGTACACAGAATTCGTATGTACCCCTTTATCATTATTCAAAAGCGGAAGCGCAAAAAATGCGCGGTAAGCAATACTATTTCCATCTATGAGAACTAACTTTTTATTCAAATTCGTCTTCCTCCAGTCATACAGGGTTATGTAGCTTCTATTTATAAACGCAAAAAGCCGTTCATTTTCTTCCTCTATTCTACCATGAGTAGAAGTGGAAAGAAAAATGACGGCGACTAAGCTATTTTGTGTTTCCCATTAACAAGCTAGCATAGGGTGAATCTGATGGCAGAATGATGACCGTTTGATCTCCAATCGTTTTTTTATAAGATTCAAGTGTCCTGTATAGTTTATAGAAATCAGGATCTTTGGAAAACGACTTATTATAAATTTTCGCTGCTTCCCCTTCTCCCTCAGCCCGAATCACTTCTGCATCTGCCTCTGCAGTCGAAAGCAATTCTTTTACTTTTCGATCTGTATCCGCAATAATTCGGTTTTTCTTCGCATCTCCCTTGGACAGGTACTCTTGTGCTTTCGATTCTCGCTCGGAAATCATCCTTTTAAAGACGGATTCTTCGTTTTCCGCAGGCAGATCCGTCCGTTTTATCCGAACATCAGTTAGGCTGATCCCGTAACTGTCCTTTTGTAGCAGTTCGTTAACTTTCTCCGTAATGCGGTCGTTCAAGCTTCCCCTCGATGACTTCTCATCATTAATAATTTCATCATAATTCAACTGGCCCAACTCTGAACGTACCGCCGAATAGATGAACTCTTCCATTCTCGTTTCCGCATTCTCGAGTGTTCTTGCATTGGTAATCAATTTTTTCGGGTCCTCTATCCTCCAGACAGCATAGTTATCAATCAACATCCGCTTTTTATCTTTTGTATTGATTTCAGCCTCCGAAACATCAGAACTCATTTGATATTTTGGCAGGGTTACCACGCTTTGAATGAATGGTACCTTCGCCTTTAATCCCGGGGTTTTATCGATTCTAACCACTTCACCGAATTGGCGGACGACTTTATATTCACCCTCCTTGACGATATACACATTGGTAAAGATAATCAGCAGCAACGCGATAAATATTATGAGGAAAATCCCTATTTTAACATAGCCTCCCCAGTGAAAATTACCTTTCTTCATCTCATTAAAATCAATTACTTTTCCGCTCATTGTTTGGTGCCTCCTTCCCCTGTCGCTTTTTCTTCAGGTACAGATTCATTTTTCGTTTCTTCTTCAGGAATAGGCGTTTTTTTCGTTTCATCTTTTTCTAGAGAGCGAAGTGGTAAGTACTTCATTGTATTTCCATCATCATTCATGATATAAATCTCTGCATTTGGTAATACTTCTTCAAGAGTTTCAATAATAAGACGGTCTTTTGTAATACCCTTATTTCCTTTATATTCACTAAATAATTTTTCAAAAACCGCTACATCCCCACGAGCAGCTTCCGTACGAGCGGCTTTATCACCATTTGCCTGTGAGATAATGGCGTCTTTTTCCCCTTCAGCTTCATTAATACGTTTGTTTTCATATTTATCCGCTTCATTGATTTTCGTATTCGCCGTTTCTCTAGCATCTGTGACATTCGTAAAGGCTTTCCGCACTTCTTCATTCGGTAACTCCACATCCTGGAGCTTAACCGCTGATATTGATATGCCTACATCGTATTTCTCCATTAACTGTGATAGCAGTTCCCGGACATCTGCTTCAATTTGTGCTTTTCCGGAAGTGAGTGCATCATCAATTTTCGTGCTTCCGATAATACTTCTTAAAGCAGCGGAAGTCGTGTCAAATAAAATTTTCTCTGGATCATCTGCATTGTACAGGAATTTTGGAGGGTCTGTAATTTTCCATTGAACCACTAGGTCAGCAAGAACAATATTTTCATCACCAGTAATCATCTTAGTCTCTCTCGGATAATCTGTTACCTCTCCATTTTCCTCTTTGTATCCAAATTTAAGACTGAATGTTTCTTTCGATAGTTTTTCAACCGACTGAATCGGCCAAGGCAGCTTAAAGTGAAGGCCTGGCTCTGTAATCGTCTGCTCAACCTTACCAAACGTCATAATGACAGACTGATCGGATTCATCCACCGTGTACCAGGTCGATATCGCAACTACACCAAAAATTAAAATAAGAAATACTAGTCCTGTGATTGTATATATCCTTTTTAAACTAACGATATGTATCACCCCTTATTTGCCGTTATATCTTATTTACGCAAGGAAGGGTCTAAAGTTTCATAATAATCAAATATTTTCCTTATGAGAATAGTAAAGAGGACAGATAAAGGGGTATATAACAAAAAGAAAAGACAGAGACTTAATGTCTCTGTCTTCGCCTAACTCCTTGGATGAGGGGTTGTACAACCATTGTATCCCGCCATTATGAAGTCAGTTTAAAGAAATTGTAAAGGACGTGTAAATTCACCACTTCCTAAACTTTTCCTTTTAAGCTTTTATTTAGCGTGACCGTAAAGGTCGTACCCGATCCCGGTGTACTTTCTACTTTGATTTTACCTTTATGGACTTCTATAATATGCTTGACGATAGCGAGTCCGATGCCTGTTCCCCCTGAATCACGACTCCTTGCCTTATCAATGCGATAAAACCGTTCAAAGATTCTTGGAAGTTCTTTTTCTTCAATACCAATACCGCTATCTTGGACTACAATATCCACCGTTTGTTCATTTTCAGTGACGTTCACGGTGACCCACCCTCCATTTGGTGTATATGTCAACGCGTTAGTAATCAAATTAATGAAAACCTGTTTGATCCTGTCTGATTCCCCTTCAACAAAAACCGACTCCGAAGAAGCTATTATCTCAAGAGTGACTTCTTTTTCCTTCAATTTACCAATAAGCATCTCTTGTATTTCACCAAGCACATTTGTAATATCCACGACGCCTGCTTTTAAAACAAATTCCTGTTGCTCCATTTTTGATAAATTAAGAAGTTCTTGAATGAGTTCTTGCAGCCGATCACTTTCTTTTAAGATAATGCTTAAGAAGTGCTTCAATGTTTTTTCGTCTTTTAAAGCCCCATCGAGCAACGTTTCTGAAAAGCCCTTTATAGAAGTAATCGGCGTCCTCAATTCATGGGATACATTGGCCACAAAATCTTTCCGCATTTGCTCGAGCCTTTTCAATTCGGTAATATCATGGAAAATAAGGAGAATCCCCTTCCATTCGTCATGAGTACCGATAATCGGAGCTCCGTATATCTCAAAATGCTTACGTTCAAGGGCAAGCGGTATTTTCACTTGGCGTTTTATTGTCTTTTCCGTCCGGAAAATTTCTTCTATTATTGAAATGACTTCTTGATCTTTAATGACTGAGTAAAATACTTGAAACAAAAACGTAGCCGAGTTTACACCGAAGCTTTTTTTGAATTCCCGGTTTATTAAGGTCGTATAGCCTTTACTGTCGATTAATAGAACTCCACTACCGATATTTTCAACCAGTGTTTCCAAACGATCCTGATTCATTTCCCTCGCGGTTTCTGTTTCCTGTAAATTCCTCGCTAATATGTTAAGCGAAGTCGTCAGCATCCCTGTTTCATCAGAATGCTGATCGAATGTCCGAGTTCTATAATTCCCCTTTGCCAATTCAATGGCTGCCATCGTCGCTTCCTCAATCGGCCGGGTATAATAAGTAGTGATTTTACTCGCAAGCATGAGGATAATGATCAAGGCTACCCCTAAACAAATGATCAATATTTGCCACATTTGCTTATTAACTTGGTGGATGGCCTCTATTTCGTTGCTATGAACAACAAATCCTTCAATTTCTCCATCCTTTTCAACCGTTTTCCAATAATAATGGAGATCCGATTCTCCCTCGACAACTTCATATCCTTCTTCTTGCTTAATCCCTTTTTCCAAGATGATTTTTCGAAGGACATTGGCATGGTTTTTATGTAGCTCATTTGAAGATGTTGAATCGTATAAAATCTCTCCACTCGCTGAGAGGATGGTTAAATTGGAATCTAACAGGGGTGTTAATTTTGCTGTTTTCCCTTCTTCCAAAAAGGCTGTGATCCCCCCATGCTCTTGAATATATGTAGAAATGAAAAATGTTTCGTTCTGTATACGCTCATTAAATGTTTTAATATAATAACTTTTGAACAAATGTCCCAATAAAAAGCCAACGGCCATCATGACGACCATCACCAACATGATGAGGGTATAAAGAAGCTTTTTACGATAGGTGGTCATTCTTTTTTGGCTCCTCAAGCTTATAACCTAAGCCTCTGATCGTTTTGATATAAATAGGTTTTCTTGTATCCTTCTCTATTTTTTCACGAAGATGGCTAATATGGACATCAACGATTCGCGAATCTCCCGCAAAATCATAATTCCAAACCGCACTTAAGAGCTGATCTCTTGTTAATACTCTTCCTTTATTCTTTGCAAGGTATAAAAGTAATTCAAATTCCTTTGGAGTTAATTCTAATTGTTGTTCATCAAAGAATGCTTCGTAACGTTCCGGATAGACTTTCAGACCGCCTAATTTTAGGAATCCATCTTCCTGATCAAGACTTGTTTCACTGCCATTCGATTGAAGCTGGGATCTTCTTAGTATTGCCTTAATTCGGGCAACCACCTCACGTGGACTAAAAGGTTTGGTTAAGTAATCATCCGCCCCTAGTTCAAGACCAAGCACTTTGTCAAATTCATCGTCCTTAGCTGTCAGCATCAAGATTGGTATATTGATTTTTTGCTGACGAAGCTGTTTACACACTTCAAGCCCATCCATTTTAGGCAACATCAGATCCAATACGACTAAATCCGGGCGTATATCCACAGCAGCCTGCAGCCCTTGTTCCCCATCTAGAGCCGTGACTACCGAATAGCCTGCTTGTTCTAAATTATACTGAAGTAAGGTAACTATTGATTGTTCATCATCCACTACGAGAATTTTCTTTGACATTAGATCCTCCTGAATTATGTATTACCCCTGAGACTTTTTTCAGTCTACTCATCCAACTCTATTATAAAGAATATTATATGAAATTTACACATAAAAAAAACATCACTGAAAAGTAATCTTACTATTAGCAGGGGTCATCGTCCCAATTATGGTTATTAAACATGGATTATTTAAGTCCCGCTTAGAATCGGCCAGAAAAAAACTGCCCGGTTGGATGGAGGGATCAGGCCTTAGCCTTCCCTTCCATTCTTCCAGGCAGTCTTATTTTTGAATGTCTCTTATTGTAAAACTTGCATTACTGCTTTAACTGATTCAACTGATTTAGAAAGTGCTGCTTTTTCGTCTTCAGTCAATTCAAGTTCGATGATTTGTTCGATACCATTTGCACCTAGTACAGTTGGCACGCCAAGGTAGATTCCTTCGAATCCGTATTCGCCTTCAAGGTAAGCGATAGAAGGTAGAACGCGACGTTGGTCTTTAAGGATAGCTTCAGCCATTTCTACTAGAGAGGCAGCGGGTGCATAATACGCACTTCCATTTCCAAGAAGGTTAACGATTTCTCCGCCACCAGTACGTGTACGGGCAACGATTGCTTCTAAACGATCTTGAGGAATCAATGTTTCCAAAGGAATTCCGCCAGCGTATGAGTAACGTACTAGAGGAACCATATCGTCACCGTGTCCACCAAGAACGAAACCAGTTACATCTTTAACAGACAGGTTTAATTCTTGAGCTACGAAAGTACGGAAACGAGCTGTATCAAGAACACCAGATTGTCCAATTACACGTTCTTTAGGGAAACCTGATTCTTTGTATACAGTGTAGGTCATTGCATCTACTGGGTTAGTTAAAACGATGATTGTTGTATTTGGAGAATGTTTAACCACTTCTTTAGTTACAGATTTCATAACTTTTTGGTTAGTTTGAACTAAGTCGTCACGGCTCATACCAGGTTTACGTGCGATACCAGCAGTGATGATGACTACGTCAGAATCAGCTGTATCTGCATAGTTAGAAGTACCGATGATGTTAGCGTCAAAACCTTGAACTGGAGCTGCCTCCGCCATATCTAGTGCTTTACCTTTTGTTGGGTTTTCAGCTTGTGGAATATCAACTAAAACGATATCACCAAGTTCTTTTTGAGCTGCTAGAAATGCTGCTGTAGCACCAGTGAAACCTGCACCAACTACTGTAATTTTTTTGCGTTTAGACATATTATTTTCCTCCTTAAAATATGCAAATATTTTTGGAAACTTTTAACGTCTTTATCCACACATATATATAAAGCCCTCTGAAAAAGAAGACCGTATCGGCTCTTTTCCAGAAAGCATCATAAGTAAAAATTATTTAAGGTTTTTGATAAGTTCGTCAGCGAACTCAGAACATTTAACTTCTGTTGCACCTTCCATTAGGCGGGCAAAGTCATATGTAACGACTTTAGAAGCAATTGTTTGTTCCACTGATTTTGTGATGCTGTCTGCAGCTTCGTTCCATCCAAGGTGTTCAAGTAAAAGAACGCCTGAAAGAAGTACTGAAGATGGGTTAACTTTATCAAGACCAGCATATTTAGGAGCTGTTCCATGAGTTGCTTCGAAGATAGCATGTCCAGATTCGTAGTTGATGTTTGCTCCTGGAGCAATACCAATTCCGCCAACTTGTGCAGCAAGTGCATCAGAAATGTAATCTCCGTTTAAGTTCATTGTTGCAACAACATCAAACTCTTTAGGACGAGTTAGGATTTGTTGTAAGAAGATATCAGCAATAGAATCTTTAACGATGATTTTGCCTTCAGCTTCAGCAGCAGATTGTGCTTTGTTAGCAGCTTCAGTGCCTTCAGCTTCTTTAATTTGATCATATTGGTTCCAAGTGAACACTTTCTCAGCGAATTCTTGTTCTGCAACTTCATAACCCCAAGTTTTGAATGCGCCTTCTGTAAATTTCATGATGTTACCTTTATGAACAAGAGTTAATGATTTACGGCCTTCTTTGATCGCATAGTTAAGTGCAGAGCGAACAAGACGTTTCGTTCCTTCTTCAGAAATTGGTTTAATACCAATACCAGAAGTTTCAGGGAAACGAATATTTTTAACACCGAATTCATTTTGTAGGAATTCGATTAATTTTTTCGCTTCGTCAGAACCTTTTGCATATTCGATACCAGCATAGATGTCTTCAGTGTTTTCACGGAAGATAACCATGTCAGTGTCTTCAGGACGTTTAACTGGTGAAGGAACACCATCAAAGTAACGTACTGGACGTAGACATACGAATAAGTCTAATACTTGACGCAATGCAACGTTCAATGAGCGGATTCCGCCACCGATTGGAGTTGTAAGAGGTCCTTTAATAGCGATTAGATATTCATTAATGACATCAAGAGTTTCTTGTGGAAGCCATTCGCCTGTTTGGTCAAATGCTTTTTGTCCAGCTAAAACTTCTTTCCATTCGATTTTCTTTTCGCCATTGTAAGCTTTTTCAACTGCTGCGTCTAAAACGCGTGAAGCTGCTGCCCAGATATCAGGACCGATTCCGTCTCCCTCAATAAAAGGAACGATTGGGTTGTTTGGCACGTTAAGAGCACCGTTAGTAACTGTGATTTTTTGGCTTTGTGTCATGTCTCTTTACCTCCGATTCAAATTCAAAGGTTAGCTGGCCGCTTTATTTAAGCAGAACCACTAACCCTTTTTACTCACATCTATTAATTTACTACAAAATCGTTGAAATAAAAAATAAATTTTTGAAAAAACTTTTATTTATTCAAAAATTATCTGTTTTCAATCGGTACGTATTTTTGCATACCTGGTCCAACATACTCTGCACGTGGACGGATCAGACGGTTGTTTGAATATTGCTCTAGGATATGAGCAATCCAGCCTGAAGCACGGCTTACTGCAAAGATTGGTGTAAATAGGTCATGCTCGATGCCTAAACTGTGGTATACAGAAGCAGAATAGAAATCAACGTTTGGTGGAAGATTTTTTTGACCCGTTACAATTTCATGAATTTTGATGGACATATCGTAGTATTGTGGTTGACCAGTAAGTTCAGTCAATTTTTGGGACATTTCTTTAAGGTGTTTAGCACGTGGATCACCTTTACGGTATACACGGTGGCCAAAGCCCATGATTTTTTCTTTATTAGCTAATTTTTCGTTGATATAAGGCTCAACGTTTTCTACAGAACCAATTTCTGTAAGCATTTTCATAACTTGTTCGTTAGCTCCGCCGTGAAGAGGGCCTTTTAATGCGCCGATAGCAGAAGTCACGCCAGAATAGATATCAGATAATGTAGCTACACATACACGTGCAGTGAATGTAGAAGCGTTTAATTCATGGTCAGCATGTAGAACTAATGCTTTATTGAATGCTTCTTCTTCGATTGCCGTTGGTTCATTACCGCTTAACATATATAAGAAGTTAGCAGCAAAGCTTAGATCAGTACGTGGTGCAACCGCTTCTTTTCCTTGACGGATACGAGCGAAAGTTGTTACCAATGTAGGGATTTTTGCTTGGATGCGAATTGCTTTAAGGTAGTTTGCTTCTTCACTCATTACATCTGCTTCTTCATCATATAGACCAAGAAGAGAAACTGCTGTGCGAAGAGCTCCCATTGGATGTACTTTATCAATTGGGTATGTTTTGAAATGATTAACTACTTCCGCTGGAATTTCAGCATTTTCAGCAAGTTGTTTAGTTAATTCTTCTAATTGGCTTTTGTTTGGAAGTGCTCCATGCCATAAAAGATAGATTACTTCCTCGAATGTTGCATTTACAGCCAAATCATCGATATCATAACCTACATACGTTAATGTATCATCGATAATAGAGCTTACTGATGAAGTTGTTGCTACCACACCTTCAAGACCTTTTGTTGCTGTCATACTAAATCTCTCCTTTTCCTAAATATTCCCCTATGCCCTTGCTTATAGCGTATAAATATAGCGCTTCCAAGAAATTAGCTTTAACTCCAACCATCTATTTTTTAGCAGAAGACATACACCTTACTATTGAAAGCGTTCACAGAATATGACCACAACATAGTAATATGCACGATAATCTTTTATACGAAATTCTAAAAATTAATGCTTGTAGCTATTCCTCGTGAGCGCTGCTCAATAACTACATCTTTTTTTAAGATTCCTCAAAATATCAATGATATTCTGAATCCTATTTTTAATAAATCAGAGCAGTTACATGATTATTATAAACAATAAACACTTTTTTGGGAATGAAAAGCACCTAAAATGTGAAAAAATTATTATTTTATTAGAAAAATTAGCTACATATTCCCTTGCATTTTTTAGAGAAATGATTATCGTTTTTTTGAAAATTTGATACTAAGCAGAATAAATGAAACATTAAATAGAATTTTTTTATTCCCACCCTCTCAAACCATTCTATTATTTACCATTTTTTTTATTTGAAGAAATCGAAGATTTGCATGCATAGATAAGCAATTCCTGCCCCAATTAACGGGCCAACAGCCACACCTTTGAATAATGCGACCGCAAGAATCGTCCCAAAAACAAGAGCCGTAGTAATATGCGGATCATGTGAAAGGAGGGTAATTCCATTTTTCGCAATAAGGGCAACTGCTATTCCTGATGCGAGCGCAATCCATGCATAAGGTGACTTAATCGCATCTCCGAGTTCCTTGAAACCAATCGCTCCATTTGCAATCGGGATTAGCACTGAAATCGTAATGATCGTGACTCCTAAGTTGATCCCTTTCGCTTCTAAATATGGAAACACTTTCGCATCAAGGCCGATGAGTTTCATGATTAAAAGAAAACCCGCAGCCGCAATCAGTGATGTGTTTTTTCCAACCCAGCCGATAGCTGCAAGTAAAATTAAAAATACGACAGGACCGTTTATCATTCTCCCTTCACCTTCTTTCTTTTTGTTATTTTAACATAACAACCTCCACTCTTTCTCAATAGGAGATTGATTTAGAAAACGATACAAAAACGGAAAAAAAACAAGCAGAAAGACGAAAGAATCTTTCCTTTCTTTTCCAACGTCGTTACAATTATAATACAAAGTTTATGTTAGAAGGAGGGTATGTCTTGAATCCTGTTTATATTTATCGTTTCATTCGTTTTTTACTGGTCATCGGAGGCATAATTTTAGGTGGTATTGCCTTGTTCTATTTATCTAAATATACATATCCATTCATAATTGCCATGATTATTGCGTTCTTGATGAACCCTTTGGTTACTTTTTTTGAAAAGAAAGGCCGGTTACCAAGGGGATTGGCTGTGTTCGTTTCCCTTTTACTCATTTTTCTTTTATTTGCAGGACTCATTACCCTGTTAGTTACCGAAATTATTTCAGGTACCAATTACCTTGCTGGTGTCATACCTGAACATATTGAAACTATAGTAGATTATATCGAAACATACATCGCGACCACTATCATCCCTTTATATAATCAAACAGCCGCTATGTTCAATAATTTAGATATCGAACAGCAAGACACCGTACTCAAGAATATCCAGAATATTGGCGAATCCATCACTACCGGCGTCAGTAGTTTTATCCAAGCGTTCTTAAAAAATATTCCCACAATAATCGGCTGGTTTCCAACTACAGCAACAGCACTCCTCTTTACCCTGCTGGGCACTTTCTTCATTAGCAAAGATTGGGATCACTTCGGCCGTATAACGGGAAAGTTTTTACCTGACAAGATTTTTGCAGGTGCAAAGCGTTTATTCCGGGATTTAAAACGAGCTTTATTCGGGTTTATCCGGGCACAATTCACACTTGTTTCATTGACAACGGTTACGATTCTGATTGGTTTACTCATTTTAGGAGTGAACTATTCAATTACAATTGCCTTAATTTGCGGCTTGGTTGATATCATTCCCTATTTGGGTACCGGGACCATATTTATTCCATGGATTATTTTTGAATTCATTACAGGGAATACTAGCCTTGCAATTGGTTTGTCAGTGCTCTACATTATCGTAGTTGTCCAGCGTCAATTAATTGAGCCCAAAGTTCTTTCTTCTAGTATCGGATTGGATCCACTTGCTACTCTCGTTGCCTTATTCATCGGTTTCAAATTAATCGGTTTTCTAGGATTGATTGCAGGCCCTGTGGTCCTTGTCATATTTAATACACTTCAGCGCGCTCATGTCTTTAAGGCCATTTGGGCATTTATTATCGGGGCGGATACAAAAAAAACCACCTAAAGCTCTAGAGCTAACTTTTTTCAGAATTCTCTCGTTCCTATAAAAAGAATCCGCCTCAAACTCGAGGCGGATTCTTTTTATAGTCTATCTATTATTTTGAAGTCTCAAATTGTTCTGCTTCAGTAGAGCCAGCAAGTGCTGTTGTAGATGATGTTCCACCAGAAACAACTTGTGCTACTTCATCAAAGTAACCAGTTCCGACTTCACGTTGGTGACGAGTTGCAGTATAGCCGTCAATTTCACTAGCGAATTCTGCTTGTTGAAGTTCTGAGTATGCAGCCATTCCACGGTCTTTATAACCAAGAGCGAGGTTGAACATACTGTGATTCAATGAGTGGAAACCAGCAAGAGTTACGAATTGGAATTTATAACCCAATTTCCCCAATTCAACCTGGTAGTTAGCAATTTCTTCATCACTTAATTTTGCTTTCCAGTTAAATGATGGTGAGCAGTTGTAAGCAAGTAGTTTACCAGGGAACTCTGCATGAATCGCTTCAGCAAATCGGCGAGCATCTGCTAGGTTTGGTTCAGAAGTCTCGCACCAGATAAGATCAGCATATGGTGCATATGCTAGACCACGTGCAATCGCTTGGTCAAGACCTGCGTTTGTACGGTAGAACCCTTCTAGAGTTCGCTCACCTGTGATGAAAGGTGCATCAACCGGATCGATATCATCCGTGATCAAGTCTGCAGCATCTGCATCTGTACGAGCAATCAAGATAGTTGGTGTTCCCATTACGTCTGCTGCTAAACGGGCGGATACTAAATTACGTACTGCCGTTTGCGTTGGAAGAAGAACCTTACCGCCTAAATGACCACATTTTTTCTCGGAAGAAAGTTGGTCTTCAAAGTGAACGCCTGCAGCTCCAGCTTCAATCATACCTTTCATTAGTTCGAATACATTAAGAGCACCCCCGAAGCCTGCTTCAGCATCCGCTACGATTGGAGCAAACCAATCAATATCATCTTTTCCTTCCGCAAAGCTGATTTGGTCAGCACGTTGCAGTGTTTGATTAATGCGTTTAACAACCTGTGGTACAGAGTTAGCAGGGTATAAGCTTTGGTCAGGGTACATTTGTCCAGCGATATTAGCATCAGCAGCTACTTGCCATCCGCTTAAGTAGATTGCTTTTAAACCAGCTTTTACTTGTTGCATTGCTTGGTTACCAGTTAATGCTCCTAGTGCGTTAATGAAATCCTCTGTATTTAAAAGGGTCCATAGTTTTTCAGAACCACGGCGAGCTAATGTTTGCTCGATATCGATAGAACCTCTTAATTTGATAACTTCTTCAGCGGTATAAGGCCGTTTAATTCCAGTCCAGCGTGCGTCATTTTCCCAGCTTTGTTGTAGTTTTTGCGCTCTTTCATTAGTCATTATAATTTCCTCCTAATTTATATTAAAATATATTAATTAACTAAATATTAAGATAATTGTTCGTATGCCGGATTTGTTAAGAAATCCGCAAAGTCATCTGCTGCAATCAATTCTTCAAATAGTTTAGTAGACTCTTCAAATTTCCCTGATTTGAAAGCTTCTTCTCCTACTTCTGATTTAATGACTGCTAATTCTTCTTCTTTAATCTGATGGAATAATTCTTCGGTAATTTTTCTACCATCTTCTAGAATCCCTTTTGGATGACGGATCCACTGCCAAACTTGAGCACGTGAGATTTCAGCTGTTGCCGCATCTTCCATTAAGTTATGAATAGGAGCTGCGCCTCTACCACTTAGCCAGGATGCAATATACTGGATGCCTACGTTAATGTTCGTCCGTAATCCAGCTTCCGTTATCGTTCCTTCTGGTACTTCTAGCAATTCTTCTGCTGATACTTGAACATCTTCACGCTTCCGATAGATTTGATTCGGTTTTGGAACAAGGAGGTCAAACACCTCTTTTGCTGTACTTACCATGCCTGGGTGGGCAACCCATGTCCCATCATGACCGTCTCTCGCTTCGCGTTCTTTATCAGCGCGTACCTTAGCAAACGCCTCGTCATTTTTGACCGGGTCATTTTTGACTGGAATTTGTGCAGCCATACCGCCTATTGCCGGAGCATTACGAGTGTGGCATGTTTTGATTGCTAGTAAGGAATACGCTCTCATGTTCGGGACAGTCATCGTAACCTGTAATCTATCAGGGAAGATAACATCATCCGAGTGACGGAATTTTTTCAAGAAGCTGAAGATATAATCCCAGCGGCCACAGTTCAGGCCTGCAGAATGTTCTTTCAACTCGTACAGAATTTCATCCATTTCGAATGCTGCAAGAATCGTTTCAATCAAGACAGTTGCTTTTATAGTTCCTTGCGGGACTCTTAAATCGTTTTGTGCATAAACGAAGACATCATTCCATAATCTAGCTTCGAGATGGCTTTCCATCTTCGGTAAGTAGAAGTATGGACCGCTTTCTTTTTCGATTAATGCTTTTGCGTTGTGAAAAAAGTATAGTCCAAAGTCGAAAAGGCTAGCTGATATTGGCTGTCCATTTAAAAGAACATGCTTTTCTTCTAAGTGCCAGCCGCGAGGCCTTACTTTTAAAACAGCTGTTTTTTCATTTAATTCGTATACTTTTCCATTTGGATTTTCAAATGAAATGGTACCGCGAATTGCATCGCGTAGATTTAGTTGACCATCTATACAATTTTCCCAAGTGGGTGAATTGGCATCTTCAAAATCAGCCATAAAAACATTGGCACCTGAGTTCATAGCATTAATGATCATCTTACGGTCAACCGGTCCAGTGATTTCAACCCTGCGGTCTTGCAAGTCATTCGGGAGGGGCGCAATTGTCCAATCACTTTCACGAATATGCTTCGTTTCTTCAAGAAAATTAGGCAGCTTGCCTTGATTTAGGTCCTCTTGAACGATTTTACGATGTTCCAAAAGTTCTTTTCTTTTTTCACCGAAATGCCGTTCAATTCTTTCGATAAATTGAAGAGCTTCAGTTGTAAGTATTTGTTCATATCCGGGCTTAACAGTACCTGTAATTTGTAAGCCTTTTGCTTCAGTAATCATGTTGCTTCTCCACATCCTTCCAAGCTCTTTTATGTTATAATACAGTTGTTTTACTTCTTGTTTGTATTATATAACACACTGCGTAAATTTGTCACCAGTTTTTTCTAAAAAAGATCAAAAAAGAGAATATTTAACTTGGGAAAGCCTGGTATAACAACGTTTCTCTAAGAAAGTAATTAAAATATTCTGTTATTTAATACAAGTTTTGCTTCCGAAAATCATTTCGTGATCAGTGAAACAGGTGAAATCTCAACTATAAAAATACTCTCAAGATTGGCTCCTATAATTAAAAACTTAAACAATGAAAGAGACTTTTCAGGAAAAACAAAAAGCATCCTTGGAAAAACCGAGGATGCTAATGATAAATTCATTTCTCCAGACCAAAAGAGGCTGTCTAAAAAGTTTAGCTTTTAGACAGCCTCTTACTATTTATGGCGAATAATTGTTACTTTTCCTTTATTCATCCTGTTCATAATAAACCGGATAACGATCGGTTTGAGGAGATTCCGGGTTGGCGGAAATACTAGGATTAACCCTATGATATCCGAGATAAGTCCCGGTAACAGCAACAAAGCAGCTCCAATAAAGATACAGATTCCATTAATGATTTCATTTCCTGGCATCATTCCGTATCGAATCTGTTCCTGCGCCTTTTTCCATGTTTCCATTCCTTGCCGCTTGGCCAAATAGGCACCGATTAAACCGGTGGCTACAATCAGAAACAGCGTTGGCCAAAAACCAATCACATTGCCTGACAACAATAGGACACTTATCTCAATGACCGGCATCGCAATGATAAACAATAAAAAATATTTCATCTACATTCCTCCTGCACAGCCCACGTATGGTGCGGTACACTCATCTTACCTCATTGGATCGAAATCATCCAAAATTTCGTTCTATAAAACGTTAGCATGTCCATCATAAATGACTCCGCGACTAGCATCGACTGTAATTCTTTGTTTATCCTTAAAGATTTTGGTCGCATTTTCTGCTCCAACGATAACTGGAATGCCCAAAGTGACTCCCACAACAGCTGCATGGCTTGTCAAACCGCCTTCTTCAGTAATCAATGCAGCACACTTTTGAATTGCCGGCATCATATCCCGATCAGAACCAATTGTAACCAGTACTGATCCTTCAGTTACTTTTTCCAAAGCTTCCTTGGCATTCCTAGCTATAACCACTTCACCTTTCGCAGATTTCCTGCCGATTCCTTGTGCCTTCAAAAGAACTTCTCCTAGCATATGAATTTTCATTAAGTTAGTTGTACCTGTTTCACCTACAGGCACACCAGCTGTAATGACGACTAGGTCTCCATGGGACACTAATCCGGAATGCAGACTTTCATCGATTGCCGTTTGGAGCATTTCATCCGTCGTCGTCGCTTTTGGTCCAATCTGCGGGTAAACCCCCCAGACCAATGCAAGTCTTCTTGAAACATGATCGTTAGATGTAACAGCGATAATCGGTGCCTTAGGACGATATTTAGAAATCATCCGTGCCGTATGACCGCTCTCGGTAGGCGTAATGATTGCGCCGACGTTTAGATTAAGCGCTGTATGGGCAACAGACTGGCCAATAGCATCAGTGACATTATGACGATTCACTTTGCTTCTTACTGATAATATTTCCCGATAATCAAGGGCTGTTTCTGCACGAGAAGCAATATTATGCATCGTTTGAACGGCCTCAACAGGGTAAGTCCCAGCTGCTGTTTCACCGGATAGCATGATGGCATCGGTTCCATCAAAAATGGCATTGGCCACGTCACTTGCTTCTGCACGGGTCGGCCGTGGGTTACGCTGCATCGAATCGAGCATTTGCGTAGCTGTAATAACTGGTTTCCCGGCATTGTTACATTTTTTGATCAGTTGTTTTTGGACAAGCGGCACTTCTTCTGCAGGAATTTCCACTCCTAAATCTCCGCGAGCTACCATCAAACCATCTGACACTTCCAGGATTTCATCAAGACGGTCAACGCCTTCTTGATTTTCAATTTTAGGGATAATTTGAATATATTCCGCTCCATTCTGTTGCAGAAGTTCACGCACTTCTAGAACGTCAGAGGCCCTACGGACAAAAGAGGCAGCAATAAAGTCAATTCCCTGTTCAATTCCAAATAGGATGTCCTGTTCGTCTTTCTCCGTGATACCTGGTAGGTTAACTGAAACACCTGGCACATTCACACCTTTTTTGTTTTTCAGCGTTCCACTGTTTAAAATTTTCGTATGGATTTCTTTTTTGACTTCATCCACCTTTAAGACTTCAAGACCAATTAAACCATCATCTAACAAAATTTTGGATCCCTTATTGACATCATAGAGAAGTCCCTCATAGGTAATAGAAAATTTTTCAGGCGTTCCAAGGACTTCATTCATGGAAATAGTGACTTCATTACCAGCCATCAACTCTATAGCATCGTTCTCCATATTATTCGTCCTTATTTCCGGACCTTTTGTATCTAATAGGATAGCAACCTGTTTCCCTGCTTTCTCTCCCGCTTCCCTAATATTGCGGATTCTAGCGGCATGCTCCTCATGATTTCCATGAGAAAAATTCAGCCGAGCTACATTCATTCCTGCTTCTATTAATTGAACCAGCTTTTCTATACTTTCACTTGCGGGACCAATTGTACAAACAATCTTGGTTTTTCGCATGGTGTCAACCTCCTTTAAAGAAAACTCGCCGACTGTCCACCTTTTGGCAGACAGGGCGTAGTAATTATAAGCTTACTTTTTCTAATTTTGGAATACTTTCTCAGCACTGATTTTTTTAATTAAACCTAAAACAGTACCAATTAAATTGATAACTCTGCGGATAGATCGTACATTTTCTTGTCAATTGTATGCTCTTTCGCAAGTGCTTCGATGATATCATAATCAACTAGTATATTTTGTTCTATCCCGACTGCCTTACCGCCTTTGCCTTCAAGAAGCAATTCTACAGCCCGTGCTCCGAGTCGGCTTGCCAACACTCGATCAATTGCTGTGGGAGATCCGCCTCGCTGCACATGGCCAAGAACTGTAACACGTGTTTCAAAACCTGCTTTTGCTTCAATTTGTCTGGAAATATCAACGGCACTTCCAACACCTTCAGCGACAATGATAATACTATGCTTTTTCCCTCGGTCATGTCCACGGTTCAACTTTCCAATCATTTCTTCCATATCGTATTTATATTCAGGACATAGAATCGTTTCTGCTCCGCCAGCAAGACCTGCCCAAAGAGCAATATCGCCCGCATTTCTTCCCATAACTTCAACCACATAAGTTCTTTCATGAGAAGTTGCTGTATCCCGAATTTTATCGATAGCATCGATTACCGTGTTTAGGGCCGTATCAAAACCAATTGTAAAATCTGTTCCCGGAATATCATTATCAATCGTTCCAGGAACCCCGATACATGGAAAGCCTCTTTCAGTTAATGCCTTCGCTCCTCGGTAGGAACCATCTCCACCTATAATAACAATGCCCTCAATACCAAACTTATTCAATTGTTCAATAGCTTTTAGCTGACCTTCCTCAGTCTTAAATTCCGGACAGCGAGCTGTATGTAGCATTGTACCGCCGCGATGAATGATATCACCGACCGACCCAAGTTCAAGTTTCCTTATATCTCCATTTATCAGACCTTGATAGCCATGATAAATTCCGAAGACCTCCATCTCATGAAAAATCGCCTTCCGGACAACAGCTCGGACTGCCGGGTTCATACCTGGAGAATCTCCTCCACTGGTTAATACACCTATTCTTTTCATTATTGTCACCTCTCTACAGCACTAATCAAAATTAAGCTCATTTTACCTTTCGTTATTAATTCTACCCTTTTTCTATCTTCAATAAGCAATGACTGTTTCACTTATGCTTACTTGATGTTTTAAGCCTAACCGATTCTCTTCAGAAATTGAAGTAATATGGCGTAAAAATTTGGATTCTTCGCTCAAACAGCTATTTATATGGTACTCGTTTGAATAAGATTGATGTGTATATGCTTCCCAAGTAAGGCTGAAAAAAACGTGTTGCCCTTGGCAGCACGTTTTTTTCATTTGCTAATGCTTATGAATGCTGTTCAACTTCCTTAGGTTTCCCCTCTGGTTGTTTTTCAAATTCATATTCACCAATTTTCTTAAATTTCATATAACGTTGATTGATCAGTTCATCGCTATTCAAAGGAAGCAGCTCGTTAAATGAACGTTTCAGAATATCCTTTATGGCTTCAGCCTGTACATTAGCATCTCGATGGGCGCCGCCTTTCACTTCAGGAATAATTTCATCAATAACCCCTAAGCGATTTAAGTCAGGCGCCGTAATTTGCATTGATTCCGCGGCCCGTTTAGCCTGGGAAGCATCCTTCCAAAGCAAAGCTGCAGCCCCTTCAGGAGAGATTACTGAGTACGTTGAATTCTCTAACATGAAAATTCGATCTCCAACTCCGAGAGCCAAAGCACCACCACTGCCCCCTTCACCGATAACAATACTGATAACTGGCACCTTCAGTCCTGCCATTTCAAAAAGGTTTTTCGCAATGGCCTCACTCTGTCCACGCTCTTCTGCCGCTTTACCCGGGAAAGCCCCCTTCGTATCTATGAAACAAATAATCGGACGATTGAATTTTTCAGCCTGTTTCATTAGACGCAAAGCTTTTCGATAGCCTTCTGGATGGGGCATACCAAAGTTACGACGAATATTTTCCTTCGTATCCTTCCCCCGCTGATGACCGATGATGGTCACGGCTCGTCCTTCAAACTCGGCGATTCCAGCCACAATTGCCTCATCATCCCCATAATAACGATCACCGTGAAACTCAATGAAGTCATTAAATAAAAGCGGAATGTAATCAAGCGTTGTTGGACGGGCCGGATGTCGAGCAATCTGTACACGATCCCATGGTTTTAAATGATTATAAATATCCACTTCTAACTTCTCGAGACGTTTTTCCAAAGTTTCGATTTCAACTGTCAGATCTACATCCGCATCCTTCGTTATTTCCTTCAGCTCTTTAATCTTACTTCGAAGATCTGTAACAGGACGTTCAAACTCTAATTCGTAAATCATAACCATTCACCACCCGGGGCATGGATTTTAAGGATTGTTGTCAATGTTTCTTTTAATTCCGTACGTTTAACTACCGCATCTAATTGCCCATGCTTCATCAAAAATTCAGATGTTTGGAAATCTTCAGGAAGCTCTTCATGAATCGTCTGTTCAATGATTCGACGTCCTGCAAAGCCAATTAAGGCTCCAGGTTCAGCAAGGTTAATATCCCCAAGGGACGCAAAACTTGCTGAAACTCCGCCTGTAGTAGGATGTGTCATCATCGAAATAATCAGACCGCCTTCATTACTGAAAATCTTAAGAGCAGCACTTGTCTTAGCCATCTGCATCAAGCTAAGAACACCTTCCTGCATCCGCGCGCCGCCTGATGCTGTAAATATGATAA
This sequence comes from Peribacillus sp. NPDC096540, assembly GCF_050278525.1. NCBI lineage: Bacteria > Bacillati > Bacillota > Bacilli > Caryophanales > Bacillaceae > Peribacillus > Peribacillus sp. NPDC096540. Next base: position 13,174 of record NZ_JBNNTG010000017.1, on the reverse strand, counting down.
ACGGAATCTTCAATTCTCCAGCCCGTTCAATCGCCCGGGTAATTTTTTCACCAACGACAGAGCCCATACTTCCCATCCGAAAATTGGAATCCATGATAGCCGTGGAAACTTGATACCCATTTATGCTTCCTACCCCTGTGACCACTGCTTCATTAATCTTGGCTTTCTTTTTATCCTTTTCCAACTTCTCCAGATAATCTGGAAACTGAAGAGGGTTTACTGAAATCATTTCTTTATCAAATTCATTAAAACTACCGGCATCAAATAAAGATTCAATCCGCTCATGAGATGACATCGAATGATGGAATCCGCAATGCAGACAGACTTTCTCATTTTTAACTAATTCTTTTGTATACATGATTTTTTTACAGCCGGGGCATTTAGTCATAATTCCTTCTGGTACATCTTGTTTCTCCCGATCTAAAGGAACCGTTGCATATTTCTTCTTAGACTTCGCAAATAGCTCTTTAAGCAAGCTTAATCCTCCCTTTACCACCAATTATCTATATTATGATACTTGGTCCAAACTATATCAAAAATAAAATTAGTATCGTGTAAAAAGGTGTCACTCGTCCTTCGACATATTTCTAATTCTAATTAGATACGTTTCAATGGCTTTTTCTTCATCTCGTTCGAGCAAATATGTAAGTAATGCAAGATAATCTTCTTTCTTCGTTTTACCCAGTACCAACTCTGATGTTCTTGCATAGCTGTTGACTATGCGCCAAATTCTTTCCAGCAATCGATTACGATTTAATATGGCAATTCTTAAGAAGAATTCGTCATCAAGAAACTCATCAGCTTTGACCCAGGCGATTAATCGTTTGATGTCTTCAGCTGTAGCGAAAAAGGCTACAATTCGTAAACAGTCAATTTCAATCAATCTTTTCGTCTCAGCTAAATCTTCTTGTACCTTTTTGTCTTGCAAAAAAAAGGTTCCCAGAAGCTCTACTAACTTATGCTCCTGGAAATCCCTGATAAAAGTCCCTTCACCACGTCTTGTTTCTATCAATCCTAATAGCTCTAAGGCACGCAATGCTTCACGGACAGAGGAACGACCTACATTCAGTCGATCCGATAACTCCCGTTCAGAAGGAATTTTATCTCCTGGTAAAAGGCTGTCCGCTTCAATCATGCTACGTAGGCTCTCAACTACATCGAGATAAATTTTGGATGAAGAAGTTCGATCCGCCAAATTTATTATTCCTCACTTTTTCCAATGATCGCTAATTTTCTTGTTTTTTCTTTAATTTCTTCTGGATTTACTTGAATTCTCGCCACTCCCGTTTCCATCGCTGCCTTTGCCACAGCAGCCGCGACGGCAGGTGCTACTCTTTCATCAAAAGGAGCAGGAATAACGTAGTCTTCGTGAAGCTCATGTTCTTGTATTAAACCGGCTATTGCCTGAACAGCGGCTACCTTCATTTTTTCATTGATATGTGTCGCACGTACATCTAAAGCTCCACGGAAGATTCCAGGGAAGGCAAGAACGTTATTAACCTGGTTTGGAAAATCCGAACGTCCTGTCCCAACTACCTTGGCACCAGCTTCTTTCGCTTCTCCCGGCATGATTTCCGGATCAGGATTAGCCATAGCGAAAATGATTGCATCCCGGTTCATTGTGGAAACCATTTCTTTGGTTAACGCGCCGGCTGCAGAAACACCGACAAAGACATCCGCATTTTGAATAACTACTTCTAGAGATCCTTCAACCTTATCTCTATTGGTTACTTTGGCCACTTGTTCTTTTATCTCATTCATGCCTAACGCACGGCCCTCATAAATGGCGCCTTTTGTGTCACACATAATAATGTCACGTACTCCATAGCTATAAAGCAATTTAATGATTGCAATGCCAGCAGCACCGGCTCCATTTGCTACCACTTTAATTTCTGATATTGATTTATTTACAAGGCGTAAAGCATTTACAAGACCGGCAACAGTTACAATTGCTGTCCCATGCTGATCATCATGAAAAACAGGGATATTCATTTCTTTCTTAAGCCGTTCTTCAATTTCAAAACAATTCGGTGCGGCAATGTCCTCTAAGTTCACTCCGCCGAATGTAGGCTCAAGTAATTTAACAGTCTCTACAATTTTATCCACTTCTGTCGTTTTTAAACAAATTGGAAAAGAGTCGACTCCTGCAAAACTCTTAAATAAAACGGCTTTACCTTCCATAACTGGCAAAGCAGCTTCTGGGCCAATGTTTCCAAGCCCCAACACAGCCGTTCCATCAGAAATGACAGCCACTGTATTCCCTTTCATCGTATAGTCATAAACAGTTTCTGGCTTCTCGTAAATTTCTTTACACGGTTCCGCAACACCAGGAGAATAAGCCAAGCTTAAGTCTTCGGCATTCCTAACCGGTACCTTTGAAACTGTTTCTAACTTTCCTTGATTCAAGCGATGCATATGTAATGCTTCTTCTCTTAATGTCATATTTTCACTCCTAAAACGAATTGGTCAAACCGAAAACTATATATGCTGAAATCTAGTGGTCAGACCACAGCGGCCTGTTTTCAATATAACACATCTATTAAAGTTGTAAAACAGTTATTCTCTCTTATACACTACATTCCCTTTTCCGACAATGTCAAATAATGCCTGAATTAAACTGTCCGTAGGGCTGACCCAATCCCAATATGATAGCTGTACATAGCGATTTTCCCGCTCATAAAAAAGCATGACCTTCGTTTCACCACTATGCTGCATTAAAATTTTTTTTATTTTTTGAAGAGTATCCTTTGTTTGCTTTTCAGCTTCAATTTTCAAGAATAGTGTTCCATTTATTCCCTGTTTCATCTTTTTCACTTGTTCAAGCGGGTATACATATTGGATAATGAGCTGGGTTTTCCCATCCCGCTCTTCCAATGTTCCTTTAAGCATAACAAGCTGCCCGTGATTCAAGAAAGCAGAATGGTTTTTATACACATTTGGGAACACGACTGCTTCAATGTCCCCCTCTTCATCACTAACGGTCAAAAAGGCCATAACATCGCCTTTTTTTGTTCTAATAGTTTTAACAGCTGTTATATATACTCCGAGCAGAACTTTTGACTCTTTTTTATTAGTTGCTTCATCAATGGTTAAGCAACCGAAATACTGAAAAAGATCTCTGTAGCTTGTCACTGGATGATTTGAAAGATATAGCCCCAGGACACTTTTTTCCAAGGAAAGTTTGTCTTCAACGGGAATAGGGTCGACATGGTTATATTTTGGTTTGAGTGAAAACTCCCCATCCGAAAACATATTAAATAAATCATCGTCTGGATTAACCAATTCGGTATGGCTGATAGCTACGTCCAAACTCGCTAATAATGTAGCACGGTCTTCCCCGAATTCATCAAATGAGCCTGAATGAACAAGCGCCTCCAACACTTTTCGATTGACAATTTTTCCAGAAACTCGCAAACAGAAATCGAATAAATCAGCGAATTTCTTTTGTCTTCTTGCAGCAAATATTTCTTTTAAAACTGTACCGCCTATTCCTTTGATTGCTCCAAGGCTAAAACGGACCCCTTCCTTTTCTGGTAAAAATGGGAATCCACTTTGATTAATAGAAGGAGGCAGAACCTTAATCCCATTCTTTTTGGCTTCACGGGCATATTGGGAAATCTTTTCATCATTCCCAACAACCGATGTCATAAGGGCTGCCATAAAATATTCTGGATAATAGGTTTTTAAGTAACCTAGTTGATAGGCTATGACACTATAAGCCACTGCATGACTCCGGTTGAATCCATAGTTAGCAAAGCGAACAATTAACGTATAAATTTCTTCAGCCGTTTTCTCAGAATATCCTTGTTTCAAAGCACCACTTACAAAATGCTGCCGCTCTTGGTCGAGAACTTCCTTCTTCTTCTTCGAGACAGCCCGGCGTAATAGGTCAGCTTCCCCAAGTGAGAATCCAGCAAGTCGAGATGCAATTTTCATAATTTGTTCTTGATAAACGATGACTCCGTATGTAGGTTCAAGGATATCCTTCAAATCTGGGTGCAGGTAGTCAATTGGCGTTAATCCATGTTTCCGCTCGATAAACAGCGGAATGTTTTCCATCGGGCCTGGACGGTACAAAGCATTGACCGCGACAATATCCTCAAAACGGTTCGGTTTCAGCTTGATTAAAACCTTCCGGATACCATCAGATTCAAATTGAAACACACCGGTTGTTTCACCTCGGCCTAACAGAGATAACGTCTCAGGATCATCCATCGGTATGTTGGCCAAATCCAGCTTTTTCCCGGTTCCTTTTTTGATGTTTTTTAAAATATTATCAATGAGCGTTAAATTACGAAGTCCTAGAAAATCCATTTTAAGAAGCCCTAGTTCCTCTAGGATGTCCATCGGATATTGGGCCAGATGGATGCCCTCATGCCCTCCTTGAATCGGGATATGCTCGGTCAAAGCCTGGTCGCTGATGACGACGCCGGCCGCATGGGTCGAAGTATGACGAGGGAGTCCTTCAAGCAATAATGCTGTTTGAAATAGCTTCTGATTTAGGTCACTTGCATTAACAAATTCCTGAAGACGCTTGGATTCATTGAAAGCTTCAGGAAGCGTGATGCCGAGCCGACCCGGAATCATTTTCGATATAGCTTCCTGCTCCTTCGGATTCAAGCCGAACACACGCCCAGTGTCACGCAACGCAGCTTTGGCTGCCAATGTTCCGAATGTAATGATTTGTGCTACATGAAATTCCCCGTACTTTTTCGCGACATAGGCAATCACTTCTTCGCGACGGTTATCAGGAAAATCAATATCGATATCCGGCATCGACACTCGCTCTGGATTCAGAAAACGCTCAAACAGAAGGGAATGTTCCATCGGATCGACATCCGTTATTGATAATACGTATGCAACCATCGAACCTGCGGCTGATCCCCTTCCAGGGCCGGTCAAAATCTGATTGTCCTTGGCGAATTTCATGAAGTCCCATACGATTAAAAAGTAATCGCTGAATTTCATCTTATTAATAACATCCAGTTCATACCGAAGGCGCTCTTCGTAATGGGCGGATGGTTCAGACAGTCTTTTCTTTAATCCTTGGAAACAGACGGCCTCAAGCATTTCTTCAGCCGTAACTCCAGCTTCAGTAGGGTACTTAGGCAGCAGGGAACGATGAAACGGAATATCGAGATTGCATTGCGTGGCAACATGGAGCGTATTTTCGAGTGCATCCGGCCTGTCATGGAATAATTCTGCCATCTCAGCTCGACTTTTTAAATAAAACTGCTTGGATGCAAGCACCGTCCGTGTCTCATCTGCAAGCTTGTCACCATTTCCGATGGCCAGCAGCACTTCTTGAGCGAGTGCATCACTTTCATTCAAATAATAGACTGGATTCGTCGCTACAATCTTTATCTCTAATTCTTTCGCCAACAGACTGATGGCTTCGTTTTGTTTCTCTTCTTCTGCAATTGAAAGTCTTTGAATGGAAACATAAAAGTTATCTTGGCCAAAAATCTGAAGAAATTGTTCCGCTGCCTTTTGAGCCTCTACCGGCTTTTCTTCCCTCAGAAGGGTTTCTACTTGTCCCTCCGCTCCTGGCGAGATGGCTATTAATCCCCGTGAATAGGCTTTAAGCCAGTTCATTGGAAGTCCTGACGGAGATTTTGTTTTAATGGCACTGCTTATTTTAAGCAGATTTTGATATCCTTGAAGATTTTTTGCTAATAAAAGAAGGCGATGTGCCGCTTCCTGTTCATCAAGAACATCTGCAAGAATGCCGATAATCGGCTTTATCCCCTGTCTCTTACATTCTTTATAAAAATAGACCGAACCGTACATAACATTTCGATCGGTTAAAGCAAGACTTGTACAGCCATCCGCTTTCGCTTTGGCCACTAGTTCACTGATTTTCACCGTACTTGTCAGCAGGCTGTATCCGCTCTGAATATGGAGATGAGTATACACGTTTTTTCTCCCACCTTTGTAAGGCATGTTTCTTTTCATTATAGTGTTTATTTCAAAAAAAGAAAATATGTTCTCATTGCCAGTATCTTTTCATACCTTGATTTTGCCCGACTATCATATTACCTCAGTACTTCCCATATAAATAGAGTAGAAGAATATAAAGCCAAAAGGATGATGATACATGAATGAAGCCTTTGTTCCGGCATTTATCAACAGTTTTTTCATATCGCTAGGAGTTTTGCTTGGCGGGTCGATAATCGGTGGGCTGGCTGCTTTTTTCACGGGACAAGCCCCAATGACGACTGTGTTTCGATTATCAGACAGCCTGCGCATTTGGGCGATTGTCGCTGCCATCGGCGGAACTTTTGATATGGTCTATAATTTTGAACGAGGAATTTTCCACGGTGAAACGAAGGACATCGTCAAACAAGTTCTATTGATTCTTTCCGCACTTGCCGGAGCACAGACAGGAGCGCTGATCATCAACTGGTTCACTCAGGAGCATATTTCATCATGAGGATTCCTCCATATCACCGGTCCCCCACCTGGCAGCGTTTTTTTGCTGGAGCTGCACTTGGGGGATTGCTCAGCTGGGTGATCTTCTTTTATATGTACGGGGTTCAGCAAGAAACACAGATACGGATCATTCATGACCAAAGAGAAAAGATCAAGGATTTGAACGAAAAAATTGGGATCTGGGAGCATGAGTATAAAAAATTAAACCAGCAAAACGAAGAGATTTTAACGATTCAAGAAGTGGAAGTAACCATTACGAATGGAAAAATATACAGTCTCGATCAACTTAGTGTCGCTGAAGCAGAGGATGTGATAGAAGATGACCTCTCCTCTCTTCTCGCCAAGGATGTCGTAAGCGTTTATAACGGAAAAATGCTGTTGAAAAAATCAATTGAAAATAAAATCGTGAATATTAATAAAAAGCGTTATACTCTTGAAGTCGTTGAAATCATGTTTTATACGAAAATGAATATTGAAATCAAACTAAAGAGGACTAGTTCTTAATATGAAGACGAAAATGATTCTGTACGTCTGTTTGGTAGGTGAATGATGAATCCAATTTTAAATATCCACCAAAATAAAGACCAAATCCACATGTGATTTGGTCTTTAAATGTTATTCAATTATTGCTCAGTAAAATAAAACTATTTACTGTTTTTTATTCTGCTTTATTCAACTCTTCTAAATCAGCAAGAATATTGTCCACTTCATCCCAAGAATAGATGGAAGCCCCTGCTGCAAGCGGATGGCCTCCGCCGTTATATTTCCGGGCAATCGTATTGATGATTGGCCCTTTGGAACGGAAACGAACTCGGATTTCTTTTTCCTCTTCGATGAAAAAGACCCATGATTTCACGTTTTTAATCGAACCAAGCGAGGAGACGAGCTGAGAGGCCTCTGATGTCGAAGCATGGAATTTTTCTAGTATATCTTTTGTGATGATCATTTTCCCCGTGCCATATGGAAGGATCTCAAAATGCTGCAGCACATAGCCATTCAACCTGACAATGCTTTCATTGACGTCATACATCTCCTGATATAATTGCGGGCGGGAGAACGAATAGTGAATCAATTCACTGGCATAGGCAAATGTCTTTTCAGTCGTGCTTTGGAATAGGAAACGACCTGTATCGCCAACGATACCTGCATACAAAAGACGGGCTGCTTCATCACTCATTCTCAAGCCTTGGTCTTTACCGAACTGATAAAATTCATAAATCATTTCACTCGTAGAACTTGATGATGTATCGACCCAACGCATATCGCCATATGGATCTTCGTTAGGATGATGATCAATCTTAATTAATTTATCTCCCGTCGTGTAACGTCTATCACAAATCCGGTCTGTATTTGCGGTATCACACACAATGACCAAAGCACCTTGATAGGTTTCATCTGAAATCACATCGAGCCTTCTTAAATAATTCAATGATGGTTCCTCTTTCCCAACCGTGAAAATTTGTTTTTCAGGGAAAGATGCTTTCAGAATTTCCGCCAGTCCCCCTTGGGAACCATAAGCATCCGGATCCGGACGGACATGACGATGGATAATAATAGTATCGTAACGCTTAATATCTGCTAAGATCTCAGCTTTCATATAAATCTCCTTCTATATATGTATTATCGTGCTTAATATAAAGATGATATATTTTATTTAATCAAAAAATCGGAGAAATAGGAAGAGTCATCTTGTTTACGGTGGCATTCTACTAAGTTTCCCGCTACAATAATAAGGTACATATGTTAAATTGGGGGAATTATTAACAATGCCTATTCTTGTCACCTTGATTGTTCTTTCACTAGGGGTCTATTTGTTTTATAAAATTAAATCGGTGCGTACAAAAATGCCGATGGAGAAAAAGTGGATTTCTGGAAAGTCTTCCATTGCCCTCGGTGCTTTTGTTTCTCTATTCGGAGTCAATCAGCTTTTTCTATTCCACACGACAACAACTTATATCATCTCTGCCGTTTTCATCTTCGTCGGAGTATTCAGCATCTGGGGAGGATATAAAATGTATAAATTTTACCTCCCGCATGCGATTGAAGAAGCTGCAAATCAAAAAGGATAATCGAATTCGATTATCCTTTTTGATTTATTTTTTTTACGAACGATCGAGCAATTGGCAAGTTAGCATTGCCTTACCGACAAGTTTGCCTTGGTTAAACACCTCAACATCTACTTTTCCGAATTTACGTCCAACATCAAGAACTCGCGGATGGATTTCAAGCGTACTGTCGATCTGGACTGGCTTGATGAAGTAAATTGTCATATTTTCAACGACTAAGTCACCACGCTTATAGCTTCTAAGTGCCCGGTTTGCTGAATCGGTAACCAAAGTCGTGAAAACTCCGCTTGAAATGGTCCCAAGATAATTGGTCATTTGCGGAGTGACGCCATAGTTATACACTTCCTCGCCCTTCCCGCGATTTGAAGTCATAACAAGCTGACTCGTAATCGTATCGTCAATCGTTTCGCCCACCTGTGGCTGCCTTTGACTCATTTGCAGTGCCTTCAGTACATCCTGCCTGCTCACTATTCCCTTTAGAATATGACTGTCGTTTACGACTGGAATTAACTCGATGCCTTCCCACACCATCATATGGGCAGAAGAAGCGACACTCATCTTATCGCCTACGGTCATTGGATTTTTCGTCATCACCTTTTCAATGAGTGTTAATTCTTCCTGACCCATAATATCTTTTGATGTGACCATACCTTGAACCTTCATATTCTCATCAACAACAGGGAAACGGCTGTGCCCTGATTTCTGATTAAGTTCATGCCAAGTCTGAACCCGGTCACCTACTGTTAAAAAGGTCGTTTCTTGAACAGGAGTCAAAATATCCTCTACCAACAAAATTTCCTTTTTAATCAATTGGTCATAAATCGCCCTGTTGATCATGGTTGCTACGGTAAATGTATCATAACTCGTAGAAATGACTGGCATTTCCAATTCATCGGCTAATTTTTTAACAGGTTCTTCAGTATCGAAACCACCGGTAATCAGCACTGCTGCCCCCGCTTTTAACGCTTGCTCATGGGCCTGGGTACGGTTCCCTACAATCAGCAGATTTCCTGCACCTGTATATCTCATCATTGCATCCAGCTTCATCGCCCCGATGACAAATTTATTTAATGTCTTATGAAGACCCGTTTTCCCACCTAGAACTTGTCCGTCTACAATATTAACTACCTCAGCGAACGTGAGCTTTTCAATATTTTCTTTTTTCTTTTTCTCAATACGAATCGTACCGACCCGCTCAATGGAACTTACATAGCCTTGATTCTCTGCCTCTTTAATAGCTCGATATGCCGTACCTTCACTTACATTCAATGCTTTGGCAATTTGGCGGACGGAAATCTTTTCGCCAACAGGCAGTCCATCGATATGTTTTAATATTTGTTCATGCTTTGTAGCCAAGCGCTTCACCCTTTTCACGGTATTCCTATTCTCCATTATAAGGTCAAAGAGCCTAGTTTATCAAACTACTACTAATATTGACGTAACCTTTTGTATTCCATCTTCCGTTTTGCTTTGTGTTTTTTAGGTGAATATAGAATCCCCGTCAAGTTTCCAGCTACCGCCAATAGCGCAAACAACAACCAAGATCCAGCAAACAGGCTCTCCAAACCGCCGCTTTCAAGCGACAGACGCGGCACCGCATAATACAGCATCACCCCGCACAAAAGCAGACACAACAATAACCTCTGTTTCATCCAATCCCTCCTTTTTTCCATCTATTCATTTTATGCCTGCAAAAGAAAAAAAGAATCTTGACTCATTTGTGAATGAACTAGGTTTAATTTCTCCTTATGTTCATGACTTCTGCTCAAATATAAAATTATTATTATTATTATTATTATGATAAAACATCCTGAGCACTTCCAGTTAATTTCAGATTATTCTCTCCAGCTCCTTTTTTGATACTGATATTATCTAATACCTAATTCCGTAACCATCCATTCGGCTAATTTTCACTCATATAAAAACGGGAGCCCCTGCAGGCTCCCGTTCCTCTTATAATTCGATTTCATCTCCGACTTTCATGACTAGTCCATTTTCCTCTTCAAGCAAGTCAATGAATTTGTTCGGATCCTGTTTAATGACAGGGAAAGTATTGTAATGAATCGGCACGACTTGCTTGGCCTGAAGGAATTCCGCTGCAAGTGCTGCGTCCTCAGGCCCCATGGTGTAATTGTCGCCGATTGGCAGAAATGCCAAGTCAATTGGATGTCGTTTGCCTATCAGTTTCATGTCAGAATAAACCGCTGTATCACCTGCATGATAGATTGTTTTTCCTTCTGCAGTAAGTAATACGCCGGCTGGCATCCCTAAATATATGATTTGGCCATCCTCTGTACTGAAACCTGTTCCATGGAAAGCTGGTGTCAGTTTCACTTTTCCAAATTCAAACTCGAATGCACCACCGATGCTCATTCCGTGGGTCCGAACGCCTTGAGCTCCTAAATAGTCGGCAATTTCGGCAATGCCGATGACAAGTGCATCATGCTTCTTCGCTAATTCAACCGTGTCACCAACGTGGTCATTATGACCATGTGTTAAGATAATCACATCCGGTTTCACATCTTCTACCTTCAAATCCGTTAATTCATTTCCTGTAATAAACGGGTCAAATAAAATTGTTTTACCTTTCGTTTCAACTTTTACAATTGCATGTCCATGAAAAGATACTTTCATTTCTGATACTCCCTTCCCATACCACTAATTTTTAATAGCCTTATTAGGCCTTTCCCATTTACTATACTTTTAAATATTGCTAAGGTAATTATATCTTATTAATGGAGGTATCGTCATGAATGAACGTTTGACAGAACTACAAAATTGGCTTCAGGCCAATGAGGTTGAAGCAGCATTACTTACATCCACAGAGAGCATCTTCTATTTAAGCGGGTTCTTTAGTGATCCTCATGAAAGACTGCTTGCACTTGCCATTTTTGCAAATGCCGACCCATTCCTAGTCTGCCCGCAGATGGAAGTTCCGGATGCTAAACATGCTGGATGGAATGGGGATATCATCGGTTATACCGATATTGAAAATCCATGGGAAAAAGTTAAGCAAGCAGTGGTGAATCGCGGGTTAACCATAAATAAAATGGCTATTGAAAAAGAGCATATGAATGTAGAACGCTATGAAAAGGTCCAACATCACTTCGGAGCACCAAAACTCGTTTCAGCTGAAGAAAAACTTCAAAGGATGCGGATGATCAAATCAGAAGGTGAAATGGTCAAAATCCGTGAAGCATGTCGTCTCGCTGACGTTGCAATCGAAGTGGGTGTCAATGAAATCCATGAGGGTAAAACGGAAATGGAGATCCTCGCGGCTATTGAATTCGAAATGAAAAAGGCTGGAGTAAGCGAAATGTCATTCTCTACCATGGTCCTGACAGGTAAAAATGGCGCTTCTCCTCATGGCACACCTGGGATTACGAAAGTTCAGCGTGGCGACCTTGTCCTCTTTGACTTAGGCGTCGTCTTTGAAGGATACTGCTCTGACATCACAAGAACTGTTGCTTACGGTGACATCAATGATAAACAAGCAGATATCTATGAAACGGTAAGAAAAGCTCAAGAAGCTGCGGTTACAGCCAGTAAACCTGGTGTTTCCTGTTCGGAGATTGACTTGACAGCCAGAAATATTATCAGAAATCAAGGATATGGTGAATACTTCCCGCACCGCCTCGGTCACGGACTCGGCATCAGCGTCCATGAATATCCGTCCTTAACGGAAACGAATTCTCTCAAACTGCAATCAGGAATGGTTTATACGATTGAACCAGGTATATATGTTCCAAATGTTGCAGGGGTCAGGATCGAAGATGATCTGTATATCACCGATACAGGCTGTGAAGTTTTGACGAAATATCCAAAGAGCCTGCAAATCTTAAGATAGCACAAATGAAACATTCGCTAATTTGTTACAATTGAGACAAGTTTCACCTGGTAAATCATTATATAATAAGAATGAAATAGAAGGAGGAGATTCACTATGAATAGTATAGATTATAAAAATATTCTAGTAGCAGTGGACGGTTCGGAAGAAGCAGAGTGGGCCTTAAAAAAGGCAATCTATTTAGCAAAACTCAGTGACGCGACCCTTGTGCTTGCACATATCGTGGACACAAGGAATTTCCCTACTATTGAAGCTTATGATATGACTATCCGTGATCGCTCTGAAACCTTTGCCAATGAACTATTGGAAAAGTATAAAACGGAAGCCATTGCATCCGGGATTGCAAACGTCCAAACTGAAGTAGCCTATGGTTCTCCTAAAGTTCAAATTCCAAGAGATTTAGCAAAAAAACATACGATCGATTTAATTGTATGCGGTGCAACAGGCCTTAATGCTGTCGAACGTTTCTTGATCGGCAGTGTGTCAGAAGGCATCGTTCGTCATTCAAACTGCGATGTAATCGTCGTGCGTACGAATGTTGATAAATAATGATAATAAAAAAAAGCTCGTTCACCGAAATTGGTGAGCGAGCTTCAGTTTGTAGACAAAAGGGGTTCGGAATGTTTTAATTCCGGCCCCCTTTTGAAATTCCCTTTGAATTTTGTTCAAGATTAAGAGATTGGGCCTCTACGAGCCCACTATTTAAGCCATTCTTAGACCTTGCCATGTCCAATTGGCCATCCTCTTTAAATTCATGGCAGCGAAAGTAAGCATCGCCTGCATCGACATTTTTTTAAGTCCCCTTAAAGTGGTCCAACGCATACCATGC
>NZ_JBNNTG010000016.1:104550-107308 GCF_050278525.1 Peribacillus sp. NPDC096540 | reverse complement strand
TGTCCATTTTTATCAAAGTGTACCGAAAGTAAAGACCATCAAAAAGTAGTGACACGTCATATTTGGCAAGATTATATGGAAGAAGCAGATCATCTGCGTCATCATCAAGATGAAAAGCCTATCTATGCGAAACGTAAAGAAAATTGAGCGTGTTTTCGCAGATGCAAAAGAAAAGCATGGCATGCGTTGGACTACTTTAAGAGGACTTAAAAAATTGTCGATGCAGGCGATGCTCACTTTCGCTGCCATGAATTTAAAGAAGATGGCCAATTGGACATGGCAAGGTCCCAAAATGGCCTAACATAGTGGGCTCGTAGAGACCCAATTCCTTTATATTGAGCAAAATTCAAAGGGAATTTCAAAAGGGGTTCGGAATGTTTTAATTCCGAACCCCTTTTGTCTACAAACTGAGCCCTTTTCTTAATTGAGAGGGGCTTATTTATTTTCATCTCTGAACATTAAATGATATTAGTCTTCATTGTTATAGCTTTTGGCAGCTTTTCCCCCTTCTTTGGAGCCTTCTCCATACCCTCTAACCATCTTTTCGTATTCGACCTTGGCTTGTTTTGTAACCTCTTTTTGGACTTCTAGTTTCCTATTCAATCCAGATAAACGTGTTTCGTATTTGCTTACAGAACGATTACCACAATCAAATGCTGACATGTTTGCCTTCATTTCACTGTTTACAATTCTTAACTTAACTTTTACCCCAGTTAGACCACGGTTGAGAGCGACGGTGTCAAGGTCAAGCCCAATCGAAAGGCCTTCTATCCTCTCCATCAATCACCCTCTCTTCTCATACCAATAAAAAAATCCCTAACCTCCGAACGCGACGATCAAGGATTTCTCTTGTATTGGTTTATTTTCTTCTCTTAATATTTCAATTAAAAAATGGTATGGCATACTTAGTATTTCATTGATGTTCTTACCATCTTTCATGAGATCAAGGATGAGTATGTCCAAGTATTCTTTTTGCTTGGCTGGAGAAAAGTCCTCATCCGTTAACCATTCTTCGCCAAAAAACTTTTTTATTTCATCATTTTGACGGCTGAGGCGCTTTCAAACACGAAGGCCACTTTATAATTTTTGTTAACAGTATAAGTGACATAGCACATAGCACATTCCTTCTTGCTCCTCTGCACTTACAGGTTCACCAATCAATCCCTTCAACTCAGATAAATGAATGGTTTGCAGCTGCGGCTCTAAATCATCAATGGCGGTAATCGTTTTTCTACCTATTGAATCGTCATAGAGGAATCGAACATTACGGCTCCAATAATTGGCTGCAACGGTACTTAGATCTTCCGGTGGACCCCAGGATTTTTCTACTTTTTTCAACGAATCACCAACAGAAAAAGGTCCACTGTTAATGGTTTTTTTGGATTCATAGGCTAAACCCATGATCTGCAGAATCAAGAGATCATTCCGTATTGCTCTGGTACCTCATAGGGCGAAAATGTAACCGAGTGGAGCGGTTCCCTTGAAATAGGAATCAAATTAAAAAAAACCGACCAATACAGGTCGGCATAACAGAAGGCGCCATATCCGTAACACCGACGAATCCACCGGCATAACAAGACAAGACATATAGAAACACCACTTTATTTTTGTTCTAAAGGAATACTAAATTGGGTATTACATATTATGCTTTAATTAGAAAAATGACACCAATATTACAATTTTATGAGTACTTTTATTTTGGCTCCTAACTTGATGTATCTGCATATTAATTTTGCGGTTTTTTTCCCTAAATCCTTCAACGTTCGATTTACCTCCTTTACCTCTCCCCGGTAAATTTCTGACTCCTTAATCCACAATGTGATCGCTCGTTTTTCCTCAAATGTCACCTCAATCTCTTCTTTCCGTTGTTAAACAGAGAATAGGTATTTAAAAAATGTTCTGTGTTTAAAAATTAGGTGTTTTTTATTTATTTTTACCCAATCCAATAAATCTTAGATTCATAAGATAAAGTAATGTTTTATGAAAAGGAGTGTACAAAATTGGGTAAAGATAAAAAATGTAAGGAGTGCGGACATAGAGAATGTAAATGTGACAAAAAAAAATGTCCGGATTGTGGACATAGACAATGCAAATGCTCATCTAAACAAGTACAAAAGGTAGAGCAAAAAGTGAAAGTGAATGTAAATGCTAATCAAGGCGCACAAGGCGCACAAGGACCTCAAGGTACTCAAGGGCCTCAAGGATCTCAAGGGCCTCAAGGACCTCAAGGGCCTCAAGGGCCTCAAGGCAAAAAAGGACCTCAAGGCAATCAAGGGCCTCAAGGCGTTCAAGGACCTCAAGGCAATCAAGGGCCTCAAGGCGTTCAAGGACCTCAAGGTGCACAAGGACCTCAAGGTGCACAAGGACCTCAAGGATTCCAAGGACCTCAAGGGTTCCAAGGACCTCAAGGACCTCAAGGATTCCAAGGACCTCAAGGATTCCAAGGACCTCAAGGACCTCAAGGGCCTCAAGGATTCCAAGGACCTCAAGGACCTCAAGGATTCCAAGGACCTCAAGGACCTCAAGGGTTCCAAGGACCTCAAGGGTTCCAAGGACCTCAAGGGTTCCAAGGACCTCAAGGACCTCAAGGACCTCAAGGACCTCAAGGACCTCAAGGGTTCCAAGGACCTCAAGGATTCCAAGGACCTCAAGGACCTCAAGGGTTCCAAGGACCTCAAGGACCTCAAGGATTCCAAGGACCTCAAGGACCTCAAGGGTTCCAAGGACCTCAAGGGTTCCAAGGACCTCAAGGGTTCCA
>NZ_JBNNTG010000016.1:0-104450 GCF_050278525.1 Peribacillus sp. NPDC096540 | reverse complement strand
AGGACCTCAAGGATTCCAAGGACCTCAAGGGTTCCAAGGACCTCAAGGGTTCCAAGGACCTCAAGGGTTCCAAGGACCTCAAGGATTCCAAGGACCTCAAGGATCTCAAGGACCTCAAGGATTCCAAGGACCTCAAGGATTCCAAGGACCTCAAGGGCCGCAAGGATTCCAAGGACCTCAAGGACCTCAAGGATTCCAAGGACCTCAAGGACCTCAAGGATTCCAAGGACCTCAAGGACCTCAAGGATTCCAAGGACCTCAAGGATTCCAAGGACCTCAAGGATTCCAAGGACCTCAAGGACCTCAAGGGTTCCAAGGGCCTCAAGGATTCCAAGGACCTCAAGGGTTCCAAGGACCTCAAGGATTCCAAGGACCTCAAGGACCTCAAGGATTCCAAGGACCTCAAGGACCTAGAGGACCTGAGGAAGGTTTTGCTTTCATTTATGACACTACCGAGCAAGATCTAGATGCAAATGAGGCAGTTACCTTTCTTGTGAACGGAATCATCGCACCTCCAGGTCTTGTTACACACGTTCCTGGGGATGCTGAAATTGTGATCAATCAAGACGGAACCTATCTCATTACCTATGAAGTATTCCCTCAAAATGGGACTTCTGCATTCGCTTTATTCAATGGTGTGACCCAAATACCAGGTTCCAATTATGGATCACGCTCTGGTAACGAAACTTATGGGGGCCAAATTATCACAGTATTAGCCGCAGGGGATATTATTACCTTACGCAACATTGATGGTACGACTCATTTGAATAATACGGTTTCCGGTTCGGGTCCTTTGGTTGTAAGTGCATCTATTGTGATTCAACAGCTAGCATAAAACAAAATGTAAGATATCGCTGAAAAGAACCACCTCCATTTCATGTAATTAAATGGTGATGGTTCTTTTTTTTAGATAAAATATCCATTTCAAGGAAACAAATCACGAGACATGGTCTATTTATATGATTTCAGTACAGCTTGACTAACCTTGTCAACATCATCAGCCGCTTTCCGAAGTTTTTTAGCGTCCCCAGCTACAAATGTTTGAGCATAGTGGGCCATTAGCATGTGCTCTAATTTTATCAGCACCCATACAAATAACGGATGCAGAACTTGCCTCTATGCCCGTTTCGTCAAAGTAACAACTTCTTTATGGTCTTACAAATATCAATTCCTAAAAAAACATCACCACCATAAGAATTAACGGTAGTGATAAAGATAAATATAAAGATAATAAAGATACAGATTCCTCAAGTAATTCTAAAAATGAACCTTTAAAGGAGGAAGTATATCCATCATCGGGATACCAGGAATGCGTTGATCGTGCCTTTCGTATTCCCATATTTTTAAGCACATCAAATACGTTAAAATCAAAAACAACAACAGTTTCAAAACCGTCTTATTTTAGAGATTGAGAACGCATTGCTTCCACGTACTTGCCTGTAAGTGAACAATATCTAGAAACTATTTTAACAAGTATTCGTCGGTTGGTTTCATCAGGCTATAGAATGTTGGCAATCAACTTTCGTCGCTTCCTCGTTGAGATTATTGATACTAATGTAGGACAACCTCCATCATTCACTCCGTTTTGGGAAGGCTCAATTTTTTACAAAAAGAGCCCTCAATGGCTTTTCAATTTAGACTACCCATATTATTAGTAAGAGAAGATAATACTGACACAAATACTGGAATTTGGGCAGGAGGAATTGCCCCACTCAACACATTTATAGTTTGGGATTCTGAAAATCAATCTGTTGATGAATTCTTTAGTAGTATTCAATGGAGAGAAGCTTTGCGAATTTGAGCGCAGAGGTAAGAAATGGATATTTTAATCAGACAGAGCCTAAATTCAAGTACAGATCCAGTACACAGGATTAAAAAATTACTTGATTGGAGTACACTTTTTCAAAGCAGGATTATCGTAAATAAAAGAGTGATTTAAAACAAATTGAGATGATGTCTTTGTTTAGCGATCTGTGAACTGGCACTTTAGTACCAAATTGAATATTTTATAAGTCGAAAATATACATGTTTTTATTCATCTTTATATATATTTTCGGCTTATTTTACATACAAAAAAATATTGCCATAAACAGCAGTTTTTAGTTTCCAAATACACTCATCCAAATTGGAATTTTCAGGCTAAATTTTTTAAGTTAATGATAAATTTTTATTCTTATCATCCTTATATACTTTTTTTAATAAACTACTGATTTCGCATTCATTAAGTCTGATGTACATTTCGCTTTGAAGCCACTTTGCAGTACTAATAATCTCTCTGTCCATTTACTGAACTTATAAAGATTGGCCATGTTACCAGCTCCCTTTGCCTACTCAATTCGACACTATAGACTAATTCCCTGCTTTGTTATTCACTCTAAACCAGACACCACGGCTACACTAACCGGGCCACTTGTTAAACGATCATGTAGTTATGCATGTGCCACAGTAGTTTCTATAATCAGCAGTAAACAAAGTTAAATAAAAAAAATTTTGTGATTTATGTAAAAGGGACGAAAAGGAACATAGATATAAGGGAACACATCTAAAAAAATGTATTCCATTTATACAACTATGATTAGGAGTGAATTATTATTAGCAATCTGGTAACTTTGACGATAGCTTCAGAAACGTTTCTCTTGCTATCCTTCATCATTATTTTTTTATCAACCAGGAATACGAAAAAGAATGTTTTATTGGTCATCCTGCTCATCATTGGAGGTGCGCCGCTTCCATATTTAGCCATAGATCATGTGAACAGCGATTATGTGGATGCAAATATCGGATTGGGCCTTGCTTTTATGTTTACCTGGATATATAGCGTAATAGCTTTTGTCATTGCAATCATTCTTTTAGTAAAAAAGAAAAGGAATAATAATATTTCAAAAGAACAGTAAACATCACATTTTGTCTGGTTTGCAGTGAACAAGAAAGGTCTCTCGGCCATACTCCAAGCAACCACGAATAATAACCATTCAGGGAAAAAGGTGCAACAGCTAAAAACCATTACACTTAATTTAGAAGTCTTCTTCAAAACTTCTGTACTCAGAATATACAGGACTCCTCTGCAGAGAACTTTTCAAAAGCTCTAGGTAACAAGAGCATTGAGCAATAAATGTGGTCATTTAACTAAAAAAGCGATGGAGAACCCTATCAAATAAAGGATTCTCCATCGCTTTTAATTACATGACCCGCTTGAACATCTTCTCCATCTCATAAATCGAATATGAGATGATTATTGGTCTTCCGTGTGGGCAAGTAAATGGGTCTGTTGTTTGTCTTAATTCATCTAATAGTGCTTGAATTTCGTCATTGCGCAGATGACGGTTTGCCTTTATTGAGGCTTTACAGCTCATCATGATCGCCGCTTCTTCGCGCAGTTTTTTGATGTCGACTTTTTTCATAGATAATAATTGTTCAATCATTTCTTCAAGGATTTCCTGTTCAATACCTTTAGGAAACCACTGAGGATGTGAACGAACAATATATGCATTATAGCCGAACTCCTCTAAATAGACGCCGACTTTTTCCAGTTCATGCTGGTATTCATTTATTCGGATACATTGGTCGGTCGAAAATTCAAGTGTGATGGGAACCAGCATATCCTGTAGCTCGTTTTCGACACGTCCGACTTTTTCTTTAAAATATTCATATTTAACCCGTTCCTGGGCAGCGTGCTGGTCAATGATATACAAGCCTTTTTCGTTTTGGGCGAAAATATACGTACCATGCATTTGCCCGATAGGGTACATGGGCGGGACGCGGCTTGCCGTTTCATCGATTTCGTTTTCTTCGTCATGTTCGACTGTATATGTTGTATACCCTTCGGAGGATTCGACATATGGTCTTCTTTCGTCTTCCGGAATGACCGGGATATATACGTCTGCCATTTCCTGCTGTTCGTCAACACTGTAAATTAATTCCTCTATTGGTTCAATATCCATGATTTCTCCAACAGGGTCTTGGTAGTTCTTCTGCTCCTGATTTTCACGAATCAAGGTATTTTTCAGGAGTGAGGCTTCTTTCTTTGCTTCTTCAAGGACCCGCTTTCCGCTTTCCACGACATGATCTAAATCTAGCGTAGTTTGCTCACTTTTTACCTGTTCCAGCTTTGGTGAGGGTGTATATCCACTTGGTATTAAAGACAGTTTTTTGAACGCAGATTTAATTGTTTCCGACACTAAACTGTACAATTCCTGTTCCTTACTAAGTCTTACCTCCATTTTAGATGGATGAACGTTGACATCGACCAAAATTGGATCCATTTCAATATTTAATAAGGCAATCGGGAAACGGCCAATAGGAAGAAGCGTATGATATCCATCCAAGATGGCTTTCACAATTGCATAGTTTTTTATAAACCGACCGTTTATCATCGTTGATATATAATTTCGTGAGGCACGGGTGACCTCGGGCATAACGATATATCCAGATAGAGTGAAGTCCAATGAGCTTGCCTGAATTGGAATCATCTTTTTAGCGATATTCATACCGTAAATTGCTGCTAGTACTTGCCTCACATCCCCATTACCATTCGTATGCAAGATACGCTTATCATTGTGTGATAAACGAATAGAAACATCCGGGTGGGAAAGTGCTAGTCGGTTAGCTACATCCGTAATATTACCGAGTTCGGTATGAATTGTTTTCATATATTTCAACCGGGCAGGTGTATTGTAAAACAAGTCGGAAACCATGATATCCGTACCTTTCCGACTGGACGAAGCTTCGAGTTCCTTAACGATGCCACCTTCAAGAAGTATACGTGTTCCCACTCCTTCACCGGTGCAGCTTTTCAGTTCGAAACGGGAAACTGAAGCGATACTCGGCATAGCTTCGCCTCGGAATCCAAGCGTCCGAATCCGAAATAGGTCATTCTCATCTTTTATTTTACTTGTAGCATGACGTTTAAAAGCTGCCTCAATATCATCAGCTAATATCCCATCCCCATTGTCTACAATTCGGATGGAACCAAGTCCAGCCTCCACTAATTCAATCTCTATGATGGTACTGTTAGCATCAATGGCATTTTCCACTAGTTCCTTCACAACTGAGGCAGGGCGTTCAACAACTTCGCCAGCTGCGATTTTATTCGATAAAGCCTCGTCAAGCTGTATGATTTTCCCCATTTCCATCGCCTCACTTTAATATTTCATTTTAGTTTCTTTTGCAATTTATAAAGAATATTCATCGCCTCGAGTGGTGTCATTTCCAGGATATCAAGCGATTTAATGTCATCTAGCACCTTTTTTTCCTTAGGAGAAGAACTCATTTTTTCTTTAGGAGTCTCTTCTCTGAAAAAGGATAGCTGTGCCTCATTGACCTCCGCTTTAGGAGCTGTTTCAGTAATTGGTGCTTTTGAAACAACGGCTGGCTGAGCAGGCAATTCCTTTACTTGGCCATTTTCATTTTCTAACTGTGCTAAAATAGCTGCTGCACGGTCAATTAACTGTTTCGGTAAATCAGCAAGCTTTGCCACATGAATTCCATAACTTTTATCTGCTGGACCTTCTTTTATTTTATGAAGGAAGACAACATTTCCATTTTGCTCAATTGCACTAACATGGATATTTTTCAATTTAGGTAGCTCCGATGCGAGTACAGTCAATTCGTGATAGTGTGTTGAAAAGAGTGTCTTTGCACCAATTTCTTCATGAATATATTCTATGATGGCCTGAGCAAGTGCCATACCATCGTAAGTGGAGGTCCCACGTCCGATTTCATCAAACAAAATCAGACTGTTTTCAGTTGCATTAGTGATCGCATTTCTTGCTTCAAGCATCTCGACCATAAACGTACTCTGGCCGGAAATCAGATCATCGGCCGCTCCAATCCTAGTAAACACTTTGTCAAAAATAGGTAATTCAACTGTAGTTGCTGATACGAAGCAGCCAATTTGTGCCAGAATAGATGTTAACGCAATCTGACGCATATACGTACTTTTCCCGGACATATTCGGACCTGTAATTAAAAGTAGTTCCCCTTCGCTATCCATAAAGCAGTCATTTGGGACATACTCCTGTGATTGAAGCACTTTTTCGACTACAGGATGGCGTCCTTCCTTCAAAATAATTCTTCGATTCTCTGAAAAGACCGGCTTCACATAATGACGCTCTTCGCTAATTGTGGCAAAACATTGTAGAACGTCTAGCTCACTTACGCCTTTCGCTAGATCTTGTAAACGCGGGATATAGCTTTTTATCTCTTCGCGAAGATTGAGGAATAAGTCATATTCTAAACCGATGCTTTTTTCCTCGGCTTGTAAAATTAACGCTTCCTTTTCTTTTAATTCAGGTGTGATATAACGTTCAGCATTCGTTAAAGTCTGCTTCCGTTCATAGCGCCCCTCTTCAAGCAGATGTAAATTCGCACGGGTGACTTCAATATAATAGCCAAACACACGGTTATAACCGATTTTCAATGACCTAATCCCTGTGCGTTCTCGTTCCTCGCGTTCAAGCTGAGCAATCCAAGTTTTTCCGTTCCTACTGGCATCTCGGTATGTATCCAGCTCCGTATGGAAACCATCTCGAATAATATTCCCTTCTTTAACGGACAACGGCGGGTTTTCAACAAGCGCAGTTTCGAGCATATCTGTCACTTCTTCACATGGGTCCAATTTATCAGCTAGAACAGAAATATCCTGATTGGAGGCCATTGACTTTACGATTTCACGGATGACAGGCACCTGTTGCAACGAACGTTTCAACTGGATCAAGTCTCGCGCGTTAACATTCCCAAAGGCGACCCGTCCGGCAAGCCTCTCCAAATCGTACACTTCCTTCAGGCGCTCACGGAGGTCTTGACGTTCGAAGTATTGACTCTTTAGAGTTTCAACAAGACTTTGTCTCCGCTCAATTTGTTTTTTATTAATGAGTGGTCTGTCAATCCACTGCTTAAGCATACGTCCACCCATTGCTGTTTTTGTTTCATCAAGAAGCCATAATAATGATCCTTTTTTGCCTTTGGAACGTATGGTTTCAGTCAATTCCAAATTTCGTTTGCTATAATAATCAATTTTCATATAATGTGACGTCTCATATGCAAGAACCGGCTGCAAATGATCAAGACTGCGTTTTTGGGTACGATATAAATAATTCAATAAACGCGAGGTCGTTGTTCTCTGCTTTTCATCCTTTAATAGATGCAATAAAGGAGCGAACGACTCACTTTGTTCCAAGTTGTCCTCTTGTGATAAAGCGGCAGCGCCCCGTTCCTGAAGATTCTTTTTCCATTCTTCATTAAAATCACTAGCAATAACCACTTCGCTCGCACCAAGGATGGCAAATTCATTCAGTACCTCATCAAAGTTCTCAATCAAGGTGACCTTATTTTCACCTGTCGATAAATCGTTGTATCCAAAACCAAACTGGCCATCAGAAAAATTTGTGATTGTCGCGATGTAATTGTTTTCTTTCTCACGAAGCCCCTTGCTATCCATTTTCGTTCCCGGCGTAATTAGTTGGACGACTTCCCTGCGTACTACCCCTTTAGCTTGCTTAGGATCTTCTGTCTGTTCACAAATCGCTACTTTAAATCCTTTTTCTATCAATATATCAATATAATTAGCCGCCGAATGATACGGAATCCCACACATTGGAATTCGGTCTTCACTTCCACCTTCTCGGCTCGTTAATGTTATTTCGAGCTCCTGTGACGCATTGAGCGCGTCATCAAAAAACATTTCATAAAAATCGCCTAAACGAAAAAATAAAAAGGCATCCTGATACTCTGCCTTAATTTTTAAATATTGTTGAATCATCGGAGTATATCCAGCCATTCTTTCAAAACCTTTCCTAACTAAAATCTATTAATTTCATATGTCCTTTATTATAACATATGGGACAACATTGCCTGTATTCGAATTGCAGGGTAAATTCCTGAACCTGTGAGTACCTCTGATAAATTTACTATTATCAACTGGTGTTCTCAAGTAAAACTTAGACTAATTGACTGGTATATCAATATGCCTGTAAAAAGCCTGTCCCTCTTCAAATTAAATAAAACCGGATGAAGGGAATGTCATCCGGTAGTGACTTTCTATATTCTATTCGTCTTCGAATTCATCTAGGAAATCCGGATCTAAATCTTCGAACTCCTCATCATCGAAATCAGAGCCCCAGTCATCCTCACAGCGGCCATCTGGATTTACAGCGACACAAATTTTTGTTTCGCCGACGACTTCTACAAAGAATTCTCTTTCCACATGAACAATGATTTTTTGTCCACACGGGGAGATGCAAGCTTCTAAACAATTTGGCTGTTGGACAGCTTGTGCAACGATTTCGTGGTCATCATGACAATCCGGATCACGGTATTTCAGCGAAATCACGTCGGTATATTGTACTTTTTCAGTAACAACTTCCGTCTTTGAATTATGGTTATAGGAATACCAAACGTTGATTTCGTAGCTGCCGTGAATTTCTACCTTTTTGCCGACTTTCTTTGCATCGTATTTATGGTTGATGATCCAACAACCTAGAATGCTAGAAGGATGATGAGCCGGGCAAATGGTGTGAGAGGACTTAGTGAATTTCCGTCCCTTTGCCACCACCGCTTTAGTAATTATCTCTCTATATTGTGACATGCTAGCGAACCCTCCTCATACAGTTTCCATTCATCCTATGCGTGGTAAAAGTCTAGTGTGCGTAGAATTTTATAGTTTGAAAACTGCTGTATTGTTTTAAACCTAGGTTATTTTATGCGCATGTTTTGGGATATGTGTCACGAATGGGCACTGTATAAGGATTTACGAGTATAAAAAAGCCCTCCTGAAATCAGAAGGGTTTTAAAAAAGTTTATGAACAGCTTCCGCCGCCGGCCTGTACCTGCGAACCTGTTTCACCGCGAAGGATGTCTCCTTCGGTTGATTCAATAATTAAATCCGTAACCTTATTTGAAACTTGTGAGGAGACCATTTGTAATAGATCATTTACATCAACTTGGGATTGTTTGAATTCTTGGACAATCGGAAGTTCGTCTAATTGTTTTTCAAGTGCATCAATTTTGGCCTGAACTTGGCCGTACGCTTTCTCTTTTCCATAATTTTGGAAGTTAACAGCCTGCTTTTGCAGGCTTTTGATGCTGGCGATCATTTCACGGATTTTTTGGTTTTCGTTGATGTGAGCTTCCGCCCGTTTAAAGAAATCGACTTCCTCCGTGCTGGCAATCATTTCAGCCAACTCGGCCGCTTTTGTTAATATATCGTCTTTTGTATACTTCGTCATTTTACTCCACCTCAATTGCTGTAGCTTCTTCAACCATATCCCCATTTAATGACCATGTTTTCGTTCCAGTGATTTTCACCTTTACGATTTGGCCAATCGCAGATTTCGGTCCTTTGAAGTTCACAAGCTTATTTTTCGTTGTATAACCTGCTAACACATCCGGATTCTTCTTGCTTTCACCTTCTACAAGGACTTCAACAATCTGTCCATCATACTCTTTCATTTTTAACGCACACGTTTCATTAACAAGCGCATTCAAGCGTTGCAGGCGTTCTTTTTTCACTTCCATCGGTACATTATCCTGCATTTTCGCGGCTGGTGTTCCCTCACGTGGTGAATAAATGAAGGTATAAGCAGCGTCGAAACCAACTTCTCGGTATAAAGACATTGTTTCTTCAAAATGCTCTTCCGTTTCATTCGGATAGCCGACAATGATGTCTGTTGTTAAAGATGCAGTTGGGATCGCTTCTTTAATTTTTCTAACTAGCTCTAAATATTGTTCGCGCGTATATTTACGAGCCATAATCTTAAGCGTTTCAGTACTTCCTGATTGAACAGGAAGATGGATGTGGTCTACTAGATTACCACCTTTAGCTAGGACTTCAATCAAATGATCATCAAAGTCACGTGGATGACTAGTTGTAAAACGAATACGAGGAATATCAATCTTGCGGATTTCATCCATCAAATCACCGAGACGGTATTTAATATCCGTAAAATCTTTACCATATGCATTCACATTTTGGCCAAGCAAAGTTATTTCTTTGTATCCTTGTGCCGCTAAATGACGGACTTCCTGAATGATATCTTCCGGACGGCGGCTTCTTTCTTTTCCCCTCGTGAAAGGTACGATGCAGTAAGTACAAAATTTATCGCAGCCATACATGATATTGACCCATGCTTTCGTTTTGCCTTTACGCACTTTCGGAAGGTTCTCTATTACATCGCCTTCTTTAGACCAAACCTCAATGACCATTTCCTTAGAAAGATATGCTTCATTTAGGATTTGGGGTAGACGATGAATGTTGTGAGTTCCGAAAATCATATCAACAAAATGATGTTTCTCAAGGATTCTTTTTACAACTGATTCTTCTTGAGACATACAGCCACAAACACCAAGCAATAAATCAGGTCGTTCCAATTTCAATGATTTTAAATGGCCTAGTTCCCCGAATACTTTATTCTCTGCATTTTCCCGAATCGCACAAGTGTTAAGTAAAATGACGTTAGCATCATCCACAGTGTTTGTCGGTTGATAGCCTAGGGCCGTTAAGATACCAGCCATGACTTCTGTGTCATGTTCATTCATTTGACAACCGAATGTACGAATATAGAACTTTTTGCCTTCTCCCATTCCACGGAAATCTTCTGGAATCGCAAAATCATCATGATATTCGACTTCTTCTTTACCTCGTTTTTTAGCATCTTTTAAGGACGGCGGAATATAAACGGCCTGAAAGTACTTACTGTAGTCCTTGTCGGATTTTTTGTCCGCTGGATTTTCAGCCTGTACTCGTTGTGATTCTAATCGTTGTTTCTCGTTCATGTTAATCTCCTTTCAAAATAGTTAGTTTATTTGCTTCCCCAACTATTTCAAGACCTGTCTTGTTCTAATGATTTTTATACGTATTTTTCTTTTAAAATTACCAGTAAATATTAGCTATTAAGTGTGATATATCCACATTAACATAGTATAAAGCTTTTACCAGCAAGAAACAATCATTCTGTCGTGCCAACTTCATTTGTAAGAAAAATTTCACAAATTCGGTAAAGATAAGTATTAAAAAAGCTCAATTCACCACATTTCATGTGACGAACTAAGCTTCTTCTTATTACTTAATTAAATAATTCCTAGTTCCTTTCCGGGTTTTTCAATAGCCGACAATGCAATGGATAGTTCATCTTTTTTATGCTCGGCCGTCACTAGTGTTCGAAATGTTCCAGCTTTTTTTAAAGCATCACTTTCTCCTTTTAAATATCATAACCTTTCATTTCTCTTCTTTTCAATTGGCTAAGGTATTAAGAGAACCTTACCGCACTGTCCCTTGATCATCAGTTCAAATCCCTTTTCAAAGTCACTTAGTGAAAAACGATGCGTAATCATCGGTTTGACATCAACTTTTCCACTTCCTAGCAGGCTTGAAACCTGCTGCCAGGTTGAGAACATTTTTCTTCCTGTTATCCCTTGGACAGTAAGACCCTTAAACACAATATCCTCCGTTATATTAAGCGTGACCGATTGAGCTGGCAAACTCAAAATTGATATTCTTCCGCCATTTGTAGCCATTTTAAACCCTTGATCGATGGCTGTAGGATTACCGCTCATTTCACAGATCACATCCACCCCATCCTTATCTGTGAGTCTGGCCGTGATTTCCAGAGGATTTTGCTTGATTGAATGAATTGTGTGCGAAGCCCCCATCTTTTTTGCCAGCTGAAGTCGATAATCATTAACATCAAGAGCGATAACTTTATCTGCACCGGCCGCCTTTGCTACAGCCACAGCCATAAGCCCAATCGGCCCGCAGCCGATGATAGCCACCGTTTTTCCAAGCACTTCACCAGCAAGCACAGAATGGACGGCATTTCCCATCGGTTCTTGGATCGTAGCTATATCAAGTGGCATGTCAACCGGATTTTTCCAAAGGTTCTTAGCTGGCAAAGCTACATATTCAGCAAAGCATCCCTGTGTATCGAGACCAATAATGTTTGTATTTTTACAAATGTGTGACTGTCCCGTTAAACATTGCCGGCATGTACCGCACACGATATGGGTTTCGGCGGAAACGTAATCACCGACTGAAACATTACTCACATTCCCCCCTACCTCAATCACTTCTCCGGCAAATTCATGCCCAAATACATATGGTGGATTCACTCTTCCCTGCGACCATTTATCCCACGTAAAAATGTGAAGGTCCGTCCCGCAGATCGAAGCCATTTTAATTCGAATTAAGACCTCATCTTCACGAATATCCGGAATATCGACAGCTTGCAATTGTGCCCCATATCCTCGGTGATGTTTGACAACTGCTTTCATTTTCCCTTTCAACATATACATTCCCCCTGAAATAGGGCTACATTTCCTGAATATATTAAATGTATGAAAAACAGACTGAAAAAATACCAGTATTCCTAATGTACGTGCCATTTTCCCTTTACCTTTAATGACTAAACATAATGTTAGGGCTATCGTACATTTTCACTAACAAGGTCATATTCCCATAGCATCCTGTCCGCTCTTGAATAAGATATCTCGTACAACAAAAATAATTTAAGGAGTGACTTATATGTCATGTTCTGATAATCATAATCGTGACCACCATCACCATGAAAGGAACGAAGACGATTTCTGTCGTCGAGTGAGACGCTGTGATAGACGCGATCGTGACCGTGACCGCGATTGTGACCGCGATCGCGATCGCGACTGTGATCGTCACCGCGAGCATCATCATCATCATCATCATGAACGTTGTTGTTGTAGAAGAAGGAATCGTTGTTGCTTCGGTTTCGGAGGCGGTTTCTGTGGCGGTTTCGGTCGCGGTTTCGGTGGCGGATGCGGTGGCGGATGCGGTTTTTAACCGTAACTTCGGCGGATGCCATAACGATTGTTAAGCTAAGCCAGTAGTATGTGTTCTTACATTAGGCATTGCTACTGGAACGCTTAATTTCCCACAAAAAAGGTTCACCCCATCCATTGGGGTGAACCTTTTCTTTTACATAAATTCTGCAACAAGCTTATCAAAATGAGCTTGATCTAGAGTTAGATCAGATTTATTTAATGCTTCTTCTGCATAACCTGGAACTAATTCCTGATAAGAAGGGCGTGAAGAATCTTGATAGATGATCCCTGTCACAAGACTGTCATGCTTCATTAATGTTTGCATGGCCTGTTCTTTATTTGAAGAATCATAACCTTCAATCGTGCTTAGTTTTGTTAAGTTTTGTTTGAACCAATCGTACGTATTAATCTTGTTATATGTTACGCATGGAGAGAAAACATTGATAAAGGAGAACCCTTTATGATTAATCCCTGCTTCAATGATCGCTGTCAAGTCTTTTAAGTCAGTCGAAAAGCTTTGTGCAACAAATGTAGCACCAGCCGATAACGCTAATTCCATTGGTGAAACAGCCTGCTCGATTGATCCTTCAGGAGTGGATTTTGTCTTAAATCCAGCAGCTGATCGCGGAGAAGTCTGGCCTTTTGTCAAACCATAAATTTGGTTATCCATTACAATATACGTAATATCAATATTACGACGGATTGCATGAATAGTATGTCCCATCCCGATTGCAAAACCGTCTCCGTCTCCGCCTGAAGCTATAACGGTCAATTCACGGTTGGCCATTTTCACTCCTTGGGCAATCGGCAGCGAGCGGCCATGAATTCCGTGGAAGCCATATGACTTGATGTAACCTGAAATACGGCCTGAACAGCCGATACCAGAAACAACAGCCAAGTTTTCCGGCTCCAATCCTACATTGGCTGCCGCACGCTGCATGGCAGCCTGAACGGAGAAATCTCCGCAGCCAGGACACCAGTTAGGTTTAACATCATTACGAAACTCTTTAAACGTTGCCATATTCGAACATCTCCTTGCATTGTGTGTGAATTTCATGCGGGAGGAATGGGTTGCCATCATATTTTAGGATGCTTTTAATTTTATTAACATGTCCGACATTCATCTTGATAATATTAGCCAATTGTCCAGTCGCATTATTTTCAATTACTACTACTTCCTTAGCCGATTGTACTAAAGATAGAACTTCATCGGTTGGGAACGGATGAATCAAACGAATTTGCGCATGATTCACTTTTACTCCATCCGTTTCTAGTCTACCAATAGCTTCATCAATCGTACCACGGGTAGAGTTAAAACCAAGAATTAATAAATCCGCTTCTTCATGCGGTGTGTTTTTGTATACTGGTGTATGGAAAGTGTTAGCTAAATTATTCAGCTTACGCATCCGTTTATCCATCTGCACTTTACGATTCACAGCCGTCTCAGAAGGTCTACCTGTTTCATCATGTTCAACACCAGTAACATGGTGAATTCCATTTTTCATACCAGGAACAACACGAGGTGAAACGCCGTCTTCCGTTACTTTATAACGTTTGAAATATGATTTGTTTTCTGGTTCTTCAATTTCAAAATCTATCAATTTCCCGCGTCTGATCTCCACTTTGCTGTAATCAAGCGGCTGAACCGTTTGTTTACCTAGCGATAGCTGTAAGTCGGATAAAATGATAACCGGACATTGATATTCTTCCGCGAGATTGAACGCTTCTGCCGTATCATAAAATGCTTCTTCAACAGTACTTGGAGCCATGACGATTTTGGGGATTTCACCGTGTGTACCATAAATCATGGCCATTAAATCAGATTGCTCTTGTTTCGTAGGAAGTCCAGTAGAAGGACCGCCACGTTGTGTATCAACAATAACAATAGGCGTCTCGGTAATACCCGCTAAGCCAATTGCCTCCATTTTTAAAGAAAGTCCTGGACCAGCAGAAGCTGTGATAGCACGAACACCACCGTAGTTTGCACCGATTGCCATTGTGGCTGCTGCGATTTCATCTTCTGTCTGAATGACAGTACCACCTAGTTGCGGAAGTTTTTTGATTAGATATTCCATAATTTCAGAGGCCGGAGTAATTGGGTATGCTGCCATGAAGCGACATCCACCTGCCACAGCTCCTAGAGCGATAGCATCATTTCCGATCATGAATAAACGCTTCTGTCCGTCTGCTTTATCTAGCTCCATTGCGCCAAGCTTTTCTCCAAGCAGTACTTCCATGGCTTTGTAGCCTGCAGTAATGGCATCCATATTCTTTTTAACGATTTCTTCACCTTTACGACCGAAGATTTCATCAACAACATCGTTGAATACGGAAATTTCCATACCCAGTACGGCACATGTTGCACCGATAGCCACCATGTTTTTCATTAATGACGTGCCTAATTCTGCAGCGATTTCCGTAAATGGAACAATATATAATTCTGCCTTTGTATCTTCTGGGCAGACAGGTTTGAATTTTGCATCCGCGATTATGATGCCACCTTCATGTAATTCTTTATAATTGACGTCAATTGTTTCTTGGTCAAAAGCAACTAAGATGTCTAAATCATCAGAGATAGCACGAGTTTCGGTAGTACTTACACGAATTTTATTATTCGTGTGTCCTCCCTTAATTCGGGATGAGAAATGACGGTAGCCATACAAGTAATAACCTAAGCGATTGAGGGCAATACAGAATATTTCTCCTGTACTTTCAATACCTTCACCTTGTTGTCCGCCAACTTTCCATGAAAGTTGATTGATCATGTCTTACACTCCTTTAGAACGTTCGTATATAAATGCATTTAACCGCACCTCTCGCCAGAACATTAGACTATGTATATAAATCGTTCTATTTAGGAAAGGTGTACTAAACGCTTTCAATTCTATCGGTTAAATCATTAAATTGCAACCTTTTTGCTCCCATTTTTTATATTTTCAGAATATTTATTCATATCTATATAGTCAGATTTAATTTCATCACCTTTTAACGTGGAAAATTCCGAGAGAAATTCTCAAAAAGAAGTCCTTTTACAAACTCAGAAGAATAAAGCCTATTCAGCTCATTGATTAAGTTATAATAATCATTAAATGATGTTAAATTGTCTACCATATGTTCTATTCCATCGAAGTCAGACCCAAACCCAATTTGTTTTTCCCCGCCCAAACTGCATATATGGTCAATATGGTTCAAGATATCTTTTATAGAAGCCGAATGACCACTGGATAGAAATTGTGGAACAAAAGTTACCCCTATCACACCATTTTTTTGTAAAAGGGCTTTTATCTGGCTATCTTTTAAATTCCGCGGATGCGAACATAGATTATTCGCATTCGAATGGGATGCAATTGGAAAATCCGCTCTTTTTAAGGTGTCCCAAAAACCAGCTTCAGATAAATGGGATAAATCACACCAAATCGATTGCTCATTTAAAAGGGTCACAACCTCTGTTCCAAATCGTGTCAACCCACTTCCTCTTGTTTCTAATGCCCCATCAGCCACAAGATTGGCATAATTCCATGTTAGTCCTACTGAAGAAACACCCAGTTGGAGAAGCGTTTTTAGCTTTAATAAATCATTTCCAATACAATCGCAGCCTTCCAATGTAAGCATAGCACCGATTTCTTTTTCCTTTAGATTATCGATGTCCGTCTTGCTCCGTATAAATTTCATTTCCGGCTCTGATAAAATCTTTTCATGAAAAATATCAACCATCGCTAAGGCTGCCTGAAATCTCATATCTGGGTGTACTTTTTCTGGAATATAAATTGCAAAACATTGGACTTTTCCCCCTGCATCCAATAATCCCCGCTTTGTTATATGTAACTTATCACTGTCCAAAAAAGAAATATCTGGATCTATAAACATCTTCATTAACACATCACAATGCGCATCAAAAATCGCCAAAATAATCCTCCTCTCTTGTTTAACTTTTATAGCTAATATGTTCTTCTATTAAAAATTGGATAAGGTTTTTCGTCATTTGGATTTTAGTACAAAAAAGAGCCTGCTCGCCATCCGACAAACAGGGCATCCACATATGAAATCATCTTGGTTCAATGATTAGTTTAATCGCCGTTCTCTCTTCGCCATCAATAAGTATATCTGTAAAGGCAGGAATACAAATCAAGTCGACTCCACTAGGTGCGACAAACCCTCTTGCGATTGCTACTGCCTTGACGGCTTGATTTAACGCACCTGCACCGATTGCTTGAATTTCGGCTGCTCCTCTTTCTCTGAGCACTCCCGCTAGTGCGCCTGCTACAGAATTAGGATTAGATTTTGCTGAAACCTTTAATATTTCCATTCCTAGTCCTCCTTGTTTTCCCTGCCGATTATAACTTGGCTCAATAGTTATAACACTTTCCACTGCTACTATATTCAGTAAGTAAAACTTGTATGACAAAGAAAACAGGGATTGTCCATCAATCGATATTATTAATTAAAAAAATGGACAATCAGTCATTTGACTGGCTGTCCATTCAAGTCATGTGTAAAGCGGATGATCTTCATTAATTAGTATTCGGTCTATTTTTTTAGCCATGCCCGTCTTATCATCAATATCTAAGAGCACAGCACTTAATAGTGTACGCCCTTCTTTAGGCACTTCGAAACGAACAGGAAGGCTGGTCAAGAAGCGATGGATGACTGCCCCTCTCTCCATACCGAGAATGCCATCATATGGGCCTGTCATACCTACATCTGTTATATAAGCGGTCCCTTCGGGTAAAACCCGGTTATCGGCTGTCTGGACATGTGTGTGTGTACCTACAACAGCTGTCACTTTTCCATCTAAGAACCAACCCATCGCCTGCTTTTCACTTGTAGCCTCGCCATGAAAGTCGACAAAGATGATTGGTGTCCTTTTTTGAGCTTTCAATACTAGTTCTTCAGCTTTTTTAAACGGACAATCCAAATCAGGCATGAATGTCCTTGCTTGCAAATTGATGACCGCAATTTCCTGCTGGTTCAATTTTATGAATTTTATTCCTTCTCCGGGAGTTCCCTCTGGAAAGTTTGCTGGACGGACGAGATATTTCGCTTCATCAATAAAATTGAAAATATCGCGATTATCCCATGTATGATTCCCCATCGTTACCGCCTGCGCTCCCCACTCTAGAAAACTACGGTAAATCTTTTCCGTAATTCCACGGCCACCTGCAGCATTTTCCCCATTAATAACCGTGATATGCGGTTTATACTTTTCTTTTAATTTTGGAAGGTATTCTTGGACCATATCACGGCCAGGAGACCCTACAACATCTCCAATAAATAGCAATTTCATAGTAAAACCCTTTCTAAATCCACATGTCTAATGATAAAAATATTCAATGTCTGTATTTTAACATACTATAAGGTAATAATAATTTTGAAAAAAACACCCTATAATTGCAAAATGAAAACGAAGTGGTTTGCACCACTTCGTTTTTATTCCAAATTATTATTTGGCGTATTCCACTGCTCTTGTTTCACGGATAACCGTTACTTTTATATGACCTGGGTAATCGAGCTCTTCTTCAATCCTTTTCCGGATATCACGTGCGAGTCGATGGGCCGATAGATCATCTATTTGCTCTGGTTTCACTAGAATCCGCACTTCACGTCCGGCTTGAATCGCAAATGATTTTTCCACTCCATCATAGGATTCGGAAATTTCTTCAAGTTTTTCAAGTCTTCTAATGTAATTTTCCAGTGTTTCACTTCTTGCACCTGGTCTTGCAGCTGATAACGCATCAGCGGCTGCCACAAGCACTGAAATAATAGAAGTTGGTTCTGTATCACCATGATGTGAAGCGATGCTATTGATGACAGTTGGATGCTCTTTATACTTGGTTGCCAATTCCACGCCGATTTCAACATGACTGCCTTCCACTTCATGATCAATTGCTTTCCCTATATCATGCAATAAACCTGCACGGCGGGCAAGAACTTCATCCTCACCAAGTTCAGCAGCCAGTAATCCTGAAAGCTGGGCCACTTCAATTGAATGCTTCAGCACGTTTTGACCGTAGCTGGTACGGAATTTCAAACGGCCTAGTATTTTGATGAGATCTGGATGGAGCCCGTGAACACCAACTTCAAATGTTGTTTGTTCACCAATTTCACGAATATGTTCATCTACCTCACGTCTTGCTTTGTCAACCATTTCTTCAATACGAGCCGGGTGAATCCGACCGTCCTGAACTAGTTTTTCAAGAGCCAAGCGTGCCGTTTCCCGTCTAATTGGATCGAATCCAGATAAAATGACAGCTTCAGGAGTATCATCAATAATAAGGTCAATACCTGTTAGCGTTTCTAATGTCCGGATATTTCGGCCTTCACGTCCGATAATCCGTCCTTTCATTTCATCGTTTGGAAGATTTACTACAGAAACGGTGGTTTCTGCGACATGATCAGCCGCACAACGCTGAATGGCAAGAGATAGAACTTCTTTTGCTTTTTTATCAGCTTCTTCTTTGGCACGGGTATCACTTTCTTTAATCATAAGCGCTACATCGTGAGCAAGCTCGTTTTCCATTCGGTCTATAATGATTGCTTTAGCTTCTTCACGAGTTAAGCCGGAAACACGTTCAAGCTCTGTTTGCTGCTTACGAACCATCTCGTCCACTTTGCTTTCCATCTCTTCAATATGCTGTTGTCTTTGGTTTAGAGAATCCTCTTTTTTCTCCATAAGGCTTTCACGTTTGTCTAACGTTTCATCCTTCCGGTCAAGATTCTCTTCTCTTTGCAATAACCGATTTTCTTGTTTTTGTAATTCGCTTCTTCTTTCACGAGATTCTCGATCAGAATCAGAGCGAACTTTATGAATTTCATCTTTTGCTTCCAACAAGGCTTCTTTCTTAAGAGCGTCCGCTTCACGTTTTGCATCCTCAAGGATTTGTTCTGCAGAGCCCTTTGCCCCTGCTATTTTACTCTCAAATTTTGATTTGTGAATAAAATAACCAACAACTGCACCGACGATTAGGCCAAGCAAAGTGAAGATGATTGTCATGGGTTCCATCGTTTCACCTCCCCTTGCTATGAACTTTTTACATAAAATGTTGAACTGTCGGCAAGTACATTGCACATAAATTCAATATACAGCACTTAATTTTCAAAATTTTAGTTTGAAAAATTGTAAAATATACATATTAATTGTATAGTTGAGAATTTTTATTGTCAAGCGTTTGTCCCTTATGTATCAATGATTATTCAAGTTTTATTAATAATAATCGCTATTATGTACAACATTATTATGGAAAAAGACTGTAAACCCGTTTTCACGACCGTTTAATTCGCTGAAAATTTTGTACTTTTTCATTTTACTTGACTTCACAAAATATAGAAAAGACCTAAGCAAACAAGCTTAGGTCTTTTCCTATCATTAATCAAGTAATTCAAAATGTTCCTCTTCTGTCTCTTCTGGTAGTTCATGCTCTCCATCAAGGTTATAATGATCCCTGATTTTCTGTGAAATTTCCAGAGCAATATCCTGATTTTCTTTCAAGAACATTTTAGCATTTTCCCGTCCTTGTCCGACACGCTCTTCATTGTATGAATACCAAGATCCGCTTTTAAGGACAATATCAAGATCTGCACCCATATCAATGATTTCACCTTCCTGAGAAATCCCTTGACCATACATAATGTCTACTTCTGCTTGACGGAATGGGGGAGCTACCTTATTTTTCACGATTTTTATTTTGGTTTTATTACCGACAATTTCATTACCTTGTTTCAATTGTTCAGCACGACGTACTTCAAGGCGAACAGTTGAATAGAACTTCAATGCACGGCCTCCTGGAGTCGTTTCTGGATTCCCAAACATAACCCCGATTTTTTCACGGATTTGGTTAATGAAAATAGCAATGGTATTTGATTTATTAATGGCACCAGACAGCTTTCTAAGCGCCTGTGACATCATCCGGGCTTGAAGACCCATATGGGAATCTCCCATTTCGCCTTCAATTTCAGCTTTTGGAACTAGAGCCGCTACGGAGTCGATAACAATGATATCTACCGCGCCGCTTCGTACTAACGCCTCAGCAATCTCAAGGGCTTGTTCACCCGTATCAGGCTGAGAAAGAAGTAACTCATCAATATTCACACCAAGTTTTTCTGAATATGCTGGATCTAATGCATGCTCAGCATCAATGAATGCAGCCGTGCCTCCAGTCTTTTGTACTTCTGCAATTGCATGCAATGCAACAGTCGTTTTACCTGAGCTTTCAGGTCCGTATATCTCAATGACCCGGCCTCTTGGGTATCCGCCTACTCCCAATGCTACGTCCAATGCTAAAGAACCGCTTGAAATCGTTGAGATTCTTCGATCAGACTGTTCCCCAAGTTTCATAATAGAACCTTTACCAAATTGTTTTTCAATTTGCTTTAACGCCATATCTAAAGCCGCTTGACGATCACTCACTCAATTTCCTCCTCTATATTCAAATAATCGGCTGTCCGATTAAAGATGTTCTTACGTAAGCAATTATTTGAGAACAAGGTTTTTATCTTGTCTCAAAACCTATCTTTACTATATACTCTTTTTACTATTTTGCCAAGCAAAAAGTCGAACATTCATTCGTTTTTTTCTATTGAAATATACTTTACAAAAAAGTATTTTGCCTGAAGAAAATTCCCATTTTGATTCAATAACGTTTTTGAAAAAGCATTTTTATAGAATTAACTGTTTTCTCTTTTCCCTTTTTTACATGAAAGAAACTTCTTAAATCAAACAAAAAACAGAGCCTTTAAACAGCTCTGCTTCGTCTTTTATAAGTCCCTTAATAAATAATGACAGCCGTACTTCACACTACGAACACGGTTTTGCGCCCTGCTTCCAGATAAATTCAACTCTTTAAAGTGAGTGTCTCCCTCACGGTAGGAAATACCAATGAAGACCGTACCTACCGGCTTGCCTTCTTGTTCATCAGGCCCTGCAACACCCGTAAAACTGATACCAACATCCGCATCGAACTTTTGCCGGGCATTATAAGCCATTTCCATTGCACACTCACCACTGACTACACCATTTTTCGAGATTGTCTCGTTACTGATGCCCAAAACATTCGACTTCGCATCATTTGTATAACTGACAATACCACCCTTGAACACTTTTCCGGCGCCTGGTATGGTTGTCAGTTGCTCTTGAAACATACCTCCAGTCAAGCTTTCCGCTGCCGCTATAGAAAGCTTTCGGACCGTTAATTCTTTAACTAGTTCTTTTATGAGCGAAGTATTATCACTTCCATAATAAAACTTGCCGACCCTGTTTAGAATTTCTTTTTCCGCTTCTAAAATAAGCTCCTCACATTTTTCTTTAGAAGAGTCTTTAGCGGTAATCCTTAACGTTACTTCCCCTTCAGCAGCCAGTGGAGCGATTGTCGGATTCGTTTGATTGACAAGAAGATCATCAATCACTGTTTCCAGTTCCGCTTCCCCTATCCCGTAAAACCGAAGAACCTTGGAGTCGATCCGTTCATGCTTTTCAAGTTTATTCATAATCGATTCATAACCATAGCTTAAAAACATTGGTTCCATTTCACTCGGAGGACCAGGAAGCAACATATACGTGATTCCGGATTTCGCCAAGATCATCCCCGGAGCCATGCCATGATCGTTTGCCAAAACCTCACTGCCTTCTAAGACGAGAGCCTGCTTTTTGTTATTCTCCGTCATCGTCCGACCGCGTTTTTCAAAGTAGGCTTCAATGGATTGAAGTGCTTCATCATTAAAAACTAGCTTTTTTCCTATATGGCGAGCGATTGTTTCCTTCGTTAAATCATCTTTAGTAGGACCAAGCCCACCGGTAAATACAATCAAGTTAGCCCGGGATTCTGCGATTTCTATGGCTTGTTGTAATCGTCGGTCATTATCTCCAACGACAGTATGGTAAAAAACATTGACACCCATTTCGGCAAACTGTTGTGATAAAAATCTTCCATTTGTGTTATTAATTTGTCCCAAAAGAAGTTCAGAGCCTACTGCAATGATTTCTGCATCCATATTTTCAAAACCACCCATTCGTTTACTTAGAATTAACAAATACCTCTTTGTTTTTTATAAAATAATCCAAACCAGACCATATTGTAAAGATTAATGCAATCCATAAAGTGATATTAGCAAACGGCAGTGAAATGAAGGCAAATGGAAGGTTATGCAGCAATAATGCTGAAATAGCTACAATTTGTGCCCATGTTTTGATTTTACCAAGCTGGTTCGCTGCAACTACTTCCCCTGTACCGGCTAATACCAATCGCAATCCAGTCACAGCAAATTCACGGCTAATGATAACGATAGCAATCCAAGACTGATCGTACATTAAATTTAGATCAACCAATACAATTAGTGCAGCCGAAACCAGAAGTTTATCAGCCAATGGATCTAAAAATTTCCCTAAATCAGTAATCATATTATATTTTCTGGCAAAATGGCCATCGATCCAATCCGTAGTAGAAGCGATAATAAAGAGGATAGCTCCAGCTAAGTGCGCAACTGGCAAGCTGTATTCTCCCCATGTGAGCGTGCCCCATGAAAAAGGTACGAGCATGATGATTAAAAAAACTGGTATTAAGCAGATTCTTGCTACTGTAATTTTATTAGGCAGATTCAAAACTTTTACCTCCAAAATTTACGCCTGCCCTTTGGGCAATGCGTTATAGATCTAAATGTAATGGCGTATGGCCATGTAATAATTATATGTATAATTTAACTCGAAATCCAATCTTATATGCCGGGTAAACCAATCCCCGCCTTAATATTAAATAGAGAAAAAATAG
This sequence comes from Peribacillus sp. NPDC096540, assembly GCF_050278525.1. NCBI lineage: Bacteria > Bacillati > Bacillota > Bacilli > Caryophanales > Bacillaceae > Peribacillus > Peribacillus sp. NPDC096540. Next base: position 80,907 of record NZ_JBNNTG010000016.1, on the reverse strand, counting down.
TCATCTATAAGATGACTATTCGGCTTTCGTAAATTGTATCGTAACCAATTGCGTATTCACTTCAGTCGGTGAAATGGAATACTCCAGCTTCTCATCATTCACAAAAATTTCAGTTTCATACGCTCTGCCTATATTGATGACAGCTTCTTTTTCATTGGTGAAATCAATTTCCTGGCTTTCATTATTGCTGATAGTGCCCTGGAATAGTAATTTACCTTCACCATTCTTGATGCCAACCCATGGTGAGCCTTTAGAAGTCACCTTTAATTTAAAGGTATCTGTATTTTTCAATTCATACGTACTATTTTTACCGCTAGTGCTGATAACGGCAAGTTCCTGCTGTGTCTTTTCATCTACAGCATCATCTTTCTTGTCAGATGTATCTTCCTTTTTTTCATCTTGCTTATTGTCTGCTTTCTCTTGTTCTTTATTATTAAACTCATCACTTTTATTGTATCCAACCGCTTCATTCTGTTTATCGCTCTTTTTATCGTCACTATCAGGCTTACTCATATTATTGACTAGCACCCAAATTAATATAGCAGCACCAATAACTAACACGGCAGCCAGGATTTTAGGTAACATTTCTACAACCTTAGAATCCCCAGCAGGAATCGTTTTCCGAGACTGGACCCTCGAAAGTTGTTCAGGTAGTTCCTCACTATAAACAGAAGGCACTTCACTCTTGTACTGTTCAAAAATCTCTTCTGAATCCAGCCCTACCGCTTCACAATATTGCTTAATGAATGCCCGTACATAAAACTTTCCAGGCATCATACTGTAATTTCCCTCTTCAATTCCAATGAGGTAACGCTTTTGAATCTTCGTTAATTCCTGTAAATCTTCTAAGCTAAGCCCTTTGGTTTCCCTAGCTTCCTTTAATCGATTACCTAACTCAGTCAAATAAAACACCTGCCATTTTAAAAGTCAAAGGAACCAAATTCCGACCCTGAAAACTGGTCTTTTTGGTCGACAACTTCATATGTTATTTCTTCATCTGGATTGTTTCGCAATTCAATAATATAATCAAAGTCTTCGAGAGTATACTCCGTATTTTGTACAAAAACGTCAGGATGTTCGATGACTTTGACAGCATCAAGCCTCATGATTTCGCGGATTAGCTGCCAATGACGCTCATTTGCACGGCGAGTTGAAACAATCCCATCTAAAATAAACAAATTATCATTGTTATATTCATCTTCAATAAGCTGACTGCGAATAGTCTGCTTTAAAAGGGTCGATGATACAAATAACCATCTTTTATTAGCACATACACTCGAGGCTACGATAGATTCGGTTTTTCCTACGCGGGGCATGCCTCGAATCCCGATTAACTTATGACCTTCTTGTTTAAATAACTCGGCCAAGAAATCAACAAGCAACCCTAGTTCATCACGGACAAACCTAAACGTGTTTTTTTCATCAGCATCACGCTGAATATAACGCCCATGCCTGACAGCAAGTCGATCACGCAATTTAGGTTCCCTTAGCTTAATGATCTTTATCGTATCCATCGTATGGAGGATTGATTCGAATCTTTCTATATTCCGGCTATCTTCTGCCATTAGAAGTAAACCTCGCCTACCTTCATCGACACCGTTAATAGTGATGATATTGATGGACAGCATACCAAGCAGGGATGAAATATCCCCTAATAAACCTGGACGGTTGACTTGAATTTCATATTCAAAATACCATTCTTTTTTCTCCACGATAACACTCCTTAAGCCTAGAAGCTTTTACCCAACATTCGAGCAAAACTTATCCATCGTAAATTTCAAGGTCTGTAACCATTAATTAATATTGTCTAGCTTCTATAATATAGTATTTCGTGTTAAGTTAAAAGGAAAAACCCTATAAAAGTGTTCATTTTTATATAAGAGGATAGATCAGGTCTTCAAGCCAAAGGCCCTGTTATTTAAATAACAGGGCCTTTGGCTTGAAGATTTACTTTTTACTTTGTTCCGTTGTTTCCTACTAGCTTGACCATAACACTTGCTATGGCATGTTTTTCTTCTTCGCTTGCGACCGACCAAAGGTCAGCAATTACTTTCTGTTGATCATTTTTAGGCTCAACTTGCTGTGAAAGGTAATCACCAATTTCGAAAGCTAAGTTGTTAACAGCACCTTCTGACAAACCTTGTTGTTCACCTTGATTTAATCTGTCGCCCAGAAAATTTTTCCATTGATCCCAATTGTCTAGTATAGACATGAATGGTCACCCTTTCCTTCAAAATAGTACATAGATATTTTGTGAAGGAAACGTAGGAAATATACATAGTATTTAAAAAAATCAGGTGTACCAGCCACCGTTTACTCCTAAGATTTGTCCGGTTATATAAGAGGCCTTGTCAGACAGTAAATAGAACACGGCCTCGGCTACTTCCTTCGAACTACCCATACGACCCATAGGAATATCGCCTTTTATGATTTCCAAGTCTTCGGCACTGAAAGACTCAAGCATAGAAGTGGAAATTGCCCCGGGAGCAACTGCATTGACCCGAATTCCATTAAGAGATACTTCTTTGCTTAACGCCTTAATAAAAGCATTTTGACTGCCCTTGACCATTGAATATAGCACTTCACAAGATGCACCCGTCTGTCCCCAAATGGATGTGACGGCCACGATGGCAGCTTGTTCTTGATACATTAATTTCGGAAGTAGTTCCTTTGTTAATTGGAAAGGACTCGTTACATGCAACTGAACCATTTCATTAACGATTTGCTCATCCATGTCGGATATGAGTCCATAATAGCTATTACCACTGTTAAGAACGATGGCATGAAGGGCAAAAATATTTTGCGCCAGTTTCTTGTATCCGTCCGTCGATGCTAAATCAGCTTGAATCGGAATTATTTCAACCTGATATTGTTTAAGCTCTTCAATCAACTTCAGAATCGCTTCCTCGTTGCTGTTGTAATGTAAATAAAGTGAATAATTCTCCTCGGCGAGCTTTAAAGCAATTTCCCTGCCGATTCCTCCACTGGCTCCCGTAATAAGGGCAAAACGCTTCCCCACATTTACGCCCCCTTTATATATTATTTTGGAAGTACCTGACAGACTGTCATCCGTTCATCGGATATAAAGTCCTTCGCAACCTTCAAGATATCTTCAATCGTAAGTTTTTCCAATACTGATACCACATCAAACAAGTTCATATCATTGAAAGCATATCGGGTGAATTGATTCGCAATATATTCCGGTGAATTTAGAGAACGAAGGAATGAACCGATTTTCTTCTTAATCGTCCTTTGCAAGCTTTCTTCACTTAAGCCGGTTCCAGATTTGGACTTTTGCAGAATTTCCAATAAAGACTCTGTTAGTTCTTCAGGTTTTGTACTATCCCCGCCAATTAATGCAAACCCAAAACCTTGTTCCTGCGTATAGTCATAAGAGAAGCTTTGATCAATCAAACCTTTCTCGTACATAGTTTCGTGCAGAGGTGAACTTTTGCCGAACAACATTTCTAAATAAATATTGGTCGCCAACTCCCTTTTCAATAGTTGTACACCGGATTGATAAACATCGGAAGCCTTGATTCCCACCATCACTTTCGGTGTCTGGACATTCATTTTTAGTATTTCCTTTTCTTTAGCAACAGTTTCCGGCTCCGCTTCAAATTTACGTTCCACTTCCGGCTGTTCCTGATATTCTTTATTATTTTGATTATCCCGGATCAACTTCATGGTACTTTCAACATCAACCGGCCCTACAACGAATAACAGCATGTTGCTTGGATGATAAAACGTATTATAACATTCGTAAAGCATGTCTTTCGTAATACCAGCAATAGATTCCACCGTACCGGCAATATCGATTTTCACAGGATGTTGATGGTACATGTTTGCAATCGTCCCGAAATATAATCGCCAATCTGAATTATCATCATACATATTAATTTCCTGCCCGATGATTCCTTTTTCCTTCTCTACCGTCTTTTCAGAAAAATAAGGGTCTTGCACAAAGTCGATTAACGTCGTTAAATTCCTTTCAAAGTCGGAAGTGCTTGAGAATAGATAAGCTGTCCGGGTAAACGACGTGAAGGCATTTGCAGATGCTCCCTGCTTTGAGAATTGCTGAAAAACATCACCATCTTCTTTTTCAAAAAGCTTATGTTCTAGAAAATGTGCAATTCCATCTGGCACCTTTGTGAATTCCTTTTGATTCAATGGTTTAAAATGGTTGTCGACTGAACCATACTTCGTCGTAAACGTCGCGAAGGATTTATTAAACTCTTTTTTTGGAAGAATATATACTTCAAGGCCATTCTCCAATTTTTCATGGAATAGCTCTTCTTTCAATTGACTAAATTCTATTTTCTCCATTATCCTTGCACCTCCGCTTCTGTTAGGAAATAGATCGTATCAAGCTGAATCTTTTGACCAACGGCGACGATTTCTTCCTTTGTCGTCTGCTCTGTTTTTGCAAACCATTCGTCGAGTGAGATATCATGACCCGAAACCACATTATGATATAAAATTTCGACCAGACCTCTCGAAACGTCAATGGTTTCAAGAAGCTGATTTTTAATAACAGCTTTTGTCTGTGCCAATTCTTCTTCAGAAAAATTCCCTTGCTTCATTTCATTCATTTGTTCATTAATAATATTTAGCGCTTGCTTATAATTGGCATTTTCAATACCTGCCATAACCATTAGAAGGCCTTTATGGCTTTCGAGCCTAGAGGCTGCGTAATAGGCAAGGCTAGCTCTCTCCCGGACATTGATGAAAAGCTTTGAATGTGAAAAGCCACCAAAAATCCCATTGAACAGCTGTAGTGCATAATAATCCGAATCACCATACACGACATGGCTTCGATAACCTATATTCAATTTTCCTTGTTTCACATCAGAATTCTCAATGATTTCTTTTTCCTTATCTACTTCTTTGCCTGTATTTCTCTGCAGCCTTGTCGGCACACGAGCTGGTAGGAGTGAGACATATTTGTCAGCTAAGGATTCAACCTCTGCTTCGTCGATATCTCCGATTACATATAAATCAATTTCATCCTCAGTTAATACTTTTTTATAATAGGTAAAAAGCGACTCAGGAGTAATTGTCTCCAAGTCTTGTAGATTCCCGCTTGCTTCTAAAGCATATGGTTCATTTTTGCACATTTCTTCAACAAGCCGTGTAGCAGAATACCGCATTTTATCATCGGAAATTGACTGAATCCGCTGTTTTAATGATCGAATTTCATTAGAAACAGTCTTGGGATCAAAGGCTTCACCATTTTTCTTCGGATGAAATATCACTTCGGATAACAACATAAAAGCCTTTTCGAGAAGCGGCGTCGGGTCACTTAAAAATTTTTCATTGACGATATCGATTGTAAAGCTTAGGATTTGATATTCTCCTTTTTTAGCGACATCGACATAAAACCCTGCTCCATAAAGATCATCAAGATAAGATCGAAGCTCGGGTGTTGTAGGATATTTACTTGTATTGCTTTGTAGCACATATGGCAGTAATGCGCGATATGTAACGTTTTCTTTTGTCAACGGTGCTTTCATTTTTAGCACGAGAGTATTCGTTTTATATTTATCCGTGCGGACCACATGAAGCCTGTAGCCGCTTTTTTCCGTAATTGTATCGGAAGCAATAGACATGAATAATCCTCCTCAATATATAATTCATCTTTATTAGCTTATTGTTTGTAGATAGGTAACCTTTTAAACATCTACTTAAAATATACATGCGAAAGGAAAAATCATGCAAGTTACAGCTACTTTTTTTGATTTCAATCAGGACTCCACATATTACAGCTTAAGTCTATCCGCTCTTTCACAAGGAAAAACCGGTCGCACAAAAAGCGGACCGGTTAATAACTTATCTTTTCCCTTTAATATACGGCTGGCCAGAAGCCTTTGGAGCATCTGCGCGGCCAATGAAGCCAGTCAATGCTATGATCGTCAAGATATATGGCATAATTAATAAGAAAACGGAGGGTATGTCTTTTATGAATGGCAGACTGGACCCGACAATACTTAAACTTTGTGCCAAACCAAAGAATAACGCAGCTCCCATGGCTCCTAGTGGATTCCATTTACCAAAGATCATTGCGGCAATGGCCATAAAACCTTGACCATTGATTGTCGTATGACTGAAGTCATTCGCAAATAAAGTCGCATGGATAGCTCCTCCGATACCAGCAAAAGCTCCTGAAAGAAGGACAGCTTGATAACGGATCTTCGTTACATTTACGCCCATCGTATCCGCAGCCATCGGATGTTCCCCTACAGCCCGGAGACGAAGTCCGAATGGAGTTTTAAAAATGATATACCAAACGATAATTGCTACTATAATGGCAAGATATGCAATATAGTAACCATTTGAGAAGAAGATTGGACCAATAAAAGGTATATCACTTAACAAGGGAATATCTATCCTCGGGAAAGTCTCTGTAATAATATCCGTCTGCCCTTTATCATAAATCTTCTTTACTAGAAATAATGTGAGTCCAACTGCCAGTAAGTTAATAGCAACCCCACTTACCGTTTGATCCGCTCTGAATGTTATCGATGCCACTGCATGAAGTGCTGAAAATAGCAGGGAAGCAATCATGGCGACAACAACGGAAAGCCATGGTGTCCAGACTCCAAATACATCTGCATACATTAAGTTAAAAACGATTCCTGTGAAAGCACCAATTACCATTAACCCTTCTAACCCTATATTGATAACACCAGATCGTTCAGAAAACACTCCACCAAGCGCAGTGAAAATCAGCGGGGCAGCGTAAGCAATCATGGACGGAATGATGATTTGTAACACTTGATAAAAGTCCACTTATTTCGCCCCCTTCTTAAAGCGTTGCACAATCCAGCGAATAAAATAACTTGATGCAACAAAGAATATGATTAATGCTATGACAATATCAACAATTTCACTTGGAATCCCCGTTTGCAATGGCATATTGATTGCCCCTGCTTTAAGTCCACCGAACAAGAAAGCTGCTAACACGACCCCAATCGCTGAGTTGGCTCCTAGTAAGGCAACCGCAATCCCGTCAAAGCCGATTCCCGTGAACCCACCTTTAATGGCCGCGTAACCGAAAGTGCCTAAGCCTTCCATAGCTCCAGCAAGTCCTGCAAACGCACCAGAAATGACCATAGATAGAATAATATTTTTGTTTACGCTCATACCGGAATATTCCGAAGCCTGCTGATTAAACCCAACAGCTTTCAATTCGAAACCGGTTTTTGTTTTTTCCAGGATGAACCACATGATGAATACACAAATGATCGCTATAAAGATTCCCCAGTGAAGACGGGAGAAGTCTGTTAAACTCTCAAAAAATGGAGAGCGAAGAGATGCTGTTTCAGAAATCCGTTCAGTTTTGTCCTGGTTATCAGAAATAACATTTTGAATTAAATAATTCGTTACATATAAAGCAGTGTAATTAAGCATGATGGATACAATTACTTCGTGTACACGGAATTTAGCTTTCAAATACCCAGGAATAAAAGCCCATAGCGACCCAGCTACAGCACCAGCAAGCACTGCTAATGGTAAGTGAATGATCTTAGGAAGATCAAAAGCTACACCGACCCAAACTGCTGCAAGCCAACCAACAATTAATTGACCTTCTACTCCAATATTGAACAATCCTGTCCTAAAAGCGAAGGCAACGGCTAAACCAGCAAGAATATAAGGAATGATCGTCCTTAAGGTTTCACCTGCATAGTAGGAATCACCAAGGATTCCCGCTAGCATTGCTCCATACCCTTCAACCGGATTATACCCACTGACCAACATGATAATGGCACCGGCGAGCAATCCGAGTATGACAGCAAATAATGGACTCGTTAATTTATAAAAATATTTAGACATGCTCTCTTTCACCTGCTTCCGAACGCTTACTTCCAGCCATTAATAATCCCAATTCCTGTTCTGTTGTTTCTTTAGGATCAACTATTGCAACGATTTCCCCTTCATAAATAACAGCGATTCGATCACTGACATTCATTATTTCATCTAGTTCAAAAGATATGAGAAGTACAGCTTTCCCCGCATCACGCTGTTCAATCAATCGACGGTGGATGAACTCGATTGCACCAACATCCAATCCACGTGTGGGCTGTGCTGCAATTAATAAATCAGGATTCCGGTCGACTTCACGACCGATAATTGCCTTTTGCTGATTACCGCCTGATAGTGCCCGGGCCGGTGTATATTCATCAGGGGTCCTGACATCATATTCTTTAATGATAGTACGAGCTTTTTCAAAGATTTTCTTCGAATGTAAAATACCTCCTGTTGAAAAAGGCTCTTGATAATAAGTTTGTAGCACGATATTTTCCCCAATGCTGAAATCCAGGACAAGACCATGTTTATGGCGGTCTTCAGGAATATGCCCTACTCCAGATTCGGTGATTTTACGTGGTTTCATATTTTGTATTTGTTTTCCGTTTAATGTTATAGAACCTGAAGTCACTTTCTTCAATCCTGTAAGTGCCTCGATAAGTTCCGACTGTCCGTTGCCATCCACTCCGGCAATACCGATAATTTCACCGGCACGTACAGATAGGTCAAGGTTATGAACAGCTGATACACCACGGGAATCCTTCACTTCCAGATTCTTCACTTCTAAAACGACTTCTTGCGGAATTGCTACAGATTTATCTGTTTTAAAAACCACATCCCGCCCAACCATTAAACTTGCTAATTCATCAGGATTTGTATCTTTTACGTTCACTGTACCTATACCTTTGCCTTTTCTAATAACCGTGACCCGGTCGCAAACTTCCATAATTTCTTTTAACTTATGTGTAATCAGGATAATCGACTTTCCTTCTTTAATAAGAGCTTTCATAATCGTAATTAATTCTTTTATTTCCTGGGGTGTCAAAACCGCAGTAGGTTCATCAAAAATAAGAATTTCAGCACCACGGTACAAGGTTTTCAATATCTCTACTCTTTGTTGCATCCCCACCGATATATCCGCAATCTTCGCATCTGGATCTACGCTTAAATGATATCGTTCAGAAAGTTCCCTTACCTCTTCACTCGCTTCCTTTACATTAACTTTTCCATATTTGGATGGTTCTTTTCCAAGAATGATATTTTCGGTAACTGTAAATGGATCAACCAGCATAAAATGCTGATGCACCATCCCTATTCCGAGGTCATTAGCAACATTCGGACTTGTAATCTGAACAATCTGCTCATTTACTCGGATTTCTCCCTGTTCCGGTTGATATAATCCGAAAAGCACATTCATGAGCGTGGATTTACCAGCTCCATTTTCACCTAGCAATGCGTGAATTTCCCCTTTTTTCACTTGAAGGGTTATATTATCATTTGCAATAATACCAGGAAATTCTTTGCGGATATTAAGCATCTCAATTACATGTTCCACGTATAATCAACTCCTATAGAAATGAGGATTCTGATACCTGACTAGGAGATATTAATAGATTCCTAATAGTTCTCATGAATTGGTTTTTTTTATAAAAAACCAAATGAAAAACTATAAATTTTTTCATAGTCTTTCATTCGGTTTTTGCTTCAGTATGAAAAAGGATTTGAAGGCCTTTGACAGGCCTTCTTCTCTCCTTATCATGTTACGCTTGAATTATTTAAATCCTAATTCCTTCAACTCTTTTTCTGTACCAGGAGTTTTTTGTTCACCAGATTTAATTTTTTCAACGTATTCTTCAACCGCTTTTAATGATTCTTCGGTTACATTTTCTTGAGATTCCGAAATCATGATTCCGTTTTCTTCAAGACCATATTCAATGGTTTCTCCACCAGGGAAGTTACCCTCTTTTGTCTTTTTCGCTAAATCTTGTACTGCTACATCTACACGTTTTACCATGGAAGTCAAAGTGACATTGTAGCTCTTGCCATCCACTTTCAATGCGCCTTCTTCTTTTTGGTCACGGTCTACCCCGATAACCCAAATGTCTTTTTTAGGATCTTTTTTCTTCAATTCCTTAGCAGAAGTGAAGACACCGTTTCCAGTTCCCCCAGCTGCTTGGTAAATAATATCAATTCCAGAAGAATACATGTTGTTTGCCATTTGTTGTCCTTTTGCTGCGTCACCAAACGATCCTGCATATTGTGCTGTAATTTTTGCATCTGGATTGACAGAGAGAACACCAGCTTTAAAGCCTACTTCAAATTTCTTAATTAGTTCAGAATCCACACCGCCGATGAAGCCTACTTTATCCGATTTTGTCTGCAAGCCAGCAATAACACCTACTAGGAATGAACCTTGTTGTTCTTTGAAAACGATGCTTGCTACATTATCTTGTTTAACAATACTGTCAACGATTGCAAATTGAGATTTAGGACGCTGTGTTGCCACTTCATCAACAGATTCCGCTAATGCATAGCCAATAGCGTAGATAATATTGTAATCTTCTTTAACAAGAGTATTTAGGTTCGTCGTATACTCAGAATCTGATTTTGACTGAAGGTAATTATAGCCGTCTTTTCCTTTTTCCAATCCATTGTCTTTTCCAAAAGCTTGAAGGCCTTCCCAAGCAGATTGGTTGAAGGATTTGTCATCAATACCACCAATATCGGTAACCATAGCTACTGTGAAGTTATCCTTCTTTTCTTTCCCATTTGAAGATTCTTTATCATCATTCTCTGAATTACCACATGCTCCTAAAAGCGTACCAGCAGCAAGAACAAGTGAAAGAGCTAGACCTAATTTGCGCTTTTTCAATTTTTTACCCCCTAAGATTTATAGTTTTTCAGCAGGAATGTTCTGAAAAGTCATTCATGTTTGCGTTTTCACATCTCGGTAATTTTTTTTACATACGTTTGATCAATTTTTAAGAATCGAAACAAACGCTTGCATTCATCCGTATGTAAGAGTTTTGAACTAAACTCTCTTCCGAAGAACATGAAAACTAAACATATTGGCTTTAAAGTAGTTTACAGAATATAGGATAGGCTGGTCCCAATCATCCAGATGCATCTGCTTCAGAACGAGTAATGCGGCTTCAGGTGAACATTTCAGGATAGGAGAAACTTTCTCATGATACCCGATAGGCTCAATTTCTGCTACGGCATGCGTAATTTTCCGATTCGCATCTCTTTCCAATATATCAAAAAGAGACTCATCATTACGGTCAAAATTTTCTGAAAGAATTGATTCAGGAATTTTGTCGACACAGTAGATAACCGGCTCGCCATCTGCTGTTCTTACACGTTCAATAATCACGATGCGTTCATCTGGTGAACAAGAAAACCTGCGGATATCCTCGTCTGTAGGTTCTTGAGCCGTCGAGCTTAAGAAAATCGTACCCGGCTTCATCCCTGCCTCTTCAATCATGTTCGTGACACTTTTTAATTGCTCGATACCAGAAGTAAACCGAGGTTTTGGATTGACAAAAGTTCCAACTCCATGGCGGCGAATGATAATGTTTTCTTCTTCTAAAATCCGCAGCGCTTCTCGAAGAGTCGCCCTACTCACTCCCAGTTTTTTGGCAAGATCAAATTCAGAAGGGAATTTTTCATTTTCCTGATAAACTCCTGCTTCAATATCCTGCTTCAGGTAATCAATGACCTGCAAATATAAATGTCGACTATCTGATTTAATAGACATACAGTTTCCCCCAGCTAGTTTCTTAAGACATCAGACCTCTGATGTTGAATCATTCCTACTAATCGAAAATAATATAACATTTTTTTCGATATAAATAAATAGTGTTTTACTATTTAACATAAAAGAATTTAGGATAAATTACCCTCCCCTGTGCCTTTTACTCTAGTAAATGCCGTAGAAGTTGTACGATTATTCTCCTAAATCAGATAAAAAAATTTTTTTATAAATGCAAAATGAAAATCGGTAGCTTTCTTTTCAAGATACTTTTTTCCTGTATAATAGTATTTATCTTCTTTGAAGGGATGAACACATAATGTTAAACATTACAGAGTACAGCGTTGAAAAATTGAATGATCCATTCGGAATTTTATCCGGAGAGCGTTTCGAGTATTTCTTGGATATTGAAGTACCGGAAGAGGACGAGCTCTTTTCAGAGAATGGTTTATATATCCGGGTACTATTTGTTGTTGAAGAACAAGTAGGCAAGCTGATTAAATATGATATTTATGAAAAAGGGAACGACGAAGTACTCGATTTTGATTTAGAGGAAGAGGAAGAAGCAATGATTTCTGACTTCTGCCTTAAACATTTAGACGAAGCAATGATTAATTAAAAAACCGGGCGCCTGCCCGGTTTTTTAATTACCTATGATAAATGAGCTTCATCTTGTTCATCTTTAGATACCAATACATTTCGTGGTTTGCTGCCCTCATATGGACCGACAATTCCTCTTGCTTCCATTTCATCAATTAATCTGGCAGCACGGGTATAGCCAATCCGGAAACGGCGTTGCAACATCGAGACAGATGCTGTCTGCATTTCTATTATTAAGGAAACAGCATCCCCGTACAAACTATCTTCGACTTCACCGCTAGAAGTCTCTTGTATTTCGTCCGGAATCATTTCTTCATTATACTGTGCTTTCTGTTGCGAAATAACATATGTAACGACTTCCTCGACTTCATGATCGGATAAAAAGGCACCTTGGACTCGAACCGGTTTCGAAGCTCCCGCAGGCAAGAATAGCATGTCACCTCGTCCTAACAGTTTTTCGGCTCCCCCCATATCCAGAATCGTTCTTGAATCTGTCATCGATGATACACTAAAAGCAATCCGGGATGGGATATTCGCTTTAATGACCCCTGTTATAACATCGACAGACGGCCGCTGAGTGGCAATGATTAAATGGATACCAGCTGCCCGTGCCATTTGCGCAAGGCGTGTGATGGCATCCTCCACATCATTTGAGGCGACCATCATCAAGTCAGCCAATTCATCAACAATAACTACTATATAAGGCAGGAGCGGTTGCTTGGCATCTTCCTCAATATTATACCGATTAATATAATCGTTATAACCTTCAATATTACGTGTACCAGAATGGGAAAATAACTCATAGCGACGTTCCATTTCACTGACCACTTTTTGCAAAGCCTGAGCAGCTTTTTTGGGATTTGTCACAACCGGGGCCAGTAAATGGGGAATTCCATTATATACATTAAGCTCCACCATTTTAGGATCAATCATCATCATCTTCACTTCATGTGGTTTTGCACGCATCAAGATACTCGTGATAATACCGTTAATACAAACGGATTTCCCACTGCCTGTCGCTCCCGCTACAAGTAAATGCGGCATTTTATTAAGCTCCGCCTTAACCGCTTCACCTGAAATATTCCGCCCTAAACCGATTTGCAATTTCGCATCAGGCTTGTCAACTTCTTTTGCCTCTAAAACTTCCCGTAGTGACACCATCGCCACCTCAGAGTTAGGGACTTCTATTCCAATTGCGGATTTACCGGGAATTGGTGCTTCTATCCGGATATCTTTCGCTGCTAGAGCCAGGGCCAGATCATCAGAAAGACTGACAATTTTACTGACCTTGACACCTACATCCGGATGTACTTCATATTTGGTTACAGCTGGTCCTAAATGAACCTGTGTGACCCTTGCTTTAACTCCAAAGCTATGGAAAGTGCGTTCAAGCTTTGCTGCGTTATCATGAATTAATTGATACTCCCCGCTTTGGTCTGTTTTTTTTGGCTGCACTAATAAAGAGAGCGGCGGTAAAAGATATTCTTTATTTTCTATTTCTGTAAAATTCATAGGCGGAACAGCATCATCCTGCTCCTCTGAACTTTCAACTGAAGGTGTCGCTTTAACCGGAAGTACTTCAGTTTCGTCGCCATAGGCTTTATCAGCAAAGCTTGAAATGATCCGTTCCGTTGCCATTTGCTGTGTTTCATCTTCTGGCTGAATGGCTTGAACAGTTTCTTCCATCGATTCTTTTTCACGTTTTTTCTTTTTAACTGGATTTTTTTTCTTTTCCTTTTTGTCATCATTCCATGTTTTCATATCGTCTCTGAAAGCAGACCATTGCTTTTTAAAAAAGCCTCCAAGACCCATGAAAAATTTACCAAGAGTTTCTCCTAACGTTTTGCCGGTCAATAACACGCCCCCGACAATGATAAAGAGGAATGAAACTATTTTTGACCCTGCTTCATCGAATAAGAAATAAGAAGCAGCAAATAAAACCGCACCAATCATTCCACCGCCAAGATCCTTAGTACTTGTCTTGCCAGTCACTTCCATCCAGAATAATTCCCATGTATTCGAAATGACGCTCGGCTTCGTAAATGGGCCTCCATCTGCAAGCATATTAAAAAGAGTTACATGACTAAGTAACAGCATGCTCGCCACAAGGAAATACATTCCAATGAATTGTCGTTTCAGCAAGTAAGGGACTTCTCTTTTAATCATCAAATAAAACCCGGCTGCAATCGCTCCCAGTAAAAAGAGGATATACCATTCTCCCATAAAGAAGCGGATTAAAAAGACAGTTGCTTTTCCGACTGCCCCAAGCCTTGCAATTGCGATGATTGCCAGCCCTATTAAAGTCATGCCAATTAATTCATATTTCAGCGTAATTTTTAATTTCTCTGTACTTTTCTTTTTCCTGTGTTTTTTCTTTGCCATAACATCACCTGATTCTTCATGTAACTATTCTATCAATCCTATTCAACATCCTGTAGTGATTTCCCTTCACAAAACAAATGTTCGCTCACTAATTATACCAAAAAAAAATGACCTTGTCCCTTGATACAGCTATTATTACAACTCATAAGACAATTCGTTCATACAATGAATAAAGCAGCCAAGCGGCTGCTGATTTTTTTTAGTATATCATAATTTCCTCTGTTAACGTTTTTTCTAGCTTTTTAACTGGTCGAAAACATTGATGACAGCCCCCGGCTGAATGTGAACATTCATATAATCTTCAGGGTTTGTGCTCACAATTCGATCGATACGAAACGTTCTCCCTCCGTCATGTTCAACCATAACATGAACCCCATTATATATTATTTCAATTAAATTCTCAGTCTTTTCATGACGATGAGGGAAAATGATTTCTTCAGGAACGATGGTGTAGAGCGTCATTGTAGAAGCCCCTCTTCCCCTGCTATTTTTGGCCTTCTCTCATCCATAAAGCTATTTAGTTTTCTCATGGCTTGACCGACTCCACCAACATCATCAATCATCCCAATCTCAACCGCCTCGGCACCAATCACATTCGTGCCAATATCTCGGGTTAGATTTCCTTTAGCAAACATTAGGTCTTTAAAACTTTCTTCCGTGACATTAGAGTGCCTTGTTACAAATTTAATAACTCGTTCTTGCATTTTATCCAAGTACTCGAAGGTTTGCGGCACTCCTATGACAAGACCTGTCAAACGAATGGGATGAATAGTCATAGTCGCTGTTTCAGCTATATAGGAATAGTCACATGAAACAGCTATCGGAACACCAATTGAATGGCCCCCGCCAAGTACAATCGACACGGACGGCTTTGATAGCGATGCCAACATCTCTGCAATGGCTAGTCCCGCTTCAACATCTCCTCCCACTGTATTTAAAATAACTAACAGTCCCTCAATATTAGGATTTTGTTCAATTGCTACAATTTGTGGAATAACATGTTCATATTTGGTCGTTTTATTCTGAGGAGGCAGCTGCATATGTCCTTCAATTTGTCCAATGATCGTCAAACAATGGATTTTCGAGTCCTGTGATAGTTGCGGGACGTTTGTAGTTCCCAGCTGCTGGATTTTCTCAATCAAAGTCGAATTTTTACCTTCCTGCCGGCCTTCATTTTCATTTGGTAATGGTGCATTATCCACTATGCCAACCCCTTTCTCTAAAGCCTATAGCTTTATTATGTCACGAGTCTCAGACTTCATTCTTCCTTCAAGATAAAGAGGTTTCACTTAGACAAAAAAACCTGACAATAACTTGTCAGGGCAGACTGTAGACAACTCGATAAATAATTGAGTTTGTCTATAGTTTTTTTGAGGATTTATAAAATTTGAACGTTGATTGGAACGTAGGGCACTCGCTTTCCGCGGGCGGTCCAGGGCCTCCTCTGCGCCCTTTGCGCCTGTTGGGTCTCCCTTGGACGCGCTTTTCCCGCAGGAGTCTCGCACCTTCTTTCGTAAACATGAATATGTTTTACGATGAATTCTATGACTGTTACCTTTGCCCGGCAGATGAATCCTTGAAGTATTCTACAACCACTAAAAGAGGGCTATCGTGAGTACAAATCACCGAAACACATTTGTGTAACGTGTCCTTTTTTAGCACAATGTACCGAAAGTAAAGGTCATCAAAAAGTAGTGACACGTCACATTTGGCAAGAATACGTGGAAGAAGCAGACCATCTTCGCTATCACGAAGATATAAAACCAATTTATGCGAAACGCAAGAAACAATTGAGCGAGTATTCGCAGATGCAAAAGAAAAGCATGCGTTGGACAACGTTAAGGGGACTTAAAAAATTGTCGATGCAGGCGATGCTTACTTTCGCTGCCATGAATTTAAAAAAGATGGCCAACTGGACTTGGCGAGGGCCAGAAATGGCCTAAATAATGACTTCGGAGAGGCAACTATTCTCTATAACTGCTTCAAATCCAATAAAAAATCAAAAAGGTTTCGGAATGAGACCATTCCGAAACCTTTTTGTCTACAAACTGACCTGACAATAACTTGTCAGGTTTTTTTTACTTAATACTCCATGATTATTGGTAAAATCATTGGACGGCGTTTCGTTTTTTCATAGAAGAACTGATTTAAAGCATCACGCATTTCCTGTTTCAGCGTAGACCAATCGAAAGGTTGGCGCGATCCATTTTTCTTCACGATTTCACTTACAATCTCAGTAGCTTCCCCCATCATTTTTTCTGATTCACGTACATACACGAAACCTCGTGAAATGATTTCCGGGCCAGCAGCAATACTCTTATCTTGACGGTTCAATGTGACAACGACGATTAAAATGCCATCCTGTGATAACAAGCGACGATCACGGAGTACGATATTCCCGACATCTCCAACACCGCTCCCGTCAATTAGTATATTTCCTGCCGTGACTTTGCTGGATAGGCCCATTTTGTCACCTTTTAGTTCGATGACATCACCTTTTTCAGCAATCACTATATTTTCCCGTTTTATCCCTGCAGCAATCCCTACTTTTTGATGGGCATATAAATGACGATATTCTCCGTGTACCGGAATAAAGAATTTAGGTTTCATCAAGTTAATCATCATTTTCAGTTCTTCTTGACTGCCATGACCCGTTACGTGAACTTTATATTTACTTGCAGATACTACCTCAGCACCTACCCGGTAAAGTAAGTCGACGGTTTTCGATAAAATAAGTTCGCCACCCTGTAAGGGGGATGCACTTATCAAGACTGTATCTCCCTTTTTAATCGTTACCTGCTTATGAGTCTGTTTCGCCATTTTTTGAAGCGCAGCAATAGGCTCTCCTTGATGCCCAGTCGATAATACAACGATTTCACGGTCATCATAATTGTTAATTTCATTGACCGGAATAATCAGCTCTTCCTCGACCTTTAAGTATCCAAGATTTAAGGCAGTTTCATAGACACGTTGCAAGCTTTTACCTACAACAGCCACTTTCCTTCGACTAGCAGCCGCTGCATTGAAAACATGCTGAATTCTATTAATATTTGAAGCAAAGCAAGCAACAATAATCCTTCCAGAAGCTGCATGGAAAGCTTCTGTAATATCCCTTGCCACAACTGCTTCAGAAGGCGTATAACCCGGTCTTTCCGCGCCTGTGCTATCAGATAGCAAACAAAGTACACCCTCTTCTCCGATACTTGCCATTTTACCGATTTCCGGTTTGTAAAGATCGGTTGCAGCTTGATCAAATTTGAAATCTCCTGTATAGACGATGGCTCCATCACGCGTATGGATTACAACTCCGACAGAATCGGGAATACTATGGTTCGTCCTGAAAAAGGACACAGCTGCTTGAGGGAAACTTAAAAGAGAATCGGAATCAATCTCAGTGAATGTTGCCCTGCCATTAAAGCCGTCTTCCTTTAATTTTGTTTTGATTAAAGCAAGTGTAAGCTTCGTACCGTAAACAGGAACCGGTAAATATTTTAATACATAAGCAAGCGCACCCATGTGGTCTTCATGACCATGGGTAATGAAAATACCCTGTACCCGTTCTTTATTATCCATCAAATAAGAAATGTCAGGAATAACCGCATCGATCCCCAACATTTCTTCTTCTGGCAGCATTAATCCTGCATCAAGAAGGTAGATGTCTTCGTTTACCTCAATGACGTACATATTTTTACCAAGTTCCCCTTGTCCTCCAAGAGAAATAACTTTTATTCCATTATTTTTATCTTTACCCAATCGAATATCCTCCTTAAAAAATCGCCGTTCATAATTTCCCAATGATTTCATTATAACCGATGTTCAAAAAACATGACAACACATACCATTTTCTAAGGATTTTTTTTACTTTATTTCCTATTTTAAAAATAGTTCTGCATTTATGTAGAAGACATCCATTCCCTCTGCTTAAGGGTGAACACATGACTTTTATCCTTTTCTAATCGAAAGATAATTAAAAGTATAAACTTTTATCCTATAACTGGAAAGAAAAACATCTTTATTTTCCAAACAAATACATCTTTATGTAAAAACAAGCCAATCATAAATCGATCAGCTTGTTCAGAAACTATTTATTTTTTTAATACGGAGGCCAATGTTAGGCGCTCTTGTTCAGTCAATGGCACGATTGGCAGCCTGACTGAACCTACGTCAATTCCACATAACTGAAGTGCTGTTTTAACTGGGGCAGGGCTAGGCGCTGCAAACAAGCTTTTAATAAGGGGTAACAGCTCCTGATGTAGCTTGGCAGCCTCAGCCGTATTCCCGCCGATAAAAGCTTCAATTATTTTTTGTAATTCATTACCAGCAATATGGGAAGCAACTGAAACTACTCCTGCTCCGCCAATCGCTAGTACTGGCAGCGTTAATCCGTCATCCCCGCTGTATAACACAAAATCATCATCTGTTTCAGCAATGATTTGAGTCATCGCATTTAAATCCCCGCTCGCTTCTTTGACTGCTACGATATTGGGAATTTTCGAAAGACGGATAATTGTCTCCGGTTCAATATTAACAGAAGCACGACCTGGGATGTTATATACCATTACAGGTAGTGTCGTACTTTCTGCAACTGCTTTAAAATGTTGGTAAAGTCCTTCTTGATTCGTTTTATTATAATACGGAGCCACAAGCATGATCGCATCTGCACCGTTTTGTTCTGCCTTTTTTGTCAACTCAATGGAAGCATACGTATTGTTGCCTCCTGTACCCATAATGACGGGCACTCGTTTTTCTACTACCTTCGAAACATGACGCAATAAGGCGATTTTTTCCTCCGAAGATAAAGTTGGAGACTCCCCTGTTGTGCCCGAAAGCACAAGTGAATCCGTGCCATTCGTTAATAAGTAATTGACTAATGAAGTCGTTTTTTGAAAATCAACATTACCCTTGCTATCGAAAGGGGTGACCATTGCAGTTGATACTCTACCAAATATCATCATCTAACACCTCTTTAATTAATAAAACTTGTATGCTTACTGTGCTTCACTTTCATGCAAATGAAATGCATAATGAAGTGAATTAACAGCTACTACTAAATCTTCTTCTTTTACTAAAACCCAAATAGTCGTATGGCTGTCAGCAGATTGAAGAATAGCAATTTCTTTCTCTGAAAGCGCTGTGACAATCTTCGCTGCAACACCTGGCACTCCGTTGATACCCGCACCGACTACAGAAACTTTGGCACAATTCCGCTCAATTACTGGTTCATGACCAAGCTCGGCCAAAATAGAAAGAGCAAGTTCTGTCATCTCCTCCGAAACCGTATAAACAACGCCATTTGGATAAATATTGATAAAGTCTACGGAAATGGAGGCATTGGCCATCGCTTTAAAAACTTCTGCTTGTAAATTATATTGATCTTTTTTCGCGCGCACTTTAATTTGGGTTATTTTAGAAACGTGAGCTATTCCTGTAACTAATCTTTCCCGAATGTCACTACCCTGGCTTCCCTTATTTACACTTGTGACAAGTGTTCCTAATCCCTCACTGTATGTTGATCGGATCCGGATCGGAACTTTAGCCTGCATGGCAATCTCAACAGCACGGGGATGAATAACCTTCGCACCTTGATAAGCCATGTTGCAAACTTCCGTATATGAAACGACAGATAATGGACGAGCTTGCTCGGCAATACGTGGATCGGCAGTCATGATTCCTTCCACATCCGTAAATATATCGACCCTTTCAGCTTGTAAAGCAGCACCTAATGCTGCAGCTGATGTGTCGCTTCCGCCGCGGCCAATAGTCGTAAGGTCTCCGTTTTTAGCCGCACCCTGGAAGCCTGCAACAACGACAACGTCCTTCAATTCCAGTTCTTTCATAAGACGGTCACATTTCATTTCCAATATTTTAGCACTGGAATAGTCGGAATTTGTCAAAAATCCCGCCTGAGCCCCTGTATAAGCTACGGCATTAATACCATGTTCTAACAGCATATTCGTAAATACGACAGAAGAAATCGTTTCTCCTACTGACATAAGTAAATCCTGTTCTCGTTTTGAAAGGCTGGCTTTCGCTCCATTAACTAGAGAAAGTAAGGTATCTGTTGCATAGGGATCGCCTTTTCTTCCCATAGCTGAAACCACAACCACCACTTTGTATCCTTCCTTGATTGCCTTTTCAATATGCCCTCTGGCAAATGAACGGCCTTCCTCATCACGGACAGATGTTCCTCCGTATTTCTGGACGATAATTTTCATAATCTATACACCCCAAATATAAGCCAGCTTCCCAGTTCGGGAAGCTGACAAAAACTCTCTATCAATAAATAATTACTTAACAGCTACCAAACCTAATTTTAAAAGGCTTTCAGCGATTTGAACAGAGTTCCAAGCTGCTCCTTTTAATAGATTATCGGAAACCACCCATAAATGGAAGCCTTTATCTTCATCTAAATCTTTGCGAATCCGTCCAACGAATACATCATTCTTTCCGACAGATGAAGCAGGTGTTGGGTATACTTGTTGTTCCGGCTCATCTTCTAAGACAATACCAGGCGCTGTTTTCAGCAAATCTTTGATTTGAGAAGCTGATATGCCTTCTTTTTCAACTTCAATATAAACAGACTCTGAATGACCTGTTACAACAGGAAGCCTTACACATGTTGCGGCTACAGGAAGTTCTTCCATGTGCATAATTTTCTTCGTTTCATTAATCATTTTCATTTCTTCAAAAGTGAATCCATTATCCTGGAATTTATCGATTTGGGGAATGACATTAAAAGCGATTTGATAATGCTTTTCATCTCCTTTTACCGGTAAAATTTTCGGATTGATTTCTTTTTCATCCAGCAAATCGCGAGCTTGTTCTTTTAATTCGTTTATTGCTGCAACTCCTGCACCAGAAACAGCCTGATAAGTAGATACAACAACTTTTGATAAGCCGTAGGTCTGACGGATAGGTTCTAATGCCACAACCATTTGGATAGTTGAGCAATTCGGGTTGGCAATAATCCCATTATGTTGTTTTAAGTCTTCTTCATTTACTTCCGGTACGACAAGCGGTACATTTTCATCCATACGGAATGCGCTCGTATTGTCTACTACTATTGCTCCGCGTTTCACTGCTTCTGGAGCCAATTCCTTAGACACGCTTCCACCAGCACTGAATAAAGCGATATCGACACCTTCAAAGCTTTCAGGTTTTGCTTCCTGCACTTCGATTTCTTCGCCCTTAAATGAAAGTTTGATTCCTGCGGAACGAGCCGATGATAAAAAGATGATTTTCTTAATCGGTAAGTCCCGTTGTTCGAGTGTTGAAATCATTTGTTGTCCTACCGCTCCAGTTGCTCCCACAACTGCAATATGCAATCCCTGTGTCTCAGTCATTTGTCAATACTCCTTTTCTATCTCTAAAAGTTAGTTGGTTGTTAGATTTACTTCTTCTTGTTTAGAATATCATTTATTTTATCACATTAACATTCCAAAGGGTCGCACTTTAACAAAATATTCTGGTAGTGGAGTTGGTTTTTTATAATCAGATGCATCTATCGCTACAAAGTTATGCACTATTACAGTTTTTGGTAATGGGAGCGTACTTAGAGCTCATGATTATGTTATTCATCCTTAAACCTTTCGACAATAACTGGTTGAATTTGTTCTCTTTCTATTGCTGCAATGATTGTATCCCTAATCATGCTCATCCTGGCAACCATGGAACTTGGTTTGCCTACGGGGTTATCCTGGCCGTAAGGAACAAAATAAATATCTTTTGCGGCCATTAGCCTCATTAAATTGACACCATTTAATCCAAGAGCATCATTTGTTGATATGGCGACCACAACAGGACGATGATTTCTCATCGTTGCCTTTGCAGCCATAAGTACAGGCGAATCGGTAAGTGCATTAGCCATTTTACTCATTGAATTACCTGTCAAAGGAGCAATTACCATACAGTCGAGCGGTAATTTAGGCCCTAAAGGCTCTGCTTTGACGATTGTATCAACGACACGATTCCCCGTCAATTTTTCGATTCGTTCAACCCAGTCCTCGCCCTTTCCGAACCGGGTTTCCGTGTTTTGAACTGTCGATGTTACGATTGGAATTACTTCCGCCCCTTCATTTACTATCTTTTCTATTTCCGGAAATACTTCATCATATGTGCAATGCGATCCTGTTAACCCGAAACCAATCCGTTTCCCTTGGAGACTCATATCTTTTTCCCCTTCCTTTTCATGAACTCACCTTGGATCAAAAGTCCAAGTGCATTCGCTAAGATCTGACCCGCTGTTTTTGGGGCAACTATCCCCGGTAGACTCGGTGCCAAAAGTGCCTTTATTCCCCTTTTTTCAGCATAACGAAAATCCGTCCCTCCCGGTTTTGAAGCAAGGTCGATAATTAAAGTATGGACGGGCATGTTTGCAATTACTTTGGCCGTAATAATCGGAAAAGGGATCGTATTGATACATATATCAACATTTTTCATTTCTGCAGCAATATCATTTAAATGAAAGGGGGTTAACGCCATTTCACAAATCCTCGCAATATCTTCGCTTTTTCTTGCTCCAACCTTTACCTTTGCTCCAAGGGCTTGGAATGACCGGGCTACACTCATACCAACCCTACCCAGTCCGAGAACAGATACATTCGAGCCATGGATTGTGAAATCCGTATGCTGAATGGCCATCATGATTGCTCCCTCAACAGTAGGAATCGAATTGTAAATAGCCACATCATCACGTTCGAATAGTCGTACGAGTTTGCGGTTCGCTTTCTTAAATATTCCATCAAGGTAATCATTACTTATCCCTGAATAAAAAATGCAATGGGCTGGGGTGCTTTTTATCATTTCTTCGCTCAAAACAACTTCTTCACTGGAAAAAATCGTTTCCACCTTACCATTTGTATCGGTACCTCGGACGGGTAAAATAACTGAATCTAATTCGTTAAAATTTATATCCTCCATTTTTTCCTTAACCGCTCCTGTAAAAGCATGGTCGAGCTGTTCAAAACCTACCAATAGTAGCTTTGCATCTAGCTCTGTCAGTTTACGGACAACTTCAAGTTGACGCGCATCTCCACCAATTACAGCGATCTGCATGCCTGTGAGCATTAAAACCGTCACCTTCTTTATATAAAAGATCCTAACATCCCTCGCCTCATGGTAAATATTCCTCAAGAAGCAATTCGGTTTTTGCTACATTCTCTAGTTACCATGCCATCTTATGTTTTTACTTAAAAAACGGTGATAAGAAAAGCAAAAACGCCTTAGCAAATGCCTGCTAAGGCGTCTAGTATATTGATGAATAGTATCAATAGTAACCATCTATGCTATAATTTGCTTATCCATCCATATGCTCGCCATCTTTAATGGGAAGTCCCTCCTGAAAATCAATGATGAGCATATCCGTTCCTATTTTCTTAATATGCTCCCATGGGACACGAATTTCACTGCCATTTCTTAAGAGTCCGAACCATTTAACTGAAGGAATAATCAACGTGGTAATTTGTCCAGTTTCATCTACTTCCAAATCCGTCTGACCAAGAACTCCTAATCTCTCCGCTCTGTTCACATCAACAATTTCTTTACCACTCAGTTCACTCAATCTCAATACAAGCTCCCCCTTTTTCACCTTCTATTCAATCTATATCCGAAAAAGGTGAACTTAGAAGGCATTTATCAAATAATTGCACTTACCTAAGGGGTCCTTGTTATTTTCAAAAGCTTTTAAAAAAGCCTGCCCTTCTATAAAATAAACAGAAGTTCAGGCTTGTGAATTTTTATTTGTCCCAATTTTCCAGCGGGCTCACCAATGACAAGGAATGTTCCTTGAAGATTTGGTTTGCCATTTCATTGACGCTATTCTCTGTCACTTCATCAATCTTGAATATGATATCATCAAGAGAACGGTGCTCACCCAGCATAAGCTCATTTTTCCCGTTACGGCTCATGCGGCTGTTCGTGCTTTCAAGGCTTAGCATTAAGCTTCCTTTAAGTTGCTCTTTACTATTGCGCAATTCCTTTTCCGTGATACCATCTTTTTTAAGTGTATCCAGTGTTTCCTGAATGGTTTCATACAAACTATCAAGCTGACTTGTCCCTGTCCCCCCATACACTGTCACCAAACCTGTATCCTGGTAACTGGAATGGTAAGAGTAGACAGAATATGCAAGACCACGTTGTTCCCTAACGTCCTGGAATAGACGGCTACTCATGCTTCCACCAAGAATATTATTCAAGGTAATCAAGCTGTAGGTTTTGTCATTACCAATTTCCAACCCTTTAAAACCAAGGCAAAGATGGGCTTGCTCAGTTTCTTTTTTACGTGTGATCCTATTTTCATGGAATGCCGGCTTCACCAATTCAAGACGCTCTTCCCCTCCTTGGTACGAGCCAAAGTAACTTTCGACTTCCTGAATCAATTTTTCATCCACATTTCCTGCAATGGATACAACGACTTTATCAGGCGTGTACATATCGTGAACATATTTCTTTAATGTTTCACTATTGAATGTTTCAAGTGTATTTTCTGTGCCTAGTATTGGATAGCCAAGAGGATGATTTTCGTATACAGCCTTACTTAAGAGGTCATGAACAATATCATCAGGTGTATCCTCATACATTTTGATCTCTTCGTAGACGACATTCTTTTCTTTTTTCAATTCTTCCTCATCAAAAGTGGAGTTGAAGAACATATCAGCAAGGATTTCAAGCGCATAGCTAGCATGGTTATCCATAACTTTTGCATAATAGCATGTGTACTCTTTTGAAGTAAATGCATTCACCTGTCCGCCAATACTGTCAAACGACTCGGCTATTTCACGTGCATTCCTCGTAGTTGTTCCTTTGAAAAACATATGTTCCAGAAAATGGGAAACTCCATTCAATTCTGGAGTTTCATTTCGTGAACCTGTTTTGATCCATACTCCTATTGCTGCTGAACGTACTGTTGGAATATTTTCTAATACAATTCTTACTCCATTTTGACAAGTGTATTTCTTAATCAACTAACATTCCTCCCAATCATTCTATGCTGCTATCGTAACCAAAACGTTATGGATTCAACCGCTCTTCATCTACTGCTTCTGAAACGGTAACAACATCTAAGTCTTTCTTTTCTATATTAATAATTAACGTTTCCAATGATTTCGCGGTAGATTCTGTAGGATGCATTAATATAAATGCTCCCGGGTGAACCTTAGAAAGCACCCTTTGTTGAAGTACTTCAGGACTTGGTTTTTGCCAATCAATCGTATCCACACTCCACATAACAGTCTTCAAACCGAAAGAATCCGCGATTTTTACTGTTTCGTCTCTGTAGCTTCCGCTTGGAGGGGCGAACCATTTCATCTTCACACCTGTCACCGCTTCAATGACTTCATTCGTTTTACGAATTTCCTCACGTGTAGCCTGAGAGGAAATGTTTTGCATATTAGGATGCGAATATGAGTGGTTACCAATTTCGTGTCCTCCACCCTTAATCATCTTCGCCAATTCTGGGTTCTTCTTAGTCCAATTACCTTCAAGGAAAAATGTTGCCTTGACATTATGTTTTTTTAACACAGCCAACATATCTTGTAAGTATTCATTTCCCCAGGCAACATTGATTAAAAATGATACCACAGGCTTTTCCGGATGGGCCCGGTAAATCGGAGCCGGGTCGAGATCCTTTAAATGAATCTTTGCTGGAACTTGTTGATATACCAGTTTATCCTTATCGAATTGTCCCTCCTTCTTCATAGCTTTATACGAATCATCAATATTTACCTTCAGGCCATTATATGCAGGAACGGTTTTCCAAACCGAATCTATTCGTGCATCCTGTGGTGCAATCTCATATTTTTTTGTTGATTCTTTTATTTGTAAAAGAAGTTCATCTTCCTGCTTCATTGACGCAACTGAATGATCTGTTAATTGGGTCAAATAAATATTTGTATATGGATTTTGCACTAATAACCATGATATACCTGCAATGGCACTTATCGCAACTATCTGCTTCCATTTATTATTCATTTTTTACGCCCCCTTCATACAAAAATGTATGAAGAAAACGGACAAGGTAGAACATGACATACTTTTATTGCGAATTTCCATATATAACGATGAATCCTTTATAACAAAAAAGCATGCAGATTCACTAGGAACCGCATGCCGAATTTTCATTTCTATTATGACTGAGAAGGATTAGCTGCCTCTTTTTGTTCTTTAAGGACCGCTTTACGAGAAAGGTTAACCCTACCTTGCTTATCAATCTCAGTAACTTTAACTAATAGCTCATCGCCAAGTGAAACGACATCTTCCACTTTACCGACTCTTTCTTCAGCCAGTTCAGAAATATGGACTAAACCATCTTTACCATTGAAGATTTCAACGAACGCACCGAATTTTTCAATGCGTTTAACTTTACCTAAGTATAGTTCACCTACAACGACTTCACGCACGATGTCTTCGATAATTTTCTTCGCTTTTTGAATCATTGGTTCATCTGTAGAAGAAATGAATACCGTTCCATCTTGTTCGATATCAATTTTTACACCAGTTTCTTCAATGATTTTATTGATATGTTTACCGCTCGGTCCAATGACATCGCGGATTTTGTCCGGATTAATAGACATTGTAACGATTTTCGGAGCATATTTGGATAACTGCTCACGCGGTTGATTGATTGTTGCCATCATTGATTCCAAAATGTGCATCCGGCCATGTTTAGCTTGAAGTAATGCTTCTTCAAGAATTTCTCTTGAAAGACCCTCAATCTTAATATCCATTTGAAGGGCTGTAACACCTTTTGACGTTCCAGCAACTTTAAAGTCCATGTCTCCTAGATGATCTTCCATGCCTTGAATATCCGTTAAGATTGTGTAGTGCTCACCGGTTTTAACAAGACCCATTGCAATACCTGCAACTGGAGCTTTCAACGGAACACCAGCATCCATCATTGCTAGCGTACTTGCACAGATACTTGCTTGTGATGTTGAGCCATTAGATTCAAGAACTTCAGACACAAGTCTAATTGTATAAGGGAAGTCTTTATCATTCGGTATAACTGGTTCTAATGCTCTTTCACCAAGTGCACCATGACCGATTTCGCGACGTCCTGCACCACGAATTGGGCCTGTTTCACCAACACTGAAATGAGGGAAGTTATAATGATGCATGAAACGTTTCGACTCTTCAGTTCCAAGCCCGTCCAAAATCTGTACATCGCCAAGGGCACCTAATGTACAGATAGAAAGTGCTTGAGTTTGTCCACGTGTGAACAAACCAGAACCGTGTGTACGAGGCAGAATAGTTACTTCAGATGATAATGGTCTAATCTCATCCGGATTACGGCCATCTGGACGTACCTTTTCTTCCGTAATTAAACGACGGACTTCTGATTTAACCAATTTATTTAGGATTTCTTTGATTTGTTTTAGTTTAGCTTCATCAGTTTCTTCTTCATAATGAGCCAACACACGATCTTTTACTTCTTTAATTGCATCTTCACGAGCATGTTTTTCCTGAACTTGTACAGCTTTGTTAAGGTCTGATTCACAATGACCTTTTACTTCTGCTTCTAGTTCTGCATCCACTTGGTATAGAGCGATTTGTAGCTTTTCCTTGCCGATTTCAGCAACAATTTTCTCTTGGAATGCAATAACCTTCTTGATTTCATCATGTCCAAACATAATTGCTTCAAGCATAGTTTCTTCTGGTACTTCATTTGCTCCAGCTTCAACCATGTTGATAGCATCTTTCGTACCGGCAACTGTCAAGTTAATGTCGCTTTTTGCAAGTTGGTCAACAGTAGGGTTAATAATGAATTCATTATTAATTCTTCCGACAACAACTCCAGCAATTGGACCTTCAAACGGTATATCGGAAACTGAAAGTGCAAGGGATGAACCAAGCATCGCTGCCATTTCAGAAGAACAATCTTGATCAACACTCATAACCATACTGATAATTTGAACATCGTTCCTGAAGCCATCTGCAAATAGTGGACGGATTGGACGGTCAATTAGACGGCTTGCTAAAATTGCTCTTTCACTCGGTCTGCCTTCACGTTTGATGAAGCCACCTGGAATTTTACCGACTGCATACAGTCTTTCTTCGTAATTGACTGTCAAAGGGAAGAAGTCTACATTTCTAGGTTCCTTCGAAGCTGTTGCTGTACTTAATACAGCTGTTTCACCATAACGGACTAATACTGCTCCGTTCGCTTGTTTGGCCAATTGGCCAATCTCTACCGTTACATTACGGCCGGCCCAGTCAAATGAATACGTATGTTTTTCCTGTCCCATTTATTAAACCCCTCTCTGAATCTTCACTTAGAGGCTTAGTTTACCTAAACCTGTATTGGATTAAATCATTATATGTGAAAGTAACTGAACTCAAGTTAAAACCAAACTATTCCTATTATGCACGAAAAAAACAAGCATTAACAGTAAAATGAATAAATTTTTCATTCATTTAATTATGTATATCCTAATCATTTATAAATAGAAAAAGACCCGGCTCCTGCCGAGTCCCAAGGACGAAGGCTTAGCCTATAAATAGAACACGTCCAAATCATTTGATTAACATCAAAAAAGCGGGAAATTTCCCGCCTTCCTGAAAAAATTATCTACGTAGACCTAATTTGTTAATTAGTGTACGGTAACGAGTAACGTCTTTGTTACGTAGGTAAGTTAAAAGATTACGACGTTTACCTACCATTTTAAGAAGACCGCGACGTGAATGGTGGTCTTTTTTATGTGTGCGTAAGTGATCGTTCAAGTTGTTGATTTCTTCTGTTAATACTGCGATTTGAACTTCTGGAGATCCAGTGTCAGTATCGTGAGTTCTGAACTCAGCGATAAGTTCGTTTTTGCGTACTTGTGTAATAGCCATGTTATTATTCCTCCTAAAATTCTGTAAAATCACCTATTACCGAGCCAGCGTCGGAGTCTCGACTAGCCAAGCAATGGTTATTTTCATACATACAATAGAATACATGTTTTTCATTAAAATTGCAAGTATTGTCTTTTGCTACCCTTTTATACTTTCAGTTTTGAAAAATAAGCTAGCGCATTTTGCTTATCAGTTTCAATCTGTGCGACTAAGGCTTCAAGTCCCGAAAATTTCTGCTCACTTCTCAACCTAGTATGCCATTCTACTGAAACCTGATTGCCATAAATATCACCCGAAAAATCCAAAGCATGAACTTCTACAGTTGGATATTTCGGCTTTTCTTCATGAAACGTAGGTTTATAACCGACATTACAAACACCATTATACCATTGGCCGTTTATATTAATCTTGACAGCGTATACCCCAGCAGCTGGGAATATATAATCGTCACTTACTTCAATATTAGCAGTGGGGAAGCCCAACTTCCTGCCTCGTTTTTCACCATGAACGACATGCCCTTTCGTTAAATAACGGCGGCCTGCCAAATGATAAAAGTCGGTAAAGTTACCGTTACTGAGTGTTTCTCTGATTCTGGTCGAACTTACCTTTTCATCTTCAAGTGTTTGTTTCGCAACAACCGTCTGCGTAAACCTGCCTTGTGCGTATACAGGCAAATCTTCCATAGATCCTTGACCATAGCGTCCATATGAATAGTCAAAGCCGGCTACAACATGACGGACATTCAGCCCCGCAATATATTCGTCAACGAACTGTTCCGGCAACACCGAAGCAAATTCCTTGCTGAAGTGAACGATAAACAGATAATCTATCTCCATCGATTCTATGATATTTATTTTATCTTCGAGTGGTGTAATATAGCGGATATTTTCCGTTTTCCTCCCCAATACTGCGGAAGGATGCGGGTCAAATGTCATGACTGCTGACTTAAGATTCATTTCATCGGCTTTTTGCTTGGCGGTTTGAATAACAATTTGATGCCCTTTATGTATGCCATCAAAAAATCCAAGCGCCATTACAAGCTCCGGAAAATCATCCGAATTAAATTGATGAGGATGCTCTATTGCGATCACTTTCACCTTTCAATCTCCTCTTTCCGACGGCAAAACGGTCTATAATTCTTGTGCCAAAACTTTTACAGGTTTAATTAACCCCTCTTTGGTCGGATGTATTTGATAAATGGCAATAGCCTTATCAGATGGATCAACCACCACAAAAGGCTGCCCTTTCTCAACAACAACATCCTTAGTCTGTTCCAATACCGCACCGTTGAGTACTTTCTTTGCTACTTTATCACTAATCTGAATTTTGGGCAAATGAAATAATCCTCGCTCTAACGGCAGCAGAAACTCATCTGTTTGTCCGGTTTCCATGAATGCTTCCACCTCAGCGAATGTCAAACAGTCTTCAAGCTTAAAACCAGCTGATTCAATCCTCGTTAGGTCTGACATATGTGCTGGATATCCCAATTTTTCACCTATCATGACAGCAAGCGTTCTAATATATGTTCCTTTACTGCACTTAACACGAAAACGGAATGAAATGGTTTCTCCTTTGTATTCAGAACGTTCATCGAGAAGGGTGATTTCGTAAATGGTAACCTCCCGTGTCGGTCGCTCCACTTCGATGCCGGCCCGAGCATATTCATATAACTTTTTCCCGTTTACCTTAACAGCTGAAAACATCGGCGGAGTTTGCTCAATTTTCCCTGTTAATGATTCTAAAACTTCAAGAATTTGTTCACGCTGAATCACTTGAGTAATCCTTTTTTCAGCTACCTTATCGCCGCTTGCATCTTCCGTTGTCGTTGAAAAACCGAGGGTCACTTCCCCTTCATACGCTTTACCTGCTTCTGTCAAATATTCGGCGACTTTCGTTGCCCTCCCGATACAAATCGGTAAAACCCCTGTGACATCAGGATCTAAAGTACCTGTATGCCCAACCTTTTTTGTTTTTAATATCTTTCTTAATTTAAAAACACAATCATGGGATGTCAATCCCTTTGGTTTCCATAATGGTAGAATACCGTTCACACTTTCACCTCATTATCTAAAAAGTGTAAGCACCTTTGTCAGTTGTACAAACAATATGAACCTGAATTCGAAAGGTGCCTTTTGCTTTTTCTACGTTTTCCTATACTTCAAAAAAAAGGAGACCGACTCCAAGAAGTGCAAAGCACTGATTGAGTCGACCTCCTTTTACTGCTTGCTTATTATTCGTCTTTTCCAGCCGGTTTTTCCTCAGAATTGATTTGTGAAATTAACGATTCGATTCGATTTCCGTAATCAACCGATTCATCAAATTCAAAAAATAGTTCCGGGGTTTTGCGAAGACGGATTCTTTGCCCAATTTCTGAACGCATAAATCCTTTTGCCTTAGCAAGGCCTTGAAGAGTTTTTTCCCGTTGTTCCTGATCACCCAACACGGAAATATAAACAGTTGCCTGTTGTAAATCGCCTGTAACGTCAACATCTGTTACTGTTACAAATCCGATTCTTGGATCTTTAATTTTTCGGCCGATAATTTCACTCAGCTCTTTTTTCATTTGTTCGCCAACACGATTTGAACGAAGGCTCATAATATCACCTCGCTAGCTTAAAGCCAGTCTATATCTGTTATTGTTCGCTCTATTTCCGGAAAAGAATCTAGAAATTTAAGGGCATTTTGAAGTTCTCTCTCAGTAGCCTTCCTTGATGATGAAACGGTTACGATAGAAATCTTTGTTCGCTGCCATAGATCCTGAAAATCCGTTTCTGCTACTGATATATTGAACTTCTGTTTAAGCCGTGACATAACACGCTGCAAAACGGCTCGTTTTTCTTTCAAAGAATGGGTGTCATAGATGATGCACTCACATTGGACAGAGCCAACGATCATTTACGCTCTATCTCTTCCATTACATAAGCTTCAATTACGTCGCCTTCTTTAAGGTCATTGTAATTTTTAATGGTAATACCGCACTCATAGTTCGTTGCCACTTCTTTTACATCATCTTTAAAACGTTTCAATGCATCAATTTCACCTTCGTAAATGACGACACCTTCACGAATTAAGCGAATGCCGCTATCACGTGTGATTTTTCCTTCTGTAACATAAGAACCAGCGATCGTACCAACTTTAGATACTTTGAAAGTCGTACGAACTTCAGCCTGACCGATAATTTTTTCTTCAAATTCAGGGTCAAGCATCCCTTTCATAGCCGACTCGATCTCTTCGATAGCCTTATAAATGATACGGTGAAGGCGGACATCAACATTTTCTGATTCAGCCGCGCGTTTCGCATTCACATCAGGACGGACGTTAAATCCGATGACGATTGCATTAGAAGCTGTAGCTAGGATAATGTCAGACTCTGTAATAGCCCCAACGCCAGTGTGAATAATTTTCACTTTTGCGCCTTCTACTTCTATTTTATTCAGGGAAGCGGCAACTGCTTCAGCAGAACCTTGAACATCCGCTTTTAAGATGATGTTCAATTCTTTAATTTCCCCTTCTTTCATTTGCTCGAACAATGTATCTAGCGTTACACGAGATTTTTCATTACGTTGTGAAGCAAGCTGTCTTTGCGCACGAACTTCCCCAACTTGACGGGCTGTTTTTTCATCTTCAAAGACGATGAAACGGTCCCCTGCCTGTGGAACTTCATTTAAACCAGTGATTTCAACCGGTGTGGAAGGACCTGCATCCTTAACACGACGGCCAAGGTCATTAAGCATTGCACGAACGCGGCCGAATGTATTACCAATAACGATTGGATCTCCGACTTTCAACGTTCCGTTTTGAACAAGCAACGTTGCTACAGAGCCGCGCCCTTTATCCAAACGTGCTTCGATAACCGTTCCGTTTGCTTTCCGGCTTGGATTTGCTTTATATTCTTCTACTTCACTAACAAGTAGAATCATTTCCAACAAGCTATCGATTCCTTCACCTTTTTTAGCTGAAATAGGTACGAAAATTGTATCCCCGCCCCATGCTTCAGAAACTAAACCGTGCTCTGTCAATTCTTGCATAACGCGGTCTGGATTAGCGGCTTCTTTATCCATTTTATTAACAGCGACGATAATTGGAACTTCTGCTGCTTTAGCATGGTTAATCGCTTCAACAGTTTGAGGCATAACACCATCATCTGCTGCAACGACTAGGATTGTAATATCTGTAACCTGAGCTCCACGAGCACGCATTGTTGTAAACGCAGCATGTCCTGGTGTATCAAGGAATGTAATTTTTTTGTCGTTAACTTTAACTTGATAAGCACCGATATGCTGAGTGATTCCGCCTGCTTCGCCTTCTGTTACTTTCGTATTACGAATAGAATCAAGCAATGTCGTTTTACCATGGTCAACGTGTCCCATAATCGTTACAACAGCAGGACGTTCGATCAAATCTTCAGAAGCATCTTCAGTCACTAATGACTCAAGGTCAGTTAGGTCAACACGAATCTCTTCTTCAGCCAATACACCGTATTCCGTACAGATTAATTCAATAGCATCTTTATCTAATGTTTGATTAATTGTAGCCATCACACCAAGCATGAAAAGCTTTTTAATGATTTCAGACGGTTCACGATGAAGTTTTTTACCAAGTTCCATAACAGTCAAAGACTCATAAAACGTAATTTTCTCTGGAAGTTCTCTTTCTTTACGTTTAGTAACAGGAGCCTGCGGTGCTTGCTGTCTTTGTTTATTATTTTTATTTCGGTTATTTCTACCTCTACTAAACTGTCCTGCTGGTTTTTTCGTACCTACAGGTTTAACTGGAGGTTTTTTCTTTAGCTTTTCTTTATTAACCGTACTCTTCTCATCTGCTTCTGCTTCGTATTTTGCAACCGTAGCGTTAGCTTTTGGTTCAGCAGCTTGGCTTTTTTCTTCGCTTTTAGGCTTAATTGAATCGTTTAATTTATTTACAGTTGAATCGTCTAATGCTGTCATATGGTTTGTTACCTCTATATTCATTTCTTTAAGTTTAGTTATTACTTCCTTGCTTGAAACATTCTTTTGTTTTGCATATTCATATACACGCAATTTTGTCATACGTTCACCCCCGTAAAATTTAATCGAGCAGCGTTCGGAGTTTTTGTGCAAAACCTTCATCCAGAACTGCGACGGCAACTCTAGCTTCCTTACCAATCGCATGGCCGAGCATAGACCTGCTTTCGACTCTTTTTAAAGGAACCTGATAAAATGCGCACTTATCAGATATTTTTTTTTCAGTGTTTTTTGAAGCGTCCGCGGATAAAATAACAACTTTGGCATTACCGCTTCTAATCTCTTTAACCACTAATTCTTCACCCGAAATTAGCTTGCGTGCTCGATTGGCCAAACCTAATAGAGACATCCATTGTTGTTGTTGGGTCATGGTGTTAGTATTTCTCCTTATTCACTAATTCAAGCAATTGTTCATAAAGGGAGGAATCGATTTGGGTACTAAGGTGATTAGCCAGCACATTTTTCTTTTTGGCCAGTTCGATAACATCCCGATTAAGAGTCAAATAAGCTCCTCTTCCCGATTTTTTTCCGGTCGGATCAAGGCTGACTTCCCCTTCTTTAGATCGAACGATACGTATGAGTTCTTTCTTCGGCTTCATTTCGCCTGTGGCCACACATTTACGCATCGGGATTTTTTTTCGGCTATTCATCTTTTTTCACCTCTAAATTACTCGTTATCCTCTTCGAAATCTATATCCTCTTCATTCACATAGCTATCCCTGCTTAAAAGGAATTCCTGTTCTTCAACCGGGTAAATTCCCGCTTCACGGGCTTCTGTTTCACTCTTGATATCAATTTTCCAGCCAGTAAGTTTGGCGGCTAAGCGAGCATTTTGTCCACGCTTACCAATTGCAAGTGAAAGCTGATAGTCCGGAACGATTACAGTTGTCGCCTTCTCTTCTTCTTTTACGATAACTTCAAGTACTTTTGAAGGGCTTAAAGCATTCGCAACAAATATAACCGGATTTTCCGACCATTTAACGATATCGATTTTTTCACCTTTTAATTCATTGACGATGGCTTGAACACGTTGTCCTTTTTGGCCTACGCAGGAACCGACCGGATCGACTTCTTCGTTTTCAGAGTGCACGGAGATTTTTGAACGGTCACCTGCTTCACGAGCAACCGACTTAATTTCTACAGTTCCATCAAAAATTTCAGGCACTTCGATTTCGAATAAACGCTTTAAAAGTCCAGGATGTGAACGGGATACAAAAATTTGCGGTCCCTTGGACGTCTTTTCAACTTTTGTGATAAAAACTTTAATACGATCATGAGGTTTATACTGCTCATTAGGCATTTGTTCATTGACTGGAAGCAATGCTTCGATTTTACCTAGACTCACATAAATAAATCGAGAATCTTGGCGTTGAACAATCCCTGTCATGATATCCTCTTCGCGATCAATGAATTCAGCATAAATGATTCCGCGCTCTGCTTCCCGCACTCTTTGAGTAACAACTTGCTTCGCTGTTTGTGCAGCAATGCGGCCGAAATCTTTTGGCGTTACTTCCATTTCGACAATATCCTCTAGCTGGTAGTTGGGATCAATCGCTCTTGCTTCTTCAACAGAAATTTCCAGACGTGAATCGAATACTTCATCTACAACGTCTTTTCTGGCAAATACACGCATTGTTCCTTTACCAAGATTCAAGTCGATACGTACATTTTGCGCTTGGTTAAAGTTACGACGATATGCCGATATAAGAGCAGCCTCAATCGCGTCGATTAAAACTTCCCTGGAAATTCCTTTTTCGTTTTCTAAAATATAGAGAGCATCCAATAACTCATTGCCCATGGTGATCCCCCTTACGGATATTTAATTATTGATTTGCTTGACTTAAGAGAAGGTAATCGCCAATCTTGCTTTGGCTACCTTTTCGTATGGAATGACGATTGTTTTCTTTCTTGTCTTGATTTTGATTTCAAGCGTCACTTCGTTCCCATCAAAGCTAGTTAAGATTCCTTCAAATTCTTTTTCATCTAAAATGGGCTCGTATGTTTTTATGTAAACATTTTTACCGATAGCATTAAGGAAATCTTTCTCTTTTTTCAGAGGCCTTTCAGCTCCGGGAGATGAAACTTCGAGAAAATAAATTTGTGGAATTGGATCAACTTCATCAAGCTTTTCACTGAGCTTTTCACTCGCTTTTCCGCAATCTTCAAGATCTACGCCTGTTTCTTTATCAATGTACACTCGAAGGAACCAGCTTTTACCTTCCTTCACATACTCCACTTCAACTAATTCAAGCTGCAATTCTTCAAGAATTGGTAATGCTAATTCTTCTACAACTTCCGTTACCTTTTTACTCATTTGTTTCCTCCATACGTGCGTTGTATGCGCTTGGTTTCGGATTCAAAATAAATGGTCAATACAACACGAAAGAGTGGGTTTCCCCACTCTTGCCATTGGTTCCTCTTAGTATTTCCAATAAAAATATACCATAATCAAGATATTTATGCAAATATCATGTCTGTTTCTTCCTTTTTACCATCAGCTTCTCTTTTAAAATAAAGATAACTGGTTTTGTTCAGGCAGAGACTCGAGACAGCCTTGTTTATCAAGGTATTCAAGAATCGTCTTGGATACTTTCCCTCGCTGTTGTAAGTCTTCTTTCGAGAGGAATTCCCCATTCTTACGTGCATTAACAATATTGATGGCCGCATTTGTTCCAAGACCAGGTATTGAATTGAATGGTGGAATCAACGTGTTTCCTTCAATTATGAATTGGTCTGCACTGGATTTATACAAATCCACTTTAGCAAAGCTGTATCCGCGCTCACACATTTCTAAGGCAAGTTCAAGAACCGTCAATGTATTCTTTTCCTTAGTAGATGCATCCAATCCTTTTACACTGATTTCTTCAATCTTAGTTTTGATCGCCTGAGATCCCCGCGTCATCGCATCGATTTCAAAATCATCGGCACGAACTGTGAAATAAGCGGCATAATATAATAAAGGTAAATGCACTTTAAAATAAGCAATTCGGACAGCCATTAAAACATAAGCAGCAGCATGGGCTTTCGGGAACATGTATTTAATCTTTTTACATGAATCGATATACCATTCCGGCACCTCATTTTTTCTCATTTCTGCTTCGAATTCCTCGGAGAGCCCTTTCCCTTTACGTACTGATTCCATAATTTTAAACGCCAGGGAAGGATCGAGCCCTTGATAAATCAGATAGACCATAATATCATCCCGACAACCGATAACTTCGCTAAGTGTACATATTCGGTTGTGAATCAACTCCTGAGCATTACTCAACCATACATCGGTACCATGAGATAATCCGGATATCTGGACAAGCTCGGAAAATGTTGTTGGTTTCGTGTCTTCAAGCATCTGCCTAACAAAACGCGTCCCAAATTCGGGAATACCGAGGGTTCCAGTTTTACACATAATTTGATCTTCGGTTACTCCTAATGATTCAGTACTGCTGAATATTTTCATTACTTCAGGATCGTCTGTCGGAACCGTTTTTGGATCGATACCGCTCAAATCCTGAAGCATCCTGATCACAGTCGGATCATCGTGACCAAGAATATCAAGTTTTAAAATATTATCGTGAATTGAATGGAAATCAAAGTGAGTTGTTTTCCACTCGGAAGTTCGGTCATCAGCTGGAAACTGAATAGGTGTAAAATCATAAATATCCATGTAATCTGGAACAACGATGATCCCACCTGGATGCTGTCCAGTAGTCCGCTTTACTCCTGTACATCCGGCAACAAGGCGGTCAGTCTCAGCTCCCCGCATATGGATATTATTATCGGTAGAATATCCTTTTACATAGCCATATGCCGTTTTTTCAGCGACCGTACCAATCGTTCCAGCGCGGTATACATACTCTTCTCCAAACAAGACCTTAGTATAGTTATGGGCCTTTGGCTGATATTCACCGGAGAAGTTCAAGTCAATATCAGGAACCTTATCCCCTTTAAATCCAAGGAAGGTTTCAAACGGGATATCATGTCCGTCTTTTGTATAAGCAACGCCACAATCCGGACAGTCTTTATCTGGCAGGTCAAATCCAGAACCCACAGAACCGTCATTGAAGAATTCCGATTTTTTGCACGTTGGACACACATAATGCGGCGGCAGCGGGTTTACCTCAGTAATTTCAGTCATCGTTGCAACGAACGAAGATCCCACTGACCCCCGTGATCCCACGAGATATCCATCATTCAAAGATTTTTTAACTAGTTTGTGAGAAATCAAATAAATAACGGCAAATCCATGGCCAATGATGCTTTTCAATTCTTTTTCAAGGCGGGCTTCTACGATTTCCGGCAGGTTCTCTCCGTATATCTTCCTTGCCATGCCGTAACTCATCTCACGCATCTCTTCTTCTGCGCCTTCAATCTTAGGCGTGTATAACTCATCCTTGATAGGCTTGATTTCTTCTATCATATCAGCGATTTTATTTGTGTTAGTTACCACGACTTCTTTGGCTTTCTCAGAACCAAGGAATGAGAAGGCCCTCAGCATTTCATCAGTTGTCCGGAAATGTACATCCGGCAGCTTATGACGATTCATCGGGTTCGCTCCACCTTGTGAATTCACAAGGATTTTACGATAAATTTTGTCGTTTGGGTCTAAATAATGAACATTCCCTGTTGCAACGACAGGTTTATCCAATTTCTCACCAAGCTTGACGATATTAGTGATGATTGTTTCTAACGATTTATCATCCCTGATATATTCTAGCTCAATCAAATGCTGGTATACTTCCTTCGGATGAATTTCAAGATAATCGTAAAATTCAGCGATATCTATGACTTCCTCAAAACCTTTTTGCATCATCCCTTCAAAAACTTCCCCTTTATCACATCCGGATCCAACGAGAATTCCTTCACGATACTTTTTAAGTTGGGAACGCGGTAACCGAGGCACACGATAATAATAATCAATATGTGATATCGAAATTAATTTAAAAAGGTTTTTTAAACCAGCCTGTGTTTGCGCAATCAGCGTACAATGGGACGGACGGGAACGCTGATAAGCATTTCCTTTACCCATATTGTCATTTAACTGATCATGATGGGTAATGTCTTTTTCCATCGCATCCTTTAGCATCTTCAACATAAGGTAGCCGGTAGCTTCGGCATCATATATGGCCCTATGATGCTGGGTCAAATCGATATCGAACTTTTTACATAATGTATTTAAACGATGATTTTTAAACTCCGGATATAAAAATCGGGCTAGTTCCAATGTGTCCAGAACTGGGTTGGCCGCCTTTGGATATCCCATATTTTTATAACCTATATTCAAAAAGCCCATATCAAATGTCGCGTTATGAGCAACGAGAATGGCATCTCCAGCCCAATTCCTGAACTTTTCGAGTACTTCTGAGACTTCAGGAGCATTCTCTACAAGATCATCAGTGATTCCAGTTAAATCTATGGTCGTATTTGATAATGGATGATGAGGATTCGCAAATGACTCGAATCGATCAATAATGTCCCCGTCACGAATTTTTACTGCAGCAAATTCAATTATCGTATCATAAACGGCCGACAGTCCTGTCGTCTCTACGTCAAACACGACATAAGTGGCATCAGCCAATGCAATATGCGCCTCATTATATACAACCGGAACGCCGTCGTTTACAAGATTCACTTCGACACCGTAAAGAATTTTAATGTCATTTTTTTTCCCGGCACTATAAGCTTCAGGGAATGATTGTGCACCTGCATGATCCGTAATGGCAACAGCTTTATGCCCCCACTTGGCTGCCTGTGCAATTAGGGCAGAAGTCGGTGTCACCGCATCCATTTGACTCATCGGAGTATGCATATGCAGTTCGACCCGCTTTTCTCCTTCAGGAGCCTTATCCTGTCGTCCCTGTTTAGAAATTTCATTTATATCATTTGCAATCATAACCAAATCCCGTACAAATGTATCGTTTTGAATGCTACCTTGAGCACGTACCCACATTCCCTTTTTCACACGGGCAAGAATCGCGGCATCTTCTTTATCGCGTGAAAACATTTTGACTAAAATTGAGCTGGTATAATCCGTGACTTTGAACGTCAATAAGCTACGTCCACTGCGAAGCTCTCGGACTTCCGCATCAAACACAAAGCCCTCAATTGCAATTCTTCGCTCTTCATCGATAATCTGTTCAATTCTGCGGAAATCAGCATCTTCTTTAATCGTATAACCAATCTTAACCGGTCCTTCGTAGGCGCCATCGTCTGCACCTTTTTCCGATTCTTTCTTCTGCATTTCCACTAGGGCAGCAAGTCCCTTTTCTGCGTCTTCCTTTTGTTTCTCTTCTAAAAACTTCTGGTAATCAGGATTCGAAACTGTTTCCTTCACTTCCGCATCAAGAGTCAGTGGAGGGAAACCAAACGTTTGGTAGATATTTGAAATAAGTCCAGAGTATTTTCGTTTCAACTGACCAGCCTCAGTATCATTTCGAGCACTTACAATAATTTTATATCCGTTTACTGTAGGCTCTTGCTCATTTAGTAGTGATAATAAAGCTGGAGACATGCCTTGAAGCTCGCCTATGCAGTATTTCCAATACTCTTTAACTAATTGTTCGGTTACTTGCGGGTTAGCTACATTCAAAGTGAATGAGACCTTCGCAATATGGGCGAAGGTACTTGCTAATTGAGCATCAAGTCTTGTATAGACACTGCAAGGAATTATCGCAGGTATATTAAAGGCGAAATGCCATGTTTTGGACTCTCTCTCAATTGAGAGCTTATCAATTTCGGCACCAATGAAAAAGTTCACAAAGGCATCATCAGTCAAGCCCATCTGCTGGAGCAAGAGTTGAAATCTCTCTCTACCGCTATTTGGATTTTGATCCATTTCCTCTCTCCCCTTATCTACTATCTCTTAAGATTTTATTTACTATCATTTCAACTCTAATATCAGTGGTTATTATAACATAACACGTATCTTTCACGAGTATCTAAATCTAGGAAAAGGAAAAGCATCATTCAATTGAATGATGCCTCCCTTGGCTATTTTTTAAAATAACTATCCTAATATTTCGCGAAGTTTTTGAGTAAGTTCAGCTCTTTCAATTTCAAGAACTTCACCAGTTTTACGGATTTTCACTTCGACAATTCCCTCTGAAGCCTTTTTACCGACTGTTACACGGACAGGAAGTCCCATTAAGTCTGAATCAGCAAATTTAACACCGGCACGTTCTTGACGATCATCCATCAGAACGTCAAAACCTTGTGTTTTAAAATCATTATACAATTCTTCCGCAAGTGCAGACTGCGCTTCGTCCTTCATATTAATTGGAATCAAATGAACCTGGTACGGCGCTAAGTTCACTGGCCAAACCAATCCTTTTTCATCGTTGAATTGCTCTGCTACAGCTGCAAGTGTCCGAGATACACCAATTCCGTAACAGCCCATGATCATCGGCTGTGATCGTCCATTTTCATCAAGGAAAGTCGCGTTCATCGCTTCGGAATATTTTGTCCCAAGCTTGAATACG
This sequence comes from Peribacillus sp. NPDC096540, assembly GCF_050278525.1. Lineage (NCBI taxonomy): Bacteria > Bacillati > Bacillota > Bacilli > Caryophanales > Bacillaceae > Peribacillus > Peribacillus sp. NPDC096540. The sequence goes on along the minus strand of NZ_JBNNTG010000016.1, from coordinate 39,064 downwards.
TGACCAACCTCAATCCCTTTAGCAAATTGAATTTTTCCGTTTCCATCCGGTGATGGGTCACCCTCTTGAATAAAACGAAGATCCAAATAATTAGCTACCTTAAAGTCACGGTCTGGATTTACATTCACATAATGGTAGTCTTCATCATTTGCACCACAGATTCCATTGACCATTACTTCGATAGCAAAATCCGCAATCACTTCTACGTCAGAAGAGACCTTGATTGGTCCAAGAGAACCAATTGCACAGCCTAAAACCTCTTTCGTCTCGTTTGGATCTGCCATTTCTACGACTGAAGCGTTATAGAAATTCTTCAACTTGATATCATTGACTTCATGATCACCGCGCACCAATACAAGTACATATTTCTCATCCACTTTAAACAACAACGATTTAATCAACTTCGTAGCATCCGTTTTTAAGAATGTTGCTACTTCCTCGATTGATTTTTGCCCAGGTGTATGAACTTTTTCAAGTGCCCCCTGTGCTTCTGAACTTTTTTCATAGTTCACACTTACTGGTGCCATTTCAATATTAGCTGCATAATCAGACGTATCTGAATAGGCAATTGTATCTTCCCCTATTTCAGATAGAACCATAAATTCATGTGTATCTTTTCCACCCATTGCTCCTGAATCGGCAATGACCGCACGGAAATCAAGACCGCAGCGGCTAAATACATTTGCATAAGCCGCATATAATTTTTTATAAACAGCATCAAGGCTTTCTTGATTAGCATGGAAAGAATAAGCATCTTTCATGATAAATTCACGTCCACGCAACAATCCAAAGCGCGGCCGCTGTTCGTCACGGAATTTCGTTTGAATTTGGTATACCGTTAAAGGAAGACGCTTGTAAGACTTCACTTCATCGCGAACTAGACTAGTAATCACTTCTTCATGTGTGGCACCAAGAGCAAATTCACGGTTATTACGGTCCCTCAAACGCATCAACTCTGGACCATATGTATACCAGCGCCCAGATTCCTGCCAGAATTCCGCTTGTTGTAAAGCCGGCATTAATAGCTCGACTGCACCCGCATTATCCATCTCTTCCCGAACAATGGCTTCAACCTTTTGAAGCACTTTTTTCCCAAGCGGCATAAAGCTATATACCCCACTGGAATTTTGTCTCATAAATCCTGCACGTAATAAAAGCTGATGACTTTTAATTTCTGCATCTGCAGGTACTTCTCTCAATGTAGGGATTAATGTCATACTTTGTTTCATATCTGCACCTCTTCAATAATTCCTTTAAATTAAACTGCCGCTACGGATAAATACATACTGCAGCTTTTATACGGTCATATAATACAAAAAAAGACTTTCTGAGTTATTCAGAAAAGCTGATTTAATATACTCATTCTCGATTATACTTACGATTTACCTAGAAAACAAACTATTTCCCCAAAACGTTTAAAAAACTTAAGAAAATGGTGATTTCCATTCCCATGATTAGAAACAGCCAACAGATAATTCTGCTGGCCTGTTATACCTTATTCGAACATGTTTTATAAGAAGAATCGCTGGATGTCATTCCAAGTAACGACAATCATTAACAACATCAGCAATGCAAACCCGATAAAGTGAACCATTCCTTCTTTTTGGCGGTCAATTGGTTTTCCTCTTAAGAATTCTACCACGAAGAATAGCAGTCTTCCTCCATCCAACGCTGGTAATGGAAGAAGGTTCATAATTCCTAGGTTAATGCTGAGCAATCCTGCCCATTTCATCAATGTGAATATACCTTGTTTTGCAACTTCTTCTGTGGATTTATAGATTCCTACAGGGCCTGATAAACTGTCGATCGTAAAGCCGCCTGTTACAAGGTCACCAAGAATGATAAAGATTTGTTTTGTCCAAAAATATGTTTCGGTAAAACCGTATTGTATAGCTTTAATTGGTGCTTTTTCAACTGGAGGGTAGACACCAATAATTCCAATTTTCTTGCCATCTCTTTTCACTTCTTGAGGAACAACTGGTACTTCTAGTGTTTTCCCGTTCCTATCAACGACAAACTCAATCTCTTGTCCAGGGTTTTTTTGTATGCTTTCCTGAACATCTCCCCAAGATGAGACTTCTGTTCCCTCAATCGATTGAATGACATCCCCAGATTTTAATCCAGCATTTATAGCTGAACCATCTGCAGTCAGTTCACCGAGTTTTGCTTCATCCACAACGACCCCTTGAAACAAACCAATCAACACAAAAATGACAAACGCCAAAACAAAGTTCATCGCTGGCCCAGCTACAATCGTAAGGAAGCGGTGTCCAAGCGACTTTGAGGCAAATTGACGGTCATAAGGTGCAATCTGATTTTCCACACCATTTTCAACGATTACCGCTTCTTTATGAATGGTAAAGGTTTTTACCGTATCTTCCTCTCCCTCTTCATAACCTGTAAGAATCAGTTTGTGATCAAGGTCGATCACTTCTACTTCAACAAGCCTGATATCAGGATATTTATCTTTATTGTTCAAAATGATTTTTGTAACATACTCTTCATTATCAAAAATTAATCCTACGCGATAGCCCGGCTTCAGCTCAATATTTTCAGCATCTTCGCCAGCCATACGCACATACCCACCTAGAGGAAGCAGGCGAATCGTATAAACCGTTTCCTTCTTTTTATACGTGAATACTTTTGGTCCGAAACCGATTGCGAACTCACGGCATAAAATTCCGGCACGCTTTGCAAACACTAAGTGTCCAAGCTCATGGAAAAATACAAGAGCACCGAAAATGATAATGAACGCTATAATCGTTTCTAAAGTCTGCATGTTCCGGTCACCTATCTTTCACTAAAGATTCTATATACTGCCTTGTCATTAAATCTACTTCCTGAATGGTTTCTAAATCAGGAAGTGCTATGACAGAATGTTGATTCAGCGCTTTTTCAATCAAAGTCTCAATTTCCAGAAATGATACCTTACCAGATAAAAATGCAGCAACTGCTGCTTCATTGGCTGCATTCAACACGGTTGTCATTGTTCCGCCCATTTTACCTGCTTTATAGGCAAATTGCAAACAAGGATATCTAGTAAAATCCATCTCGCTAAAGTGAAGGTTTCCTGCATCAGCCAAGTTCAGACGTTTACGCCCCACGAGTGGTTGACGGTCTGGATAAGTAAGTGCATATTGAATCGGTACGCGCATATCTGGTGTGCCCAGTTGGGCAATCACACTGGAATCATGAAATTCAACCATAGAATGGATGATACTCTCCCTATGTAGCAATACATCAATTTTATCGTATGGAAGATCGAATAGCCAGTGGGCCTCAATAACTTCCAACCCCTTATTCATCATCGAAGCAGAATCTATCGTAATTTTAGCGCCCATTGACCAGTTCGGATGGTTTAGCGCCTCTTCCACCGTTACACCTTTCAATTCCTCCCGGGTACGATCCCGAAAGCTGCCGCCTGATGCAGTAATGACTAGACGCTCGATATTCTTTTCCTTTTCGCCCTGTAACGCCTGGAAAATCGCTGAGTGCTCACTATCAACAGGGAGTAATCTAACTCCAGCTTTTTTAGCTTCATTTATGACCAAATGACCTGCAGTCACTAATGTCTCCTTATTGGCGATTGCAATATCCTTTTTAGCCTTGATTGCTTGTAAAGTTGGATAGAGTCCCACGCTTCCGATGACGGCATTGACTAATATTGTAGCTTGATCATAAACAGCAACAGCCGTCAGTCCTTCATCCCCGTACATGAACTCGATATCTTTTTTGCTGAAGAATTCACTTTTTAAAACATGATAATCCTCTTTAGTCTGTACTGAAACAAGTTTCGGTTCAAACTCTTGTATGTAAGTTCTGACCAATTCTATATTTTTTCCAGCAGAAAGCGCGACTATTTTGAATTGATCAGGATGAGCCCTCACTACATCCGCTGTTTGTTGGCCAATCGAACCTGTTGCACCCAAAAGGCTGATATATTTCAAATCGTTCATCTCCTAATTTATATAACACTTACCTATGCCAATATTTGTATTATAATACATGCAATAAATGCAAAATCGGTAAAATAAATATCAAACTATCAAGCCTGTCCAAAATTCCTCCATGACCTGGAAGAAGCTTTCCTGAATCCTTTACCCCATAATGACGTTTATAAGCCGATTGAACAAGATCACCCAATTGGCCGAATATCGCAATGATTAAAGAAATCAATAACAATTGAAATAATGTATAGTCGAGCGAAGAGAATGCATAAAATAGCACACCCACTATCAACGCGGAGAATATCCCTCCGAAAAATCCCTCCACTGTTTTATTTGGACTGATTTCAGGCCATAACTTTCTTTTACCAAGTGACTTACCAATAAAGTATGCTCCTGAATCGGTTGCCCAAATCGTAAATAATGCAAGCAAAATATATATCAGACCCAGACCCAAAGAATCACGTGTTTCAAATAGATAGTAGAATCCCATACCTAGATAAAGGATAGTGATCACTAAAAAGCCTGCGTCATCAAAAGTAAAACGATTTTTTGAAATAACTGTATAAAGAAGTAACAGTAAAACGCCCATTAAGAAAATTTGGACTTTATCGTAATTAATATTGGCTAAAAAAGCGATATTTTCATTGGGTAGTAAAAGTACCCACAACAAGATATGTGAAAGAATCGCTTCAAAAGAGAACACACGCATATTTTTCATTTTCATCAATTCATACAAACCAATGGATGCTAGCAGATAAACCATCAGTAAAAAGGGAATTCCCCCTAAAATAACTATTGGAATGAAGATAGCGGCTGCAACGACCGCCGTAATAATTCGCTGTTTCATTATTCCATTTTCCTCGCCTTCTACATTAAACGCCACCGAATCTTCGTGAACGCTTTTGATACTCCTCAACTGCCTGCAATAAATGCTCTTCACTAAAATCCGGCCATAAGACATCTGTAAACCATAGCTCTGTATATGCCGCTTGCCATAGCATGAAATTACTTAAACGAATTTCACCGCTTGTGCGAATCAGTAAATCTGGATCCGACAAATGTTTGGTCATTAAGTAACTTGTAAGTATTTCCTCCGAAACATTTTCCTTTATTATACCATTCTTAGCATCATCAATGATGCTATTCACTGCGGTTACGATTTCCCCGCGGCTTCCATAGTTTAGAGCAAAGTTTAAAATCATCCCATCATTATTCTTAGTATCTTCCATAGCCCGTTTAACGGCATGTTGAGTATGTGACGGGATTAGAGACAAGTCGCCAATCATCTCAACTCTTACATTTTCAGAAATAAGCTCAGGTAAAAAGGTCCCGAGAAATTCCTGAGGAAGCTTCATTAAAAAGTCGACTTCACTTTTCGGACGTTTCCAATTTTCAGTGGAGAACGCATAGACGGTTAATGTTTTGACTCCTAATTTATTGGCAACTTTCGTAATTTTACGAACGGTTTTCATTCCTTCATGATGACCGGCCACGCGTGGCAGTGCACGCTTCTTGGCCCAACGGCCGTTTCCATCCATAATAATGGCAATATGTTGAGGAACATCAAACTTCTTAATATGCTGAATCCTATTTGTTACATCGGAAGAAGCATCTTTTTTAACGAAACGCTTCCATAGTGAATACATATGTTAGTCCCCCATTAGGTTGTACTTATCTCTCTACAAAGTTAAAATATTCGCGCTCTATGTATATCAAGCCTTCTGCGAAAAAGAACAGAATCTTTATTATAATATCAAAAAAAAACTTGTTCTCATATTATTATGAAAAAAAATTCTTAATTAGAAGCCAGAAAGGGAGAAATAACCACTTCTCTTTTTCTAAAAACGGTTTATCATTTTCAATACAATAAAAAATACAAAAAAGGACCACCTCCAACGTTTGCATGCAGCTTACTAACTCAAGGCGTAATCATTATCGGAGAAACCTTATTATAACAGTTTTCTCTTTTTAGCACACCTATATGTTAGAACTAAGACATGACCAGTATGGATTCGGCCCTCTTTATTTTATCAATTCTTTAAGAAGATCATACTTCCAAAATTTCTTTTTCTTTATCTTTCGTAATCTCATCGATTTTCGTGATATTGCTATCTGTCATCTTTTGGATGTCATCAGCATAGCCGCGTAAATCATCTTCAGTGATTTCACCATTTTTTTCAAGTTTTTTCAAATCGTCATTACCATCGCGACGAACATTACGGACTGCTATTTTCGCTTCTTCCGCTTCTTTCTTGACAACCTTCACAAGCTCTTTTCTACGTTCTTCAGTTAACGCAGGAATGGCGATACGGATGATTGATCCATCATTGGAAGGATTTAAACCTAAGTCTGATTTCAAAATAGCTTTTTCAATCTCACCTAATACGGTTTTGTCATAAGGTTGAATCACTAAAAGTCTAGCTTCCGGTACAGAAATACCAGCAAGCTGATTAATCGGGGTTGGAGAACCATAATAATCAATAGATATTCTATCAAGCAACGAGGCATTTGCCCTGCCGGCACGGATGCTGGCTAATTCACGTGTGTAAGCTCCAATGGCTTTTTCCATTTTCGTTTTCGCATTTGAAATAACTTGTTTTGGCATCTTTTATTTCCCCCTTACAATTGTTCCAAGCGTTTCGCCTAAAACGGCTCTTTTAATATTACCTTTTTCCATAATCGAGAAGACAATCAATGGTATATCATTGTCCATGCAAAGTGAGGACGCAGTTGAATCCATTACTTCTAATCCCTCTTTAATCACATCAAGATAAGAAAGTTCATCATACTTCACAGCATTTTTATCTTTAACCGGGTCAGCATTGTAAACGCCATCCACATTATTCTTCGCCATCAAGATAACGTCAGCTTCAATTTCAGCTGCACGCAAGGCGGCAGTAGTATCCGTTGAAAAATAAGGATTACCTGTACCAGCTGCAAAAATTACAACTCTCTTTTTCTCAAGATGTCTGATCGCACGGCGTCTAATGTATGGTTCTGCCACTTGTCTCATCTCAATGGAAGTTTGGACGCGTGTTTCAATTCCAAGTTGATCAAGGCTATCTTGTAACGCCAATGAGTTCATGACAGTAGCCAACATACCCATATAATCGGCATTAGCACGATCCATGCCCATTTCACTTCCGATTTTCCCGCGCCAAATGTTTCCGCCACCGACAACAACAGCAACTTCTACATCAAGTTCAGCTACTTCTTTAACTTGTTCAGCAATTGATTTAATTACTGCAGGGTTAATTCCAAATCCTTCGTCACCGGCTAATGCTTCGCCACTGAGTTTTAGTACAACACGTTTATATTTAGCGTTACTCATGAAAACCTCCAACTATGTAATCTTTTCGTTCATTCATCCTGCTATTCTTGCTACCAAAAATTTATGACATTTCAAAAAATAGGGAACACTAGAGTGTTCCCTATTCAATCATTTTCTTGCAATTAGTCTTTTTTAACTTGGTTCATTACTTCTTCAGCAAAGTTTTCTTGACGTTTTTCAAGACCTTCGCCTACTTCATAACGAACGAATGATTGGATTTTTCCACCTTTTGACTCTACAAATTGTCCAACTTTTTGATCTGGATTTTTAACGAAAGCTTGTTCGTTCACACAGATTTCTTCGTAGAATTTGTTGATACGTCCTTCAACCATTTTCGCAACGATTTTTTCTGGTTTGCCTTCATTAAGAGCTTGTTGTGTAAGAACTTCACGTTCGCGGTCTAGTTCACTTGCATCGACTTGGTCACGTGAAATATATTTCGGGTTAATTGCAGCGATATGCATTGAAACGCCTTTAGCTGCCTCTGCATCAGTTGTGCCCTCAAGAACAGAAAGCACACTGATACGTCCACCCATGTGAAGGTATGCGCCAAATGCGTCATTATCTGTTTTTGTAACAACTTGGAAACGACGTAGAGTTAATTTTTCACCAATTTTAGCAACTGCTGCATTGATATGATCTGCAACTTTTGCTCCATTTTCCATTGTTTGTTCAAGAGCAACTTCAACGCTTTCAGGTTTGTTAGCAAGAAGGAATGCAGCCAATTCTTTAACAAGAACTTGGAAGCCTTCGTTTTTAGCAACGAAATCTGTTTCTGAGTTCACTTCAAGGATAACTGCTTGGTTTCCTTCAACAACGATAGAAGTTAAGCCTTCAGCAGCGATACGGTCTCCTTTATTAGCAGCTTTCGCAATTCCTTTTTCACGTAGGAAATCGATTGCTTTTTCCATATCTCCTTCAGTTTGTACTAGCGCCTTTTTACAGTCCATCATGCCGGCACCAGTTTTTTCACGCAATTCTTTAACTAATTGTGCAGTGATTGCCATAATATTTATCCTCCTCAAATTAAATGCAGTTTATTCAGTCTTTACCCATTTTGCCAGATAATACTTGTTTTTATCAATAAAAACAATAAATTATAGCAAAATCCTCAAAAAATCATCAACTGGTCAGTCTTATGGACAAAACCATGATGTCATATTATCTTCATTCCCTAAAAATCAACCGTAACGTTTTTTAAAGAGATTCGTACGGGATTTATGTATGCTTATTTAGTGCAAAAAAAAGGGATAAAAGGCATTATCCTCTTATCACCTTTTTTTCTTGCTAATTAAGCAACCTTTTTTTGCCTATTAAGCAGTTGTTGTTTCAGTCGCTGTTTCTTCGCCTTGTTTAGCTTCTAAGATAGCATCTGCCATTTTACCTGTTAATAATTTAACAGCACGGATTGCATCATCATTCGCAGGAATAACTACATCGATTTCATCCGGATCACAGTTTGTATCAACGATACCAACAAGTGGAATGTGTAATTTGTGTGCTTCCGCAACAGCAATACGCTCTTTGCGAGGGTCGATAACGAAGATCGCATCTGGAAGAGTCTTCATATCTTTAATACCGCCTAAGAATTTCTCTAAGCGATCCCATTCTTTTTTAAGTTGGATAACTTCTTTTTTAGGAAGTACTTCGAAAGTTCCGTTTGCTTCCATTTTTTCGATATCTTTAAGACGAGTAATACGTTTTTGGATTGTTTCAAAGTTTGTTAAAGTTCCACCTAACCAACGTTGGTTTACATAGTACATACCAGAACGGATAGCTTCTTCTTTAACAGATTCTTGAGCTTGTTTTTTAGTACCAACGAAAAGAACAGTTCCACCGTTAGCAGCTAGTTCTTTAACGAAGTTATAAGCTTCCTCAACCTTTTTAACTGTTTTTTGAAGGTCGATGATGTAGATGCCGTTACGCTCAGTGAAGATATATTTCTTCATTTTCGGGTTCCAGCGACGTGTTTGGTGTCCGAAATGCACACCAGCTTCAAGCAATTGTTTCATAGAAATGACTGACATTTTAGTTCCTCCTAAATGGTTTTGTTTTTCCTCCGCACCGATCATTTTCATACAGAAACTGTCTTAAACAGCACCATCTGTTAGAATCACGGGGCGTGTGTATTAACACCATTTCATAATATATCATAATGATACGACACAATCAAGCAAAAATTATCTATTCATGCGAAACTTTAATAAAAGTTCAATTTCTGTTTGGCCGCGATTTAATTTTTTTGCGATTTTTTCTATAGAATGGCCTTGATCCGCTAAATAGTCTACTTGTTCATTTAATGATAATTCAGTTAATCCAACCAGTAACTTGCCTAGAAATTCATTTCCAATCGGATTCTCCTCGTTGGACAGAGTAGGGACTTCTGAAGAAAGATCCAATCTATCTTCAGATTTTACAGGGAATCTATGATCCTCATTATCTTCAGGCTGTTTTTTATAGGCTTCGGCAGCCTGCTTTTTTGTTCCCATAGGCCGCCCTTCTTTGTAATCGAGCAACATCTTTTTCTCTCGCTTGATTTCGTTATCTCTCCTGGAATTCTTCACTACCACACGTTCTTGTTCTTCATGCTCATTCTTTGGTATTAATGGAACTGAATTCGTAAAAGTCTTTATCAATGTCTCGTTATCTTCCTTCATTTCCATTATATAACCAGATAAAAGTTCTTCCATCTCACTTATGATGGCCTTTTGGTCTTTTTCGAGCTTACTTAAACGATTTTGACGGAGATATAAAACGATAACGGCGAATATGGTGAATATGTTTAAAACAAACAGTAGAAACATAAAAATTGCTAACATGGTGCCTCCTCTTAACCCGAATAGTCAATCCTGATTCCTTTATACGGATGAGAATCTTTTTTCTCTGTTGTTGTTTCTTTCTTATTTTCTTTCTGCCTCTCTTTTTTTAGAAGCTTCCCTTTATCGGTATTCCCCTCTTTTTCATAAAAATGAGCCGGAAGCTTTTGTTCTTCACTTACTACAGTCTTTTGTTTTCGTTCTTGATTCTTTTGAACTTGATGGGCTGCATGATCTTGTTGGATTAAATTTTTTTGTTGATTTTGCTCTTGGATCTTCCCTGCATCTTGGGTTCTAGGAAGAGCAATTTGCATCTCGATCGCTTTTAAACTCATGACAACCCACCCTTTCTATAAAAGTGGAATTTACAACACTCTTTCTTTCCCAACAACTCAAAATACAGAACAAGTGCCTAGCATGTATTCTCGTCATCGTACCCAATTAAATTGGATGGACCTGAACTGATTTTTTGTTGGCGATTTGAAGAGTATTGCTGGTTTACTCTACAATTGGGAGGAAAAATGCACCTGAAGCTACCCTTTCAGGTACTAGCGATTGGGATATTATGTAATTTAAACACTTTTACAGAGTCTGTTTTCGAACACATGACGATTTAATATGGGTAATGATCAAGAGAACTCAATTAGAATAACTTCCCAAACATTTTATAATGCATTTTGAGAAGAAATCCTCATTACATATCTCGGAGAGAAAATGGAAAGGAACTCTTTATCCTCATAATATGAAACCCAGCCTCCATGCCCCTTCACCCTCTATTTTTCTGCTTGATTCTTTTTATCCAGCATCGCGTTTCTTAGTTTATATATCGTTTTAGAGTGAATCTGAGAAATCCGCGACGTAGATAGGCTCATTACCTGTCCAATTTCAGTTAATGTAAGCTCTTCTTTATAAAAAAGTTGTAAAACCAACTGTTCTTTTTCATTAAATGTTTCTATAACTTGGGCTAATTCCATATAAAGTTCTTCCCTTAACAGATGTTCCTCAGGTAGATTTGCTTTTTCATCTTTAATATGAAAGTTTGTACCTTCTTTATCATCATGCTCTTGAGGATTCTCATCTATTGATAAAACGTTGGCAAAGAAATTCTCATTTAATGCAGCATATACATCATCTTCCGGAATATTTAATTCAGATGCAATTTCATTTGGCGAAAGATTCCTCATGTATTTCTGCTCTAATTTTTCAATCGCAGACTCAATTTTCTTGGCTTTATCTCTTGCACTTCGCGGGAGCCAATCTTCTTTCCTTAATCCATCTAGTATCGCACCACGAATTCGAAATGAAGCATATGTGTCAAATTTCAGGTCACGTTTTGGATCAAAACGTTCTAGGGCATCGAATAACCCCATCATCCCCAAACTCCTTATATCATCACGGCTCACATTTTTAGGAAGGCTGACTGAAATACGTTGGACATGATACGATACAAGTGGGATATATTTTTTAACCAAAATGTCACCGGCTTGTTGATCTCTGCAGTCAATCCAATTTTTCCAGCATAACTGTTCCTCTCCGATAGTCAGATTAGACATGGGACTTCCTCCTAACATTGTATACATTTTGTAATCAAAACAGCCCTCGAAGGCTCTAGATGCAACAATATTTTGATTGTAAGTGTTCCTGTCATTTTCAAGTTGCACTTTTTTCTGACATGTCATAATCCCTTATTATATGTTTTTTGTTCCTTTATTCACGGTCCGGATATTTAACATACAATCTTTCGAATTAAATTCTATTGTTCTACCACTATTCCCACCCACATCTTCAGCAACAACATGGATATTCAAGTCTGCTAATTCTTTCCGGACGGCCTCCACATTTCTGGGCCCAATTCTCATTAAATCCCCTCCAGAGGCAAATTGAAACATTTGTGCCCCACCAGCTATCTTCGCTTTTAAAAAAATCAATCTTGCTCCTTCTTTTACTAAACGCTGCACTAATTCCTTTACCGCCGTATCTGCAAATTTAGCAACGTTAATATGTCCCAATTTAGCGAGTGAAGAGTCAGGCAACATGACGTGAGCCAAACCGGCAATCTCTTTTTTTTCGTCATAAATCACAACTCCAACACATGATCCTAGCCCTGAAGTACGGATCGAATAGGGAGATTTTACAATATTCATATCTGCTATGCCGACTTTTACAACTTTGACCTGTAATAATTTAGTCATTTGTTGTCACTCCTAAAGAGGCGAAAATGATATCAAAAGATTCAGGATCGGGTAACAGAAAGAAATGACCATTGATAGATTCCACAAACAACTGATCCTTTTCAAGTACAGTATCAATGACAATGGCTGTGTCACTTACTTGTGACAATTCCAATAATCCGTAACTGATTGATGCCCCGACCATGTCGATACTCAATGACGGAACAGATGGATATAAATTCAATTGGGTGAAATCTGATAGAGAAGATAGATAGGATCCCGATAATATATTCCCTAATTCCTGCAGGCAAGAAAGAGCCAAATCAGTATATGGAGTGGAATTTATTGAAAAGGTTTCATCTCCTGTCATCTGTTGAATGAAGTATTCAGCAACAGGTAGAGAAAGGATAAAAAACATACTACCGGAAGCATCGCCTTCTATTCGCAAGAAAATGCTAGCAACAACTTGATCAGCCCCACCAGCCATTTCCATCATTTCATCAAAGGAGACCACTCGGACATTAGGAACATTCATATCAATTTTCCTATTAAGAATTGCCGAAAGTGCAGTGGCTGCGTGTCCGGCGCCAATATTGCCAATTTCTTTCAAGATATCGAGCCGAAGGGGATTAATTTTCTCAATAAACGACATATGATTATCCTTCTTTTCTCATATTTTCATTTACTTCAAGACTTAAAGCCTTTTCCAAATTAATTAACACGAGCAGGCGATTTTCAATTTTAGCCACGCCGCTAATGTATTCAGACGCTGAATGACCAACAACTTCCGGCTGCGGTTCGATACTATCAACTGGTATATCCAATACATCGTTTGCAGAGTCTACTATTAACCCCACTTCCATATCATCTAAAATGACAATGATAATCCTTGTAGAATCGTTGTATTCTATCTCTTCAAAACCAAAACGGACCCGTAAATCAATAATTGGGGTAATTACACCCCTCAGATTGATGACTCCCTTAACAAACTGAACAGCCTTAGGAACTCTTGTTATATGCAAAAGTTTTTCAATTCCACTAACTTTATCAACTGGTATGGCATATTCTTTATCTTTAATTTGAAATATAATTACTTTCATTTCTTGAACGAAATTTGTAGTCGACATTTATTTCCCTCCTCGCATAACCACGGTTAAATCTACTGACCATTTCCTACCTATTTCTCTATGGTCAATGAATCAAAGTGTTGCAATCTATGATCAAAGCTACTTGACCATCACCTAATATCGTTGCCCCAGATATCGCAAAAGCGGATGTTAAATAATTCCCAAGAGATTTCAAGACGATTTCGAGTTGCCCGATAAATGAATCCACAACTAATCCTGCCAATTTATCGCCTTTTCTGACAACAACCACAGAGAGAAATTCCTCTTCTTCCTGATAGACAGGTACTTCGAAAATTTCCTTCAGGTACAGGAGCGGTAGAACTTTCCCCCTGAAGTCAATAACTTGTTGATTATGAGCATTCATGATATCTTCTTTTTTAATAATCGCAGTCTCTATAATAGAAGAAAGAGGGATGGCGTATTTTTCCTTTTGTATTTCAACAAGCATTACAGAAATAATCGATAATGTAAGCGGAAGTTGAATAAGGAATATAGATCCTTCGTTCTCTTTGGAATCAATCGTTACAGATCCACCCAATGACTCAATCGTATTTTTAACCACATCTAGCCCTACACCACGTCCAGATACATCTGAAATGGTTTCAGCTGTTGAGAATCCTGAAGCAAAAATTAATTCATAGATTTGCTTATCTGTTAAAGTAGTAGCAGCTTCCTTTGTCAAAATTCCATTGGAAAAGGCCTTGTTCAAGACAAGATCTTTATTTATTCCCGCTCCATCATCTTCAATTTCGATGAAAACATGGTTGCCGCTGTGATACGCCTTTAAAAGGATTTTCCCTTCTTCATTTTTCCCTTTCGCTAGACGTTCTTCAGGTGTTTCAATTCCGTGATCCATCGCATTTCTTATTAAATGGACGAGAGGATCACCAATTTCATCTATAACCGTACGATCAAGTTCTGTTTCAGCTCCGATGATTTCCAAATCTACTTTCTTATTCAAATCCCTTGCTAATTGACGAACCATTTTAGGGAAACGATTGAATACGTTTTCTACAGGTACCATCCGCATATTCAACACAATTGTTTGCAAATCACTGGTTATCCGGGACATTCTTTCCACTGTTTCATGCAGTTCCTGATTATCCAAATCGTTTGAAATTTGATCGAGTCTACCTCTATCAATTACAAGTTCCTCAAATAGATTCATTAATATATCAAGCCGCTCGATATTTACCCGAATAGTCTTACTTGAGGCCGGCTTAACAGATGCCTGCTTTTTAGTCTCCTTATTCTCACTTAAAAGCAAGGGGCTCCTTTCTTGTGCATGGGTATCCACTGAAGCTTTCTTTTCCTCCTTAGCATTGGCAGTGTGTCGTAGGTCGTCAAGATTAAGAGCATTTATATCAACATTTTCCACTTCTGAAACCTTCATGGTTTTTTTATGAAGCTCTTCACTCGATTCTTTTGTTACTACTGTAACAGTAAACTTCTGATCAAACTGTTCTTCCTCCAAAAGCTCAACTGGTGGATTGGACTTAATTACTTCACCTGATTTTTCCAACACCTCATATACCATAAATACCCTTGCTGCTTTTAAAAGACAGTCTTCACGCAAATCTATCGAAATTTCATAGCTGTCGAATCCTTGTTCTTTGGACTGCTGCAGGACGGTCAATTCAAATTCATCGTACTCAACGCTTGTCACTTCTTCCTTTTCAAGAACGGTAGTCGCAACTGCAGTCTCTGCGATAGAAGAGAAAACAGGCGACTCCCCTTTTTCAATCAATTGCAGCTGATGAACAACATTATTCACATCTCTTTTTCCATCGCCACCTACAGCAATAGACATGACAATTGCTTCTAAATCATCAACGGCTAAAAATATCACATCAAACAATTCAGGGGTAAGAATAATTTGACTGTTTCGAATCGCATCTAATACATTTTCCATTTTGTGGGTCAAGTTCGCTAAATCCTCATACCCCATAGTGGCCGACATCCCTTTTAAAGTATGAGCGGAACGAAAGATTTCGTTAACAATTGAAAGGTCTTCAGGGTTTTTCTCAAGTACCAACAGCTGTTCACTGCACGTTTGAAGATGTTCTTTACTTTCTTCAATAAATACCTCTAGATATTGATTCATATCCATACAATCTCCACCTCCACGTCTTAACAATAGCTAATAATTGTGCTTGCTATTGTTTCTAAATCCTCTATGCTATCTATCAAGTTGGTAGCAATCGCCGCTTTCGGCATTCCAAAAACGATTGATGTCTTCTGTGACTCTGCGATCGCTTTTAAGGGACCAGTTTGATTCAACTTAATAATCCCACTTGAACCATCCATCCCCATCCCGGTCATGATGACAGCTATTTTCGCAATATCAGTTATTTCACTTACTGATTCAAACAACACATCTACAGACGGGCGGTGGCCGCTACGCAGTTCAGATTGATCCAAAAGTACTGCAATGCTCATCCCAACTTTTCTCACTTTCAGATGAAAACCTCCAGGGGCGATATAAGCAACTCCTTTTTGGATCAGTTCCCCATCCTCTGCTTCCTTCACTTGAATCCTGCATAGTGAATTTAGACGGTCAGCCAAGGATTTTGTAAAACCAGGGGGCATATGCTGGACAACAAGAATAGGTGCCTCAATTGTTTCTGGAAGTCCTGTTAATACTGTCTGAAGAGCCCTTGGTCCTCCTGTCGATGTACCAATGACTATAATTTTTTTATTTCCATAGGACCAGTTATTTATGTTTTTTTCATTTTTCAACATTTCCCTTGTACCTTTTTTACTATACTTCCTCCAAAATGATGGATTCTCTTCAATATTCATAGCTTTTTTTTGTAGTTTGTGAATATTCGCACGGCTAGCCGCCATAACTTTTTCAAACCCGTTCTTCCTTAATTTTATGTAAATCCAGTGAAATGGCACCTAATGGTTTAGCCACAAAGTCAATGGCTCTACTCTACATAGAAGCAAATGCATTTTCCATTCTTTCTTTAAGTCGTGCTTGATAACATGACTTTAGCAGTTGGACATTCATCCATAATCCGCTTCTCTCTGTTCATAACAGGAATCTTTATTTCTAAGGTATCGAACTTCTCAAATACGCAGAATCATCCAACAATCAGCACTTTTACTTTAGCCATTTAAGGAGACTTACTTTCCAAGCAGATATCTCTTCATATTCCTAAGGAAGTTGCTTTTTTGTATAGTCAATTCTTCACCAAATGAATGACTTGTATATCTCGATGTAATGTCCAAAAGAGCTTTAGATACATTAGCTTCAGAATCAAAAAGGATAAAGGGTATTTGTCTTGATACAGCTTTGGAAACAGTTCTATCGTCCGGCAGGTAACCAAGTGATACACTTTCCAGACCCAAAAATTTCTTAAGCGCATTTTGAAGCCTCATAATCGTTTCTTTGCCTTCCTTATTTGTGAAAACCCTATTACAAACCAGAAAATACGGAATTTCTTTATTGACGGAATGTAAGCATTTCATTGTAGAGTAAGCATCCATTACGGAAGTCGGTTCAGGGGTTGTAATAACGATTAACTCATCAACACATAACAGAAATTTAGCCGAGTCCTGGGTGATACCTGCCCCCATATCAAACAAAATATAATCATAATTAGCCAACAGCAAACTAAATTCTTCATTAAACCGCATAAACTTGTTTTCATCGAGTGAAAAGTGGCTTGTCAGCCCTGTTCCACCTGTAATGATTGAAATACTTTCTGGACCTGTCGTCATAATATCTGTCAAACTACGACCACTTTCAAAGAAATCAACGATACTGTAAGATGAATGTTCACCAATCAAAATATCTATATTTCCCATCCCTATGTCCATATCGAACAACAGGACCTTTTTTCCTTGTTTAGATAAAGCAATGGAAAAGTTCAATGAAAAGTTAGATTTTCCGACACCACCTTTACCACTTAAAATGGCAATAGTTTTAGCCATTGAACGATTTTGGTGGGTTTCCAGTCTTCTTCGTAAGTTCTCAGCTTGATCTTTCATATTTTTTAGCTCCAAAAGCTGTTTTCAATAGTTGTGATGATGTAGCTTTTTCAATATCATCTGGTACATTCTGTCCATTTGTAATATAAGCGGCTCCTAAATTATGAGCGTATATAAAATTAAATATAGCTCCGAAAGTAGATGTCTCGTCAGCTTTTGTAAAAATGACCTGTTTAATTGGTATGGTCGCAAACTGCCGATAAATATCTTCCATATCCTTTTGCTTCGAAGTTAATGACAAAACTAAATAGGTTTCCATCTCATCTGTAAAATCAATGATTTCACTAAGGTCTTTAACATACTGTGGATTGCGAAAATTCCTTCCAGCAGTATCTATAAATACATTGTCATAATGAGAAAACTTTTCTGTTGCTTTTTTAAAATCTTCTAAATTATACGCTACTTCAATCGGAACATTTAAAATCTTTGCATACGTCTTAAGCTGATCTATTGCTGCAATCCTGTATGTATCTGTCGTAATGAAAGCCACTTTCTTACCATGCCTCAGCATGGTCTCTGCTGCTACTTTAGCGAGGGTGGTTGTTTTACCAACTCCTGTTGGTCCAACAATATTAATATATTTTTTTTGCAGACCGGGTTTCCCGTTTTGAACCTTCTCCAATATTTCAAATAAGGCTTCTTTTAACCAACCTTGTACCTCTTCGTCAGTAGATTGTTGTTTGAAAGCAAACCATTTTTCAAGTAATTCATCCATGATTTGCGAGCGAAGCTGTAAATCCACTTCCTGCTCTGTAAGATAATCATTGATTTTCTGCAGTTTTCCCGGATAGTGTCTATCAGATGTGATTTGTATACTATTAATCATATCCTTTAAACCTTCTATTTCTTTTAATAGATCTGTACTTTCATTGTTACCTCCCTGTGTAACAGTGCTATTACTCGTTATTTCTTGAATCACTGGCAACTTTTTCATTTTTTGTTTTGTTACCATTTGGCTGGGCTGTGAAACTGGATCGCTGGCTGCAATGACTTCGATATTCCGTTTTTTGAATAATCCGAGGAAACCACCAATATAGACAGCTTTTGAACTTAAAATAATCGCATCACTGCCTAATTCTTCTCTTACTTGCTTCATAGCTTCGGCCATTGATGGTGCCATATATTTCTTTACCTTCAATCGATATTCACCACCCCTACACTTTGTACTTCTACATTCGATTCGAGTTCATTGTATGAAAGAATCGGTACATTAGGAAAATAACGTTCTGTTAACTGCCTGGCGTACATCCGCACTGCTGGAGAACAAAGTAGGATTGGTTGATGTTCCATTAACGTCAGCTCATCCAATTTGGCCGCAATTGCCTCCAATATGGACTGAGATATATTGGGATCTAGTGATAAAAAGTTACCATGTTCGGTTTGTTGTACTCCATCTGCAATGGTTTTTTCTACTTTTCCCGATAATGTGATGACTTTTATTCGATTTTCTCCTACGATAAAGGTATTAGTAATCTGCCTGGCTAAATTCTGCCGTACATATTCAGTAAGCAAATCTGTATCCGTCGACAACTTACCATAATCAGCAAGTGTTTCAAAAATGATTGATAAGTTCCTTATAGAAACTTTTTCCTTTAACAATTTTGCCAATACCTTTTGTACATCACCTATCGACAAGGGATTCGGGGTGACTTCTTCTACAAGAATTGGTGATGATTCACCTAGATGATCAATCAATTGTTTCGTTTCCTGCCTGCCCAAAAGCTCATGAGCATTCGCTTTTATGACTTCCGTCAAATGTGTGGATACAACACTTGGAGGATCTACAACTGTATAGCCCATCATCTCTGCATGCTCTTTCATATCATCCGTAATCCATTTGGCTGGTAGACCAAATGATGGTTCTATCGTATCGATTCCATCTATTGAATCGTCTTCTATTCCTGGACTCATTGCCAAAAAGTGATTCAGAAGCAATTCCCCTTTTGCAATTTCATTTCCCTTAATTTTTAGTCGATATTCATTAGGGTTCAACTGGATATTATCTCGAATTCTAACGACTGGAATGACAAGCCCCATTTCAATTGCCAGTTGTCGGCGGATCATGACGACACGATCTAGTAAGTCTCCCCCTTGATTGGCATCAGCAAGTGGAATTAGTCCATATCCAAACTCGAATTCGATTGGATCGACACTCAAAAGGTTAACAATGCTTTCTGGACTTTTCATTTCATCGGTTTCCAACACTTCTTCCATTTCTTGTATTTGGATTTCATCCGGCTGTGGTATCCTAGAAATCGTATACCCACCAACGACTAATAACGCAGCAATAGGTAACGTAAATATATCCGAAATTGGAGTGAATAATCCTAGCAGAAAAATTGTTGCTGCAGTAAAGTAAAGCATCTTTGGAAATTGAAATAACTGTTTAACAATATCTGATCCAAGATTACCATTCGAGGCTGCCCGGGTTACGACTATTCCTGTTGCTGTTGAAATTAATAAGGCAGGCACTTGACTGACAATTCCATCTCCAACAGATAACATGGAAAAATGAACAGCAGATTCTCCAAAACTCATATCCAATTGCATGACGCCAATAATCATTCCAAAAATCAAATTGATGATGACAATGATAATACCGGCGATGGCGTCTCCTTTAACAAACTTACTAGCTCCGTCCATGGATCCATAAAAGTCAGCTTCATTGCTGATTTTTTCTCGTCTGGTGCGTGCTTCATTTTCTGAGATCATCCCAGCATTCAAATCAGCATCAATGGCCATCTGTTTCCCAGGCATCGCATCTAGCGTAAATCTTGCTGCCACTTCTGACACCCGTTCCGAACCTTTCGTGATGACGATGAAATTAATGATAACCAAAATGATAAATACAACTAAACCTACAAGCACGTTCCCTCCAACTACAAACGAGCCAAAGGTTTCGACTACTCCGCCAGCATCACCATAGGTCAAAATGGCACGAGTCGTCGACACATTCAAACCCAGCCTGAATAATGTCAGTAAAAGGAGCAAGGATGGAAATATTGAAAATTCCAACGGCTCTTTCATATTCATCGTGGTCAATAGAACCAACAGCGCAAGAGATATATTTAACAGAAGTAAAATACTTAACAACCATGTTGGTAATGGAATGACCAACATGGCAACAATCATAATAACGCTCGATATGACAACTAAATCTCTTGCTCGCATGTTCTTCTCTCCTAACTAGCGGGTCACATTTTACTTCTTTAAAGCTTGCCTTTCGTTTTATAAACAAAGGCGAGTATTTCAGCGACTGCCTTAAAAAATTCCTCAGGAATCGCATGGCCTATTTCCGCTTGATCATATAAAGACCTTGCCAAAGGCCGGTTTTCCACCATGATCACATCGTTTTCTTTAGCAATATATTTAATTTTCTGAGCTACAAAATCAACGCCTTTTGCCACTACAAACGGAGCCTCCGCCTTATTTTCATCATATTTTAAAGCAATCGCAAAATGAGTCGGGTTTGTAATGACGACATCCGCATTTGGCACTTCCTGCATCATTCTCTGCGCTGCCATCTGCCTTTGCTTTTGCTTAATCTTTGATTTAATTAACGGGTCGCCCTCGGAATTTTTATATTCATCCTTAATATCCTGTTTGGACATCCGGATGTTTTTTTCAAAGTCATATTTTTGATATAAATAGTCTAATAGAGCAATGAACAATAAAGCCACGGCAGCATAATACCCTACTTTTATCGTAATATCTGCCATTGTTGCCATTGCTTCTTCCACAGAAATCTGGGATAAAATCATAATCTCGTCCATTCGCTGCCAAAGTACATAAAAGGCAACTAGACCTACAAATGATATTTTAAGAATGGATTTCAATAATTCAACAATGGCCCTCAAGGAAAAAATACGTTTGAATCCTTTAATAGGATCCAATTTTTCAAGCTTAAACTGAATTGACTCAGTAGAAAACATAAACCCAATTTGCATCACATTAGCCAAAATTCCAGCAACCACCGCTGCTGTAAAAACAGGACCGAGGACAAGCCCCATCTCCTTCAAAACCTCTATCATGGTAATTTGTATATTATCCTCACTTAAACCTGCAATCGTAAAGTGTTGCAAATAATCTTTCATGAGACCGAGCAGATGATTGTACATATAAGGTCCCATCATCAATAGCACCGAAAACACAGCAATTAAATTCACAGAGGTATTTACATCCTGACTTTTAGCTACCTGTCCTTTTTTCTTCGAATCCTGACGTTTTTTTGGAGTCGCCTTTTCCGTTTTTTCACCAGCGAAAAACTGTAAATCCAGCTGAATCCACACCATGTTATACGCCTCCGATCAGCTGCATTAACTGACGCATCGTCACAAGTAAGAAATTAAAAAGTTGGGAAACAACCGCCATCATCATCCCCATGACTATCACTATAACCGCTAAGCCTGCTATAATTTTCACTGGAATTCCAACAACAAATACATTTAATTGTGGAACTGTCCTTGCCAGAATTCCAAGCGTGACATCCACTAAAAAAATGCTTCCTACTACTGGAATAGACATTTGAAACGCAATCATGAATGCCTTACTAAATGCTTTGGCCAAGTACTCTATTAATGCTTGATCCCCCAATGGCACAAATAATTGATCAATCGGGATGAACTGATAGCTATAAAAAATCCCATCCAAAAGCAAATGATGACCGTTTGTACTTAAAAGAAATAATAAGGCAATCGTATATAGATATTGTCCCATTAATGGGCTTTGAGCCCCTGTTTGCGGGTCGATGACATTGGCAATTGAAAAACCCATTTGAAAGTCAATCAACCCACCTGCAACTTGAACCGCTGATAAAATCATATAGGCAGCAAACCCGATGAAAAGCCCTACAAGTGCTTCCTTTATGATTAATAAATAAAATGTGACATCCAAGGCTAGAACCGGCGCTTCAATGGTATAGTACATAATCCAAGCAAGGAAAATCCCAAGTCCGATTCGATGCTGTAACGGTATAGATCGATACGAAAAAATCGGCATTGCCACGAAAAAGGTTGTAACCCTGACCACTATTAATAAAAATGCAGGAAAGTACGGATATATTCCCTCCATTCTCTACCCTACAAATCGATTCAAGTTACCGAATATTTCATTTGCGTATGATAATAGATGACTAAGCATCCATGGAGCAAGGAAAATAAGTGCCAATAAGACAGCCACAATTTTCGGAACGAAGGCCAAGGTTTGTTCCTGTATCTGTGTGGTCGCCTGAAAGATGCTTACTAATAGCCCGACAACAAGAGCTATTAACATCAAGGGTCCTGCGATAATCAATACCATATAAATTCCTTTTTCTGCTACATCAATAACAAACTCTGCGCTCATTTTTTCTCACCTGCTTAAAAACTCTGTAATAAAGACTTCACTACTAAATACCAACCGTCAACAAGAATGAAGAGGAGGATTTTAAACGGCAAGGAAATCATGACTGGTGGTAACATCATCATCCCCATCGACATCAGGACACTTGCAACAACCATATCAATAACCAGAAATGGAATAAAAATCATAAACCCTATTTGGAAGGCTGTTTTGATTTCACTAATTGCAAAAGCTGGTACAAATGCGGTCAAGGGAATATCCTGTATCGTTTCCGGCTTATCGGCCTTGGCATATTCTAGAAATAAGGCCAGGTCCTTCTGCCTTGTATGGGCACTCATAAATTCCTTAAAAGGAATCGCAGTCTGCTCATACGCCTCTTCTAAATCTATTTCTTCATTAAATAGAGGAGTTAATGCTTTTTCGTTCACTTCCTGAAAAGTCGGCGCCATTACAAAAAATGTCATAAAAAGAGCTAGACCAACCAGGACCTGATTCGGCGGCATCTGTTGTGTAGCAAGCGACGTTCTCACAAAACTGAGGACAATAATGATTCTTGTAAAGCATGTCATTAAAATCAAAATGCTTGGAGCAAGCGATAAAACAGTCATCAGAAGAACAAGCTTGACGGAAGTAGAGACATTAGTGGGATCGCTGTTATTAAAAAACTCCATAAACTCATTCATTGTCTCTTCCTTTCCTTTCAAGCTCATTTAACAACTTCTTCCTACTATCAGATATCTGATCGAGCTGATTTTTGAACTCTGAGGAAAAACTATTAGTTTCAATTTCTCTTTTTTTCAACCACTTATTTTTCAATTTCGATGCAAATTCTCCTGGCTGAATCATTTGATCCGCTTTTTCGTTGTAATCTTTTAATAGCTGTTCATATTCCTCGGGATTATCTATTTCCTTCAAGAGCTGTATGTTTTCGCCAACACCCACTACTAATATTCGACCGCCCACTTTAACAAGCTGAACCGACCGATTTGCTCCAAGGCTTGTGCCGCCTAAATTCTCTACCGAATTTGCTTTTTGATACGATTTACTTTTTTTATTAATGAACTTTAATATGATATATAAAAGCCCCACCACAAAAATGGTCGCAAAGATCATCCTAAGAAACTCCCAAATCGTTATCCCCACTTTTTCGGTATTTGAAGCTTGTTTGCTAGCTTGGAAGTCTTTTGATTTACCTGTTTTCAAATCATCTGACTGTTCATAAACATCCTTCACTGTTTTATCAAGATCTTCCGCACTAGCCTGAATGGCCCCTGAGAAGAAAACTGCTATCATAAGTGAGACCTGAAGCCATTTTTTAATAAAAAACAATATGAAGACACCCTCTTACTTGATTAACTTAATGCTTTATTTATGGCTTCCAATACCCGGTCTGCCTGAAATGGCTTCACGATAAAGTCTTTTGCCCCCGCCTGGATTGCATCAATAACCATTGCTTGTTGCCCCATTGCAGAACACATTATGACCTTCGCTTGCGGATTTACCTTTTTAATTTCTTTTAATGCTGTGATTCCATCCATTTCAGGCATAGTAATATCCATTGTTACAAGATCCGGATGCGTTTCTCTATATTTGTCCACAGCTTGAGCACCATCTGCTGCCTCTCCAACAATTTCAAAACCATTTTTAGAAAGGATATCTTTTATCATCATTCTCATAAATGCTGCATCGTCAACAATTAAAATTCTATTTGCCATTATTGTGTCCCCCAAATTTATCTAAGTTTTTTTAATCTATCGCTCTGACTCATAATGTCCGTAACACGAACTCCAAAGTTTTCATCAATCACAACAACCTCACCTTTTGCAATTAAGCGGCTGTTCACCAGGATATCCACCGGTTCACCAGCTAATTTATCCAATTCAATTATTGAACCAGATGACAGCTCTAGAATATCTTTGACAGAGCGCTTTGTTCTCCCAAGCTCTACGGTTACTTGCAATGGGATATCCATCAGTATGCTAAGATTTTTCGTTTCAGACTCTTGAAGCTGATACGGCTGAAAACTGGAAAAACTGGCTGGCTGAACATTTACCGGTTGTCCTGTTGGAACGGATGAAACTCCAAAATGTTGTGGTTCATTTGGTATTTTGTATGTCGGCTGTGTTTGGTAACCACTTTGTCCATAATTCTCATTTGTCGGCTGATTCGATACAGGATTTTGGAACGGGACCTGCTCTTTAGAAGCATTACTCTGTGTTGGATTGGTTTGTAACTGCTCCATTTTATTTTCATTGGCTTCACTTGTTCCATTTAATAGTTCACAGACTAACCCTTTTGCAAATTCTAAAGGCAACAGTTGCATAATGTTGGAATCAATTAATGTACCCACACGTAAACGGAAAGAGATTTTTGCAAATAAATCCTCATCCGGTATTGCATTTTCACCTTCACCATTTAAAAAGTTCAGTAAATCGATGCTTGGTGGTGAAATATCTACCTTTTTACTGAAAATGGTTGACATCGATGTAGCAGCCGAACCCATCATTTGGTTCATTGCTTCCTGAACCGCACTTAGTTGAATTTCACCTAGCATTTCTGAAGGATTCAAACCATCACCGCCAAGCATCAAATCGGCAATGATCGCCGCATCACTTTGTTTGATGACAAGCATATTAATACCTGTAAAACCTTCTGTATATTGCACTTGGATGGCAACATAGGGATGCGGGAATTCTTTCGCAATCTTGCCCCTTTCAATTAATGTAACTGTCGGGGTAGTGATATCCACTTTCTGATTTAACAAAGTAGATAAAGCAGTGGCGGAACTCCCGAAAGAGATATTCCCAATTTCACCGAGCGCGTCCAGTTCCATCATTGATAAATAATCTTCTATCGAAAGAGAGTTCACCTCATCTTCTATATCACTTGTACCTTTTAAAAGGGCATCTATCTCGTCTTGTGAAAGCATTTCATCACGTATCATTTTCGTCTCCCCCTTTCAAAATATCAAGAATCTGGATGGCGTGTTTATTACCTACTTTGCCTGGTTGTCCAATATATTTTGGAATTCCCCCTACCTTTATTGTTAAAGGTTCATCGATTGAATGATTTAAATCGATGACATCACCTACATCAAGCAGAAGGAAATCCTGGATAGCAATATCCGTAGTTCCTAGTTCGGAAATAATTGAAAGATCTGCATTCCTAATACGGTTTTCCAAAACCTTGATTTCCTCAGGAATTCTTTCTTTTTGGGAATTTTCCATCCAGTAGTGAGCAGATAACTTCGGTATGATTGGTTCTAAAACGACGTGAGGAATACAAATGTTAATCATTCCGCTCGTTTCACCGATTTGCGTATTAAGAGATATGACTACAACTGTGTCATTTGGTGAAACCAATTGTAAAAATTGCGGATTCACCTCAAACTCTGTCATTACCGGTTCGATATCAACAATCGTTCCCCAAGCTTCTTGTAAATTTTCAAAAGCCTTTTCAAATAAATTCGACATGATCTTTGTTTCTATTTCAGTTAAACTGTCGACTTTATTAATGCTGATGCCACGCCCTCCCAAAACTCTGTCCATCATGGAATAAGCGATATTCGGGTTGACCTCAAGAATGATGCGACCATCCAGAGGCGGTACCTCAAACACATTCAAAATGGTCATCTTAGGTATCGAACGTATAAACTCTTCATATGGAATTTGATCTGCAGATGCTACGGATATTTGAATATATGTCCTTAGCTGAGCAGAAAAATAAGTTGTCAGCAATCTTGCAAAGTTCTCGTGTATCCTAGTCAAACTACGGATTTGATCCTTTGAAAACCGAAGTGCTCTTTTAAAGTCGTACACTTTCACTCTTTTTTCTACTTCTTCTTTCTTTAAATCATCTGCATCCATTTCACCTGTAGAAATGGCCGATAACAAAGCATCGATTTCATTTTGCGATAATATTTCCCCGGACATTAGCACTCACCTCCAAAGCTTCCCCTTCTTATTTAATGAAGCAAGGATGTCCTTATTGAAGGATCAAGGAGGTTATATAAACCTTTTCAACTTTTCCTTCTTCCATTAATTCATTAATTCTAGTCTTTAACGTAATCTGAAGTTTTTCCTTGCCCTTTTTACCAGTTAATTCTGTGGCTTTCATTTCGGACAGCTCGGTAATAATAATGTTTTTCACCTGAAAACTTCTTTTCTCCAACTCTGCTTTTGATTTTTTATTTTCTGTTTGGACCATAAATGAGATTTTGATATAATCATTACCTGAAAGATTCGTTGTAATCTCAGGAATTTCAACAGATGATATGATAATTTCATCTATTGAGGGTTTACCCTCTGCAGATGTGGGGTCAGATAACTTTGTAACAACCACGACCGCTATTACGCCAACAAGAGTAATTGCCACCAGTATAATCAACATAATCGTCAATAGCTTTTTCTTCATTACCTTTCCTCCTCATCATTACGAAATCCGAGAACATTCACGGTACGATAAAATTGTATAATAGCTTGAATTATTTCTTCTTCCTTTTCGAGCACCACGATTTTCTTCCCATTTGTAAAAGTAATTGTCGTATCCGGCAGCGTTTCGACCGTATCTATGTACAATGCATTGATATGAAAGGTTTTGCCATTCAGTCTTTTGACTTTAATAATAATATTTAGGAGCCAGAGTAAATAAGCACCTGGCTCCTCCCTCCCTTAACTTATCGTTTTAAGTTAACCAGCTCTTGTAAAATTTCATCCGACGTCGTGATAATTCTTGAATTCGATTGAAATCCACGTTGCGCGACGATCATTTCCGTAAATTCTTCTGATAAATCGACGTTGGACATCTCCAAAGAACCTGAAGCAATTGTTCCGCGTCCCTCACCTGCGACATTGATGTTTGCTGTACCTGAGTTTATCGATTCTTGGAATATATTCCCTCCTGTTTTAGTCAATCCGGATGCATTTGAAAACTTGGCAATAGCCAGTTGACCCAAAGTCACAATTTTCCCATTTGAGTATATACCGCTAATTTCACCTGATGGCCCAAAATTAAAGCTTTCCAGTTTCCCTTCTTTATTCCCATTCGGATTGACCATAGCTGTAGTTGTTCCATTAACTTGGGTGAGAGTAGAGAAATCGAAATCTAGTTTTATTTTTTTACTATCATCACTGTCATCATCTTTACTAATAGCAATGGATAGGTTAACATCGCTTTTCACATCGCATTTACCATCCGTAAAACTAAGAGTAGTTACTGGCTTTAGCTCAGAGTCCGAAGTTGGATCCTGATCATAAACTCCCCAGTTATTCTCACCAGTTTTCTTGAAATAAATAGTTGTTGTTTGTTCTTTTCCTTTTTCATCGACGACTTTTATTTGCTGGCTGAATACCGAACCCTCAATTGCGTCCGCTGCCAAGTTTTCACTTACGGTTACTTTTGTAGTTGTTACAGCAGGTAAAACCGCATTAACGTTTACAGTTACATCTCCGATTGTTTTTGATGGTTTTCCGTTTGCATCAACCTTGTAGGCTTGCACTTTCAGTCCATTAGAATTTACAAGCGTACCATTATCATCTAAATAGAAGTTTCCAGCACGTGTATAAGATAAAACATCTCCTTCTTTGACGACGAAATAACCATCTCCAGATATACCTAAATCAAGATCGCGTCCAGTAGTTTGCAGGCTTGATTGAGTATGAATAGTGTCAATTGTTGCGATAGTTGATCCCAATCCAATCTGCTTTGAGTTGGTACCACCTTTATTTGCTGTCGCGGCACTAGCACCAGATATCGTTTGGTTCATTGTATCGCTGAATGTTACGCGACTTTTTTTGAAACCATAGGTGTTGACATTAGCCACGTTATTTCCAATAACATCTAATTTTGTTTGTAAGTTCTTCAATCCGCTAATTCCTGAGTACATTGAACGAAGCATTAAAAACTCCCCTTTCATTTAGCGACTGCTTCTGTCATTCCACAGCCTAGGCTTCCTATACTAGGTGTGGCCTATTAATCCAATAGTATGTTTCCATTAATATTCGTAAATATTTGAGACGAAGCTTCCTCTCTATCCACGACAGTAATGACATTGTTATTTTTCGTGCTGATTACGAGTGCCGCGTTATCGATGATAATAAGTGATTCTGTCACACCCATCTTTTTGGCCTCATTTGCTTTATCGGCTATTTTGTCCCAAGTTTGTTGCTCTATTACTATTTTCCTTTGATCCATCCGCATTTTGGCATGTTTACTAGTTTGTCAGCTTTTCATTAGTAGATATGGCTTCTTGAAAATGATTTTGAAATCCTTGTTGGACCAATTGCCTTTGTCTCAAGGGTGTTTTTGTTAGTGGAATCATCTAAGTGGAATTTGCTTGAAAACCGAGTTTATACATTTTCCCGCTCCTTAAGCACTAGCGATTTTGATCAATTGCTCTAATGATAGTTTTGTGCCACTTTCATCATCCACTTCTAACTGCACCTTGCCTTTAATCATGGATACTGATGAAACAACGGCAGAAAGTTCTCCATTTTCTTCATCATTCCATGTGACACGTTTGCCTATTAATTCACTTGCATTAGTCAAGCTGTTAGATGTCGTGCTTGATTGTTTCATTGCCGAAATATTTGCTGGTTGAAGTTTTGTGCCATCTTCTAAAATGAAGTAAACATTGTCACCTTTATATTGAATCGATTCCACGATACCTACACCTTCTTCTATCGCAAGGTTTTCATTGCTTTCACCCAATTTATGCCAAGTGACTTCCTTACCAACAAAAGAGTTATAGTTCATTAAACTATTTTGTTGGTTTAACCCAATTAGTTCATCTATTTGGGATCCTATATTCATCATTTGTTCCAAAGAAGAAAACGTGGCCATTTGGGCTATAAATTCTGTATTGTCCATCGGACTGGAAGGATCTTGGTTTTGCAGCTGGGTAAGTAATAATTTCAGGAAATCATCTTTTCCGAGTGAATCGCCTGTTTTTCTAGTTTCTGTTTGATAGTTTGATAATAATAGTGACGTATCAATGGTCGCCATCTCTTCACCTACACCTCTAGATTTAACAGAGCTTCTGCAAGGGAGCCAGTAAATTCACTTTCCGCCTCATCATTGCCTTCCCTCTTATTCTCTTGTTGTCTATTATGTTCATCCGCATCTTTCTGGCTGAATTTCTCAGAGTTGAAAGTATTGAACGCCTGTGATATTTCAATTTTTTCAATTTGAATGTTTTGGCCGTTAAAGGCTTGCTTTAACCCGTAAATTTGTTTCTCCAGCATATCTTTTGCTTGCGCTGATGTGGCCAAAATTTTCGCTGTCATCATGCCATCCTTTTGAATCAACTCAATTCTAAGTGATCCTAGGTGTTCGGGATTCAATCTTATTAACAGTTTATTTATACCGTTAGCCCCTGTGAAATTTGCTTTACTCAAGATATTTTCAAACTGTTTAACAAATTCTTCCTGACTGACGGTTTGATCACCCTTAGCAGCAATCAAGACGAATTGTTCAAGCTTTGTCATTAGAAACGACATACCTGAACCTTGATAGTTACTACTATCCGCTGTTTTTAAAGTCATATCGATACTATTTTTTCCATCTTCACTTACCTTGTCGCTTCCGTTTAATTGTGAGAATGCGCTTTTCACTGTTTGCAAAGTTTTACTCTGCCCTTTTTCCAAAAAAAGCGAAAAATCAAGGTTAGTATTTGTTTTCTGCTGCTGATTAGATAGCCCTTTTTCCAGTTTTCCAGTTATCCCTTCAAGCAGATTTTTCATTTGCTTATGGATTGTCGATTCATCTTGTCTCATATCTTTATTCTCTGTAAAAAGATCGTGAAGTTTTGCCAACTTTAATAGATTCACAGTCCCCTCTAATGGGAGCTGTTTCCACTCTTCTTCACTCAACGAAGCAACCTGTTTTAGGATTGTATATAGTTCCATGACATTGGCTGATAACAGGTTTTGTAAATCCAGCTTCAAGTCTTCCGGTTCTTGTTCTAAATTGATTTCCTCTATTTTCGTAAAGAATTCTGTAAGAGTCTCTTCTTCATTAATACCGCTAAGCCTTTTTAATAACTGTAAAAGGAGGGATTTAACATCCACTTGATTGTTTACTAAAGTATCTTCAGTAACACTTTCTTCCTCAAGGTCACTTAAACTGTTAAGTTTCAAAATATCTAGTAAATCCTTTAAAGTTGACAACCCCTCATTGGAAAGATGCAAGGATTCAGTATCCAATGGACTGCCTGATTCTGCCTCTACGGCGGATTGAAGGATTGAATCAAACCCCAATTTCATCCCCTGGTTTTGCTTTAGATCCGTTTGACTTACTGATGCCAAGGGGAGTAAAGAATTAATCGCCAAATTCATATATTATTCACCTCCATTTAAGCTTCCCCTTAAGAACTTTGCTCCGTTAGTCTCTTCGTTAACCTGGCAGCATCTGCTGCTGTCATTTGCTCTAATACCTTCGCTAATGTATCAGCTTTCATACTTGCCAGGATCTTCACAGCATCTTCATCATTCATTTCTGTAATGATAGGAGCTGACTTCTTTGGTGCCATGCTTTCATAAGTGCGTATTATATCTTTGAAAGACTTATTACTCCCATCCTGACTTTCTCTAAGCTGGTTCACTTCAGACTGAAGCTGCTGTTTTTCTGCTTCAGCCTTTTCAACAGCCTTGTCTCGTGTATCAATTATTCTTTCCAGTTTCTCTATCTCTTTTTCTTTGTTTTCTATTTCGGTTTCTAACTTTGCCAATTTTCTTGAAACTTTCTTAGTGTCTTTGACTGAGTTTTCTTTTACCTCATCCTTTTGAATCAGTTCGGCGAAGGGGATTTTTGCGGACATCTCCTTAGCCTTTTCCACTACATTAACCCCCGCAACTGAAAAAACGACCATAGCTACAGTTACCGCAAAGATAAAAGGGATGAAGATGACAAGAAACCATTGAAATTTGCTTATTTTATTTTCTTTTAATTCATCTAATCCAGTAGATTCACCTTTTTTACGCATTCTATCACCTAACGCCCTTTGCATAAGAATTGCCGGATAGATATTTCATCCATTTGTTTATTCTCAGCTTCCTTTTTGACATCCAGGAATTTAAGAAACTCATTTTCTTTCATTTTCTCGTACTTTTTGACTTCAATATTTCTTTCCAATAATACTTCCTGCAGGACATTCATTTTGTAACGAGCTTCAATGACTTCCTGTTGACAATGGTTTAAGAGCTTTTCCAGATTATCCATAAATAACTGATGATGGCGAATTTCCTGAACAGATAATCCATTTCGGAGCTTTTCCTGTTGGAATTCCAGCAGGTCTTCTTTCTTTTTTAAGAGCTTATACAATTTTTCTGCTACTTCTTCAAAGGTTTTTAGAGCAGCATTATATTTAGAAAGTGCATCCCTTTTTTCTTTTTCCTTGATGGTTAGGATCTTCTCAAATTTATATTGATAAATCATTGTTAATCACCTTTCTCCATCAATTCTACGAGGTTGATAATACTCTTGTCTTTGGGTGCTTTTTCATGGGTGCCTTGCTTTAAAAATGAAATGATTTCTGGATATTGTTTAATAGAGTTATCAATTTCCTTTGAAGAACCTTTTTTATAGGCTCCTATATTAATCAAATCTTCAGACTCAATATAGGTTGATAAACATGCTCGTAAGTTTTCTGCTGACCTTTTATGCCTGTCCTCAACAATATTGTTCATGACACGACTTATACTCTTTAGAACATTGAGAGCCGGAAACTGTCCTTTATTGGCTAAGTTTCTGTCTAAGATGAAATGACCGTCCAATATTCCCCTGACTGCATCGGCAATTGGTTCATTCATATCATCACCGTCGACAAGAACCGTATAAAAAGCTGTAATGGATCCTAACTGATTTGTGCCTGTTCTTTCTAGTAGTCTTGGAAGGATTGCGAAAACGGATGGCGTATAGCCTTTTGTGGTGGGTGGCTCGCCGACAGCAAGGCCAATCTCCCTTTGGGCCATCGCAACCCTTGTGACGGAGTCCATCATTAGCATCACGTTCAATCCTTTGTCACGAAAATATTCTGCAATGGCAGTAGCCGTCAAAGCACCTTTAATTCTCATCAACGCTGGCTGATCAGAAGTCGCTACAACAACAATTGATCTGGCTAACCCTTCCGGACCAAGATCTTTCTCAATGAATTCACGCACTTCTCGACCACGTTCACCAACAAGGCCAATCACGTTTAAGTCAGCCGTGGTATTCCGTGCTACCATGCCAAGCAAAGTACTTTTTCCAACACCGCTCCCAGCAAAGATGCCAACACGTTGGCCTTTCCCTACTGTTAATAAACTATCAATCACACGTACACCTACATCAATCGGTTCATCAATCGGAGGCCTTTCCATGGGGCTGGGTGGATCTTGATCCACCGGAACCGTAGCAAGTCCTTTTGGAAGCACCGAATCGTCGATTGGATGTCCTAAAGGATCGACAACCTTTCCTATTAATCCACTGCCTACCTTTATCTCAAGGCTTCGTCCGCTTCCTTCAACAATACATCCTGGTCCAATATCACTTACCGCTGTAAACGGCATTAAAATGACCATTTCATCACGAAAACCGACAACTTCCGCTAATATTTTCTTTTTCTTTTTTTGTATACCTGTATAGATATAACAAACGTCGCCTACAGAGCTTTCAGGGCCTTGGGATTCTATCATTAACCCTACGACACGTTTGACCCGTCCATAGTGTTTAAATGGATCGACTTCATCAACTAAGGGTAAGAGATCCTTCGCTTTCATCTTTACTCACCTTCCAGCAACTCAGTTAGTTTCATTTTAATTTCATGTAGCTGACTATCAACGCTGGCATCTATTCTTCCATTCTCCGACTCGATGATACAACTAGTTTCATCTAGATCATCATCCGGATAGATATACAATTCTGTATCTTTTGGAAAGATTGAAATCAACTCTTCCTTATGAGTAAGAATCGATTGGTATTGAACCGGATGAATATGCAGCTGCACTTCCTGGTAATCCCTCGCTTCTTTAATGGCTTTCTTGACGATGGATAAAAAAGACTCTTCATTATTTTCAAGCTGGCGGCCAATAACTTTCCCAGCCACTTTCATAGCAAGATCCAAAATAACTAATTCAGATGATTCGATATGTTGCTGATAATCTTTTTTAGAGGACTTTACCACTTCCTTTGCAAAAGCAATCTCCCCTGCAACCTCGTTATAGCCCTTTTGGATTCCATCTTCGATTCCTTGCTGATACCCTTCTTTTTGAGCCTGTTCGATATACATTATTTTTTCTTGCTTCTCCCAGTGTTCGCGGGCTTGCAAGACTTCATCGACAACCTCTTTGGCTTTTTGTTTTGCTTCTATTAATAGAGACTCTGCCTCCTGCTTAGCTAGGTTTAGGAATTCATCTGATTGAAAATGATGAACGATTTCCCCCTCATCCTCACTTTCTGTTTCAAGAGAGTCCAAACGGCGAATTTTTATCGCTATCTTTTTGCTTTTCTCCTGATGTGCTTGGTGGGACTTAATAATTCTAGACAATAATGTCATCCCCTCCGCCGCGGGCGATCACAATCTCGCCCGTTTCTTCAAGGCGGCGAACAACAGCAACAATTCTGGATTGTGCTTCTTCTACATCACGCAAACGTACAGGACCCATATATTCCATTTCTTCCTGGAACGTTTCGACCATTCGTTTCGACATGTTACGGAAAACGATTTCCTTCACCTCATCGCTTGCCACTTTAAGGGAAAGTTTGAGATCTTCGTTTTCAGATTCCCGTACAACACGCTGAATGGCTCTTCCATCAAGAGTCACGATATCTTCAAAGACAAACATCCGTTTCTTGATTTCTTCTGCAAGTTCTGGATCTTGGGTTTCAAGTGCATCTAAGATAGTTCTTTCTGTTGAGCGGTCAACTCCGTTCAATACTTCAACAACCGCTTCGACTCCGCCAGTCTGGGTATAATCCTGGGTCACAGTTGCAGATAGTTTTCTTTCTAATATCTGTTCTACTTCATTAATGATCTCCGGTGAAGTGCTATCCATTAAAGCGATCCTTCTGGCAATATCAGCCTGCACCTCTTGCGGAAGTTCAGACAAAATATGGCCTGCCTGTGTTGGATCAAGATAAGATAAAATTAAGGCAATCGTCTGCGGATGCTCATTTTGGATAAAATTCAATATCTGTCCAGGATCCGCCTTCCTTGCAAAGTCGAATGGACGAACTTGTAAGGAAGATGTTAAGCGGTTTATGATTGCCGCCGCCTGATCAGTCCCTAACGCCTTTTCAAGAACCTGCTTCGCGTATCCAATCCCACCCTGTGATATGTAATCCTGTGCTAAAGCTATATTATGAAATTCCTCTAAAATTTCTTCTTTGTCCTGCGAATCTACTTTTCTAACTCCCGAAATTTCAAGAGTCAATCTCTCAATTTCCTCTTCAGAAAGATGCTTATATACGGATGCAGAAACATCCGGTCCTAAGGAAATAAGGAGGATTGCAGCTTTCTGTTTGCCAGTCAATCCTGCCTTTTTTTTTCTTTCTGTCACTTGCACAGCCTCCTAGCCTAATCTTCTGCTATCCAACTTCTTAATAATTTTGCAAATTCATCCGGCTTTTCTTTTGCCAGTTTCTCAAGTTGTTTTCTTTTTAACGATGCCTCTGTTTCCTTTTCTTTATTTAAATCTGGAACCTCGAATACGACTTCTTCCCCTTCCTCCACGTATTCCTCTTCCATTTCTGATTGCCTTCTTGAGCGGAAAAATAAGAATACTAGAATGATAATGACTACTAATAATATTCCACCTACAATGTAAATCCAAATGGGCATTGAAGAACTCGTTCCATCTTCTGGTATCGTCATTTTTCCGTTAAAAGGCTGAACGGAAATCGCAATCTTCTTATCTAGCTCATCGTCTGTCAGTTCTTCCCCTGCAGCTTTTTTTTCAATTGTCGTACGGATTATTGTGCTAAGGATTTGGGTAATATCATCTACACTCTGCTGAGATAAGGAGTTCGGATCATCTGCAGTAGGAGGCTCAACCATTACCTGGATACCTAAATCCTTTACTTTGTATGGACTTTCCACTATTTCTTTCTTGATTCGGTTCACTTCACTATTTATTGTTTCATCAACTTTTTCATAATCACCGGATCCGTTTGTTTCCTCTTTATAACTAGATCCTAATGCATCAGAGGAATCCTCACTTTGCGGAATGCCACCAGCCCCAGCTGCATCCCCACTATACGATTCATTGATTCTTTGCGCAGAAATCTCAATTCCTGCCATATTTTCTTCATCCACCGGTTCAACTATATTCTCTTCCCTATTTTCCTGAGTGAAATCAATGTCTGTTGTGACAGAAACGACCACTTTATCTCTGCCCATTTTTGTTCCTAACATGTTTTGTACTTGTCTTTGAATATCGCGTTCAATTTCTTTTTTTATTTCGTTTTGTGTAACAAAAGTAGACGCGAAATTAGTATTTTGATTTTCAAGGTCATAATACTCAAATTCTTGGTTCATAATGACGATATTATCTGTAGGCAGGTTCGGAACACTTTTTGATACAAGATGATAAAGTGATTTAATTTGATTTTCTTCAAATTTATAGCCGGATTTCGTATTCAAAACAATTGATGCTGACGCTTCACCAGCTGTATCACTTACAAAAACCCCTTTATCAGGAAGTGTAATCATCACACTTGCATCTTCAACCCCGTCAATCTTCTTTATTAAATTGGCTAGTTCCGTCTGCATCGAGTCCAATTTAATAACATTGAATTCATTTTCGGTCATTCCGATACCAGCGCTCTGACTAAAAAATGAATAGTCGATGCTTCCAGAGTCCGGGATTCCTTCAGCTGCAAGCTCCACTTTGAGTGTATCCAATCTTTCTTCAGGAACTTTAATCGTTTTACCATTGTCTGAAATTTCGTTCTTTATTCCTTGACTATCTAAATTCTCTTTAATACTTCCCGTTTCTGATGGTGTTAAATTAGAATATAAGGGAACCAGTGTTGTACGGGAGGCCAAAATCGAGACAACCATAATGACGATGATAATCAATGCCGTTGAACCAATCATCATGACTTTTTGTTTTTTACTGCGGCTAGTCCAGAAAACAGTTATTTTATTTTTAAAATTCACTAGTACATCATTCATTTAAATCCCCCGGTCAGTCTATGAATTTATGAGAGGGGATATTTTTTTCCCCCTGGCCATTTTTCTTTATATTAATGAGGTTTTAAAAATGAATGCTATATACTCATTCTCATCATTTCCTGATAGGCTTCAACCACCTTATTCCGGACCTCTAGTGTAGCCTGCATGGTAACGCTGGCTTTTTGTGATGCAATCATCACTGAATGAAGCTCAACATCTTCTCCGTTAACCAGTTTATTTGTCAGATTATCTGATGCAACTTGAGTTTCATTAACTTTATTCAGCGATTCTTTTAATACGGACGCAAAATTTTGCTGTGCTTCGTATGGTGTATTTGTCTTACTCTGTTCATTTTTCAAT
Organism: Peribacillus sp. NPDC096540; assembly: GCF_050278525.1. Lineage (NCBI taxonomy): Bacteria > Bacillati > Bacillota > Bacilli > Caryophanales > Bacillaceae > Peribacillus > Peribacillus sp. NPDC096540. The sequence continues at coordinate 1,827 of NZ_JBNNTG010000016.1, read as the reverse complement.
ACATTAAATACACTGCTCCCTGCCGAAAGAGAAATCCCCTCCATATCTCCACTCTCCATTCAAGATTATTTGCCGATTTCCAATGCTTTCATCATCATTCCCTTTGATGCATTTAAAACTGTCACATTTGCTTCGTATGAACGGGTTACACTCATTAAGTCGACCATCTCCCTAAGTGGATCAACGTTTGGCATTTCTACATATCCATCATCATTGGCATCGGGGTGTTCTGGATTGTAATCCAACTCAAAAGGCGTTTCATCTTTTACTATTCCCGTAACCTTTACACCATTTCCAATCCCACTGTTTTTCCCAGTGGCTGCATTTAAGAAGCTTGAAAAACTGCCTTCCTTACTTTGTAGCACAACTGATTTTCTTGTGTATGGTTTCCACTCCTTGGTTTCTGCATCATATTCCGCTCTGGTCGTATCTGAATTCGCCATATTAGAAGAAATCACATCCATCCTTAACCTTTGACTAGTTAGGCTTGAGCTAGTCGTATTTATACTTTGGAAAATCCCCATTACTTACCTCCCCTAATTACAGTTTCCAATGATTTGAATTTACCTGAAAGCCGATCGGAAACTGCATTATAATAAATTTGATTTGCAGCAAGGTCAGTCATTTCTTTATCAATGTCCACACTATTTCCATTATTGTTATATTGCGCATTCCTCTGCGTCACGATTGAAGAAGATCCACTGCCCTCTGATTTAAAATTAAGATGTCTTTCATCGGTACGGTATGACTGGATGGAAGATTCTAGCTCAGCTTGAAAGGACTGTTTTTTGGGGACCTCTTTAGCTTTATAATTCGGAGTATCAGTGTTCGCTATGTTCTGTGAAATAACTTTTTGTTTTGTATTAGAATAATTCAGAGCGTTTTCTAGCGATCGAAAAGTATTTGAAAATAATTCCATATTATTACTTGCCTCTTTCCATTTTAAACAGATAATAACTTTAGATTTAATTTAACCCAACCTGTTCATGGTTTAATTTTAAAGAAACATAATAACTATGTCCACAGACAACTTTAGTACTTTAGCCCTATTAAAGTCGAAAAATGTCACAATTTGCTCAAATTTACTGTTTTTCTTAGTATAATTCCAGGTCTGTTATAACGTTTTGTTACATTTTATCAAATTTTTCGACAATTAAACCAAAATTTATCTCTAATTACTTATTTATCATATCGAAAAACAAATCTATATACCTGATACTTTAGAACTAATTTTTGATATTTGTTCATAAGTATTATTTTCAATCTACCTTTTTAGCCTTGTTTTATAAAGGTTTCTTTAAAATTCTATATTGAAATCTTTTTTAAAAAAACGAAAATATTTTTAAGAAAATTACATTCGACAAATTCCGCATCATTATTTCATAATTAAGACACATATAAACACTACTTATACCAAATAACAATTTGCATAAGAAGGCAGGGGATTTATTACAAATTCTTTTTTTATTATCAATATAGTTATAGTAATATAATTACTCTTTTTAAGAAGAATTTAACTATATTTCCTGTGGAATCAGAATAATATTTCAATACTCACCTTTCAAATTTAGGTTTTCAATTAAATGCCTCTTTTTTTCTTGGATAACGAATCTTGTCTAGCTTGGAAGTTCTATCTAGCTGTCGTTCAAATTACATACAAAAAAGGCAGCCTTTTTCAAGGACTGCCTACAGTTTTTTTTGTTTTAAAATGGAAGTATTAAAACTTGAGGTAATGAGGATGCTTTCTAAACATGATTCTATTCAGCGAGATCAGCTTGAAATGATTACTTTAGATCAACTGGTGCCAGCGAACCATTTGGTTCGAAA